>JBEVOM010000205.1:0-12391 GCA_040507575.1 Ilumatobacteraceae bacterium
CGCTGCCCGAGGTCCTGTACCCCTACATGCGCGGGGCGCAGGTGATCCCGCGATGAACCCGCGCGACGTGGCCGGCGAGCTCTTCGCACGGCGGGTCCAGTACGAGACCGCCGGGCTCGACGTCGCCGACGTCGTCGCCGACCCGGTCGCCCAGTGGCGGCGCTGGTACGACGACGCCAGCGGGGCAGGGGTCACCGAACCGAACGCGATGGTCCTCGCGACGGCCGGCGCCGACGGCCGGCCCGATGCCCGCTACGTGCTCGTGCGCGCTGCCGACGAGGGCGGGTTCGTGTTCCACACGAACTACGACAGCCCGAAGAGCCGCCAGGTCGGCGACAACCCGCGCGGTGCCGGCG
The DNA here is from genome assembly GCA_040507575.1 of Ilumatobacteraceae bacterium. Classification (GTDB taxonomy): domain Bacteria; phylum Actinomycetota; class Acidimicrobiia; order Acidimicrobiales; family Ilumatobacteraceae; genus JALZMG01. The sequence goes on from JBEVOM010000205.1 coordinate 357, forward strand.
TGTTCACGTGGCTCGGCCTGCACCGCCAGGTGCGCGTCCGTGGTCCGATGACGCGGATCTCGCGCCACGCCAGCGACGAGTACTTCGACTCGCGACCGCGTGACAGCCAGATCGGGGCCTGGGCGTCGCCGCAGAGCGAGGTGATCGCCGACCGGGCCGACCTGGACCACCGGATCGCGGTCACCACCGCCGAGTTCGAGGGTCGCGACGTGACCCGTCCCGGTTTCTGGGGCGGATGGCAGCTCGGTATCGACGAGATCGAGTTCTGGCAGGGCCGGCCGAGCCGGCTGCACGATCGCGTCAGGTACCGGCGTGATGCCGCCGGTGGTTGGGTCGTCGAGCGCCTGGCACCGTGACGCCTGGCGGGCGCGTCAGCAGCCGTGGGTGAAGCGGATCCTGGTGACCAGCCCGGCATCGGAGTACGTGAGCGTCGCCAGGCCGCCCGAGCGGGCGGGGTCGGCGAGCACACCCACGTCGGCTGGTAGCCAGGACGCCGCGAACGCCGGTCGCGCCGGCGTCGTCGATGGTGCCGATGTCGTCGACGACCCGGGCGTCGCCGTCGACGATGGAGCCGTGACGCACGCTGCGGCGCGATCCGACTCGTCGAGCACGAGCACCTCGACGTCCGGGTCGAGCACGAAGGTCCGCAGTTGCACCCGGACGTTGGCGAACGGGCTCTCCTGCCACCACGCCCGAACCGGTTCGGACTGGAAGCCGGCGGCGTCGACGGTGCCGAGCTGGGGATCGTTGAGCGTGTAGCGGTCGAAGCCGATGGCCTGGTAGCTGTCGAGCTCGCTGACCGTGTCGATCGTGCCGACGTCGAAGCGCACCCCGTCCCAGTCGCCGCTCGGCGCCCGTGCCACCGTCGTCGTGGTCGGGGTCGTGGTCGTGGGTGTCGTCGAGCTCCCGCCGGTCACGGTGGTCGGTGGACCCCCCACGGCCGGGACCGTCGGCGCCGACGCCGCCTCGGAGGTCGCGACGCCCGTGGTCCCGTCGGCCGGCAGCGGCTGCAGCGTGTCGTCGTCGCCCGACGCGCAGCTCGACAGCACGGCACAGCCCCACAGCGCGGCGACGGCGGTGACGGTGACGGCGCGGCGGATCACGGCGATGCGCCCGACCACGTCGAGGCCACCTCGGCCAGCGCCGCGACCAGTGCGGCCGCCGGCGGCACGAACGACGTGCCGTCCCAGTCGGCCCACCAATCGGCCCAGTGTGGGGTCAGCCCGCGGACCCTGGGCGGCAGCTCGACCTGTACGCCGCCGAGCCGGGGCACGTTCACCGGGTTGCCGGGGTGCAGCCCGCGCAGGTCGCGTGGGATGGCATCGAGGTCGGTCACGATGTCGTAGTCGGGCAGCGCCGGGGCGAGCGCGGCGCCGATGGTCGCGGCGAGGTCGCGGTTGCTGCCGCCGAGGAGGAGCGACGTGTACAGGCCCTCGCGGCCATAGCCGTGCAGGGTGACGACGACGTCGACGTGGTCGAAGAACTCGTGGAGCACGGGAGACTGATCGCGGCGGACGTCGGTCGACGGGAAGTGCTCGGGTGACGGCGGCGGGTGCTCGACGATGTACAGCGAGGCGCCGGACGCATCGGCAGCAGCGCGGGCGATGCGGTCGGTCTGGCGCTCGAGCGCGCCGCCGTGGAACGCCATGAACCCGAACCGGCCGCGGCGCTCGCAGTGCTCGACGACGCCCGGCGCGGTGAGCAGGCGCCCGAATCGCGACACCCCGTCCATGCCCTCATCGTGCCACCGGTAATGTCGGGGGGCGTGCTCGTGTGGATGGACCTTGAGATGACTGGGCTCGATCACACGAGCGACGTGATCGTGGAGATCGCAACGATCGTCACCGATGACAACCTCGCCGTGGTCGCGGAAGGGCCCGACCTCGTGGTGCACCAGTCCGACGAGGTCCTGGCGCTGATGGACCCGTTCGTCGTCGACATGCACACCCGGTCCGGGCTGCTCGAGGCCATCCGGGCGTCCGAGGTCTCCCTGGCCGACGCCGGTGCGGAGACGTTGGCGTTCATCCGTGAGCACGCGCCGGCGCCGAAGTCGGTTCCCCTCTGCGGCAACTCGATCGGCACCGACCGCCGCTTCCTCGCCGCCTACCTGCCCGAGATCGAGGACTACCTGCACTACCGGTCGATCGACGTGTCGAGCATCAAGGAGCTCGTGCGGCGCTGGTACCCCCGGATCGGCCATGCCCGACCGCAGAAGATCGGCCAGCACCGCGCGCTGGACGACATCCGCGACTCGATCGACGAGCTGCGCTACTACCGCGAGCGGGTGTTCGCGCCCGCCGACATCGTCGACGCGCCGGCCGAGGCACCGGACGGTGAGGCGGCCGCCACCGAGGCCACCGGTTGATGCGGGCCGTCATCGTCCGCAGTCCGGGTGGACCCGAGGTGCTCGAGGTCGTCGACGCCGAACGACCGGTGCCGGGCCCCGACGAGATCGTCGTCGACGTCCACCACAGCGCCCTCAACCGGGCCGACCTCTTGCAGCGGATCGGCGGGTACGCCGATCCGCGGCGGCGCGCCGGGTCGACGGCGCCCGAGATCCTGGGGATGGAGTACGCCGGCACGGTCGCCGCACTGGGCGAGCGCGTCGTCGAGTGGACGGTCGGCGACGCCGTGATGGGCATCGAGTCGGGCGGCTGCTACGCCGAGCAGGTCGCCACCAACGCTCGCCAGGCCATGCCGGTGCCGGACGGTCTGGCGCTGGCCGATGCGGCCGCGGTGCCCGAGGTCTTCCTGACCGCGTGGGACGCGCTCGTCGTCCAGGGCGGCCTGACGAGTGGTCGCTGGGCGTTGGTCCACGCCGGCGCGTCGGGCGTCGGCACGGCCGCCATCCAGATCGTTCGCGTGATCGGTGCGCACGTCGCCGCGACGTGCTCGCCCGGCAAGGTCGCAGCGTGCCGTGCGCTCGGCGCCGACGTCGTCCTCGAGCGATCCCCGGCCGACTGGACGGCGGCGCTCGGCGAGGCGCTCGCCGAGCACGGTCGGACGGACGGCGTCGATGTCGTGCTCGACGTCGTCGGCGGCGAGGAGGCCGACCGCAACCTGCGCGCCGTGCGCTCGAAGGGGTCGATCGTGCAGGTCGGGCTGCTCGGTGGGGGTCGCTCGAGTGTCAACGTCGGACTCCTCATGGCGAAGCGGGCCCGCTGGATCGGGACCATGCTGCGCTCGCGTCCGCCGGAGGAGAAGCTGGCCATCAGTCAGCGCTTCGTCGAGGAGGTCGTGCCGCTGTTCGCCAGGGGAGCGCTGCGACCGGTGATCGATCGGCGCTTCGCGCTGGCCGACGTCGCCGACGCCCATCGCTACATGGAGACGAACGCCAACATCGGCAAGATCCTGCTCGACGTGCGCTGATCACGCGGCGGCGACGCGCCGGCCTTTCCAGGTCGTCGCGCCGCGGGCCCGCTTCCAGACCGCGCCAGCGACGACGACGACGAGCGCGAGGACGGCGAGCGGGTACAGGAGCCCGGCCAGGGCAGCTCCTCGCCCGGCCCGGCGCACGAGCACGCCGACCTGGAGCGCGCTCAGCGGGTAGGCCGGCCAGCCGGCGAACGGACCGCCGGCCAGCGACCAGACCCACGCCGTGATCGCCAGCGCCAGCCACCACCGGGTGGCGCCGATGCCGGCGACCATCGTCCGCGACCACCCGGCCAGCGACTGGCGCAGCCCGGCGGGGTACATCCGGAACGTCGCCAGCTGCCGGCCGGTGTGCAGCGAGCTGCGCCCGACTCGTCGGGCCAACGCGATGTCCTCGACGAGGCTGGCCCGCACGTCCGGATGGGCGTGGCCACCCGCAGCGTCGTAGATCGGCCGGCGCAGGGCCAGCACCGGCCCGAACGCGACCTCGGTCGGCACGGCCCGGCCGGCGACGGTGAACCCGCCGCTGCCCATCAGGGCCACGACGTTGGCCAGCACGGTGGCCTGCTCGGCGGGTCGTGGTGCATCGTGCCACGGCTGCACGGACACGACTGCGTCGGCGTCGACGGCGAGCGCGGCGGCGAGACCATCGAGCAGGCCGGGACCCGGCCGCACGTCGGCGTCCACGAACACGAGCACTGGTGCGGTCGTGGTCCCGGCGCCGATCCAGCAGGCGTGTGGCTTGCCGACCCAGCCCGCGGGCAGCAGCGGGGCGGCGACCACGTCCGCGCCAGCGGACCGAGCGACCGTGGCGGTGCCGTCGACCGACGCGTCGTCGACCACGACGAGCTCGTCGCCGGGCCGCAGTTGGGCGATGAGCGGGCCGAGCACGTGGGGGAGCGCGGCCGCCTCGTCGCGCGCCGGCACGACGACGGCGATGGCCGGGCGCCGCCGACCCGAGGCGCCGGCCGCCGTGACGGGCAGCGGGCGCGTCGACCACAGCAGCAGCCACCCGAGCGTCCATCCGAGTGCGTACGAGGCCCACGCCACCGCTCCAGTCTCGCCCGATCGGGCGTCGTCGACCGGCCTGTCGTCACACCGGGCCCGTCCGACGCCGTCCGGTCGCCCCGAACCCCCGAACGGTCGGTACTGTCGGGTCGGTGCCCGATCGTCCCCGCCGCCAGGAGCAGGAGCCCGCTGGCACCGACGTCACCGAGATCGCCGCCGGCGTCCTGCGCCTGCAGCTACCGATCGACATGCCGGGTCTCGGTCACACCAACTGCTACGTCCTCGAAGACGAGCGCGGCGTCGCCATCGTCGACCCGGGCCTGCCGGGCCGGGCCACGCTGACGACGATCGAGCAGCGGTTGGCCAGCGTGGACATCCCGATCAGCCGTGTCCACACGGTCGTCATCACCCACAGCCACCCCGACCACTTCGGCGGCGCGGCGTGGGTGCGCCAGGAGACCGGCGCCGAGATCGTCACCCATCGCCAGTTCCGCTTGATGTGGGACCGCGCCGAGCCGCCCGACGTCGACGTCACCGACGTCGCGGACGGGACGGACGTCGCCGACGTCGCCGATGTCGGTGCCCGGCAGCGCATGCCGTGGGACGAGCCGCCGTGGGGCGGCAAGGGCCACGTCGTCCCGTTCGCCAGACGGGTGCGGATGCGGGCGGCGATGCACTTCCCGCGCTTCTTCCACACGCCGCGCCCGACGGTACGGGTCGACGACGGCGAGGCGATCCGGCTGGCCGGTCGGGATTGGTTCGCCGTTCACACGCCGGGTCACACCGCGGATCACCTGTGCCTGTTCGATCCCACGGAGCGGTTGCTCCTGTCGGGCGACCACGTCCTGCCGACGATCACGCCGCACATCGGCGGGTTCGACCCGACCGGCGATCCGCTCCTGCAGTTCTTCGAGTCGCTGGACAAGGTGGCTCAGCTGGGCCCCGAGGTGTCGACCGTGCTGCCGGCCCACGGCCACCCGTTCGACGACCTCGCCGGACGGGCCAAGGCGATCCAGGAGCACCACCTCGAACGCCTGCAGGTGCTCCGGGATGCGGCCGACCAACTGGACCGTCCGGCTCGGGTCCAGGAACTGTCGGCGCACCTGTTCTCGGCGCGTGCGCAGGGCGCGATGGCCGACAGCGAGACGTTCGCCCACCTCGAGCACCTCTGCCGCACGGGCGAGTTCGAGCGGCGCGAACTGGCCAGCGGCTACGAGTACGTCCGCGCCGGCTGACGCCGCAGGCGGTCGTCAAGGGAATTCGCGACGGACATGTCTCAGGAGCGCCGGTGCGCGCTCTCGTAGGCAATGGACACGTCGATGCTCACCACGCTCACGACGCACGACACGGCCCGCTGGGCTCGTTGCTCCGACGGTCGGGGGACGTTCAACCACCTGTTCTTCTCCGACGACCCGTACGACATCGCGCGGGCCAAGGCGATCTGCTCGCGCTGCGTCATCCGCACCGCCTGCCTCGAGGGCGCGCTGCGCCGCGAGGAGCCGTGGGGCGTCTGGGGCGGCGAGATCCTGATCGAGGGAAAGGTCGTCGCGATCAAGCGGCGGCGCGGCCGCCCGCCCGTGCACCCGCGGCCCCCGATCGTCGTCGACGAGGTCCCCGACGTCGCGTAGTGGCGCACCACCGTCGGGAGGCGACGGTCGGTGGAACGGTCGTTGCGCTCGCACCGACACGCCCAGCGCGTCGCGCGTTGCTGTGACGGGTCCGTCACAATTCCCTTGACGGCGCCCAGCGCCGCGTAGTTGGATTGCTCCTGTCGCGACCCCGCGAGCGACTCCACCTCACATCCCGCAGGAGCAACGAGCCGATGACCTGGACCACCTACACGCAACAGCGACCGGCCGTCATGCCGTCCGCCGCGCGCGTGGTCCCGGCCGTGGACCCGCAGCTCGGCGCAGGTTGGGCCGGTGGCATCGCCACCTCGTGGGACCTCGGCAACGCCACCTCCCACGGCTTCACGGCCAAGCGTTCCACCCGGCACCTCGGGGGACTCTCGACATAGCACCCATGTCGAGAACCTTCTGAGGCCGCCGGGATCCCCCCGGCGGCCTTTCTGGTTTTCGGGATTCGACAGCAGCGACGAACACGAGATACAGGACACGAAACGACATGTACGCCATCCACCTCCTCCCACGACCGGAGCGGAGTCCCGCCGCCGCCGGCCCCGCCTTCCCCCGCTGCGCCGACGGCAATGGCACCCTGACGCCGCTCTTCTTCTCCGACGACATCATCGACATCGCCCGCGCCAAGGCGATCTGCGGCAAGTGCCCGCTGGCCGCGACGTGCCTCGCCGACGCCCAGGCCCGTGAGGAGCCATGGGGTGTGTGGGGTGGTGAGCTGCTGGCCAACGGCCGCATCGTGACCAACAAGCGCCCGTGCGGACGCCCGCCCAAGCATCCGCGCCCCGAGCTGATCATCGACGAGCTCGGCATCGTCGGGTCCGTCGCATGAGCGAGCTCGAGCGACACGGCGACGGTACGAGGCCCAGCCCTGCCGACGCGCTGATGCGGCAGGTGAGCGCCGAGGTCACGCGCCGCATGCGTGCCATCGGGGAGCCCGTGGCGTCCCGGGTCGGGGGCGGGGCGCCACGAGCCGCCGACCAGGCACGGGAGGCCGCTCGGTAGCCTCCTGGTGTGGCTGCGACGGGACGGTTCCGCCTGATCATCGCCGCTGTCGCGATCATCATCAGCGGCGTCGGCGCGGTCGTGTGGAGCCGGGCCGTCAGCGGCGACGAGCCGGCCGCCGACGACGAGGTCAGGCTGGACGTTCCCGGCGAGTACGTCGAGCCTGGCTCGCCGACCAACCCGCCACTCGACTCCGACAGCTTCCCGGCCGTGACGCTCCGGACCGCCACCGGCGAACCCGTTGCGTTGGCCGCCGACGGTCGGCCGATGGTGGTGAACATCTGGTACTCGACCTGCCCGCCGTGCGCACGCGAGCTCGCTGACTTCGCCGCCGTCCACGACGACCTGGGCGACGCCGTGCGGTTCGTCGGCGTCAACCCGCGGGACGCCGCCGACGTCATGGTCCGCTTCGCCGCTGATCGCGGGGTCACCTACGAACTGCTGCGCGACCCCGAGTACGCGCTCACCGACGCGCTCGGCATCGTCGCGTTCCCGGTGACGCTGTTCGTCGACGCCGAAGGGCGAGTGGTCGCCCAGAGCGGGGCCATCTCGGGGTCCGAGCTGCGCGAACGGATCGCCGAGCTCGCGGGATGAACCGCCGCCGTGGACCTCGCACCGTGAACACGGCGTCGTGAAGCCGGCAACGTGAACCTGGGCCTGTCGTTCCTCCGCGGCCTGGTCGCCGCCGTCAACCCGTGCGGTTTCGTGCTGCTGCCGACGTACCTCATGTACTTCCTCGGGATGGAGGCCACCCGCGACGACACCCAGCAGGCGTCGGTGCGTCGGGCCCTGCTCGTCGGGACCTCGGTCACGGCCGGGTTCATGGCCGTGTTCGTCGTGGTGGGCGGCATCAGCACGTGGTTCACCACGTGGATCGAGCAGCACGCCAAGTACGTGACGGGCGTCGTCGGGGTCGTCCTGATCGTCGTGGGCGTCGTGATGCTGTTCGGCTACAAGCTCCCCTTCGCCACGCCGACGCTCGACGTCGGGCATCGCGACACGACCGTGCGCTCGATGGTCGTCTACGGGATCGCCTACGCCACGGTGTCGTTGAGCTGCACGCTGGCGCTGTTCATCCCGACGATGTTCGCCGCCGGCGAACGCGAAGGGGTCGCCGCCGGCGTCGTGAACGGCGCCGCGTTCGCGCTCGGGATGGGCCTGCTGGTGACCGCCCTCACCGTGACGCTCGCCGTCGCCAACCACGCCCTGCTGCGGGTCCTGCGCTCGTCGATGCGGCACGTCCAGACGCTGGCTGCCGCGTTCGTCCTGCTCTCGGGCGTCTACCTCGTCTACTACTTCTGGGTTGTCGACGTGAACGAGGAGTCGGACGGCATCACGGTCGCGGTCGAGAACTTCCAGAACCGGGTGCTCGTGTCGCTGAACGACAATTGGCGGGTGGCCGCGCTCGTGCTCGGTGGGGTCGTCGTCGCGGCGGTCGCCTATGTCGGGCTACGACGCCGCTCCGACGGCGACCCACCGGTAGCGTCGCCGGCGCGTGAACGCTCCACCACCCGCTGACGAGGTCCCGGCCAAGCCGGCCGCCACCGTGGTCCTCGTGCGTGACGTGGCTCCCGGGACGACGGACGGGGTCGAGGTCTTCGTCCTGCGTCGGACGGCCAACGCGGCGTTCGCCGCCGGGATGTACGTGTTCCCCGGCGGACGGGTCGACGAGATCGACGGCGCCGACTCGCTCGAGCCGTACTGCGACGGCCTGGACGACGCCACCGCGTCGGCCCTGCTCGGGATCGAGCGTGGCGGCCTGGCCTACTGGGTGGCCGCGGTGCGCGAGTGCTACGAGGAGGCCGGCCTGCTGCTGGCCCGCACCCGTGACGGGGGCCCGCCGCCGATCGTCGCCGGAGAGCGCAGCGCCGTCCACGCCGGCACGCTGTCGATGGAGGAGCTGTGCCGCCGCCACGACCTCGTGCTCGACCTGTCGGCGATCCGCTACGTCGCCCACTGGGTGACGCCGTTCGGTGAGAGCTCGCGGCGCTTCGATACCCGCTTCTTCTTGGCTGCCGCGCCGGAGGGTCAGGTGGGCGTGCACGACGGTGCCGAGCTGGACGACTCGATGTGGGTCACGCCGCGCCAGGCGATCGCCACGGCCGAAGACGGTGGGCTGCTGTTGATGCCGCCCACGATCACCAACCTGCGGTTCATCGCCGACTGCGTCGACGCCGACGATGCCCTGGCCCGGGCCGACGCCGTCGGCACGCCGGCGCGCATCCAGCCCAAGTTGCGTCGCGACGCCGAGGGCACGGTGCGTGGCGTCGTGCTCCCCGGTGACCCCGAGTTCGACGCCCTGCCCGGCTGAACGCGGCCCCGTGCCGATCTCGGCGCCCAGGGTCTCGATATCGGGACCCTGCGCGCCCAGATATCGGGCACGCGGAGACCCGGGTCCTACCGGGCGCGGACGGGGTCGGCGAGGGCGACCTCGACGGCGGCCACCAGACGGGCCGAGCACCCGGACATGTCGGGCCCGGCGGGAGCGTCCTGGACCGGGACGACCTCGTCGAGGCGGTCGGCGATCGACGCGAACGCCGCAGCGACGGATGCGCCCCGACCCGAGGGGTCGAGCGCCACGGGGAGGCCGGCGTCGCCCCCGGCCGAGACGGCCGGCTCCAGCGGGACCTGGCCGAGCAGCGGAACGTCGATGGCGTCGGCCAGCGCCTGCCCGCCGCCCGCGCCGAACAACGGGTACGACGTGCCGTGGTCACACGTGAAATCGGTCATGTTCTCGATCACCCCGACGACCCGCACGAAGCTGCGCCGGGCCATGTCGGCGGCCCGCTGGGCGACCTTCTGTGCGGCGCCGGCCGGAGTCGTGACGATCACCATGTCAGCGCGCGGCAGCAGGCGGGCGAGGCCCATCTGCACGTCGCCGGTACCGGGCGGCATGTCGATGACGAGGTCGTCGAGATCGCCCCAGTGGACGTCGCGCAGGAACTGCTCGACCGCCTTGGTCAGCATGAGCCCCCGCCACATCAGGGCCGTGTCCTCGCCCACGAGGAAGCCGGTCGACACGACCTTCAAGACGCCGGCGCCGACGCGCAGCTCGTTCGGGATGATCAACGGGCGCTCGCTGCCGTCGACCCGATCGGCCTCCATGCGGTCCGTCATGCCGAGCAGGCGCGGCACCGAGAACCCCCAGATGTCGGCATCGAGCACGCCGACCGTCCGACCGCGACGGGCCAGCTCGACGGCCAGGTTGACGGTCACCGAGCTCTTGCCGACGCCGCCCTTGCCGCTGGCGACGGCCAGGACGCGCGTCGACGCCGGCACCTGTGTGTCGCCGGCGTTCTGACGGGCGTTCCAGCGGGCCTTCAGCATCACCTCGGTGCGCTCGTCCGGGGTCATCTCGCCCCACGTGATGTGGACACCGGTGACACCGGGGTGGATGCCGACGCGCTGCTCGATCGCGGCCTTGATGTCGGCGCGCAGTGGGCAGCCGCCGATCGTGAGCTTGACCGTGACGTCGACCGTGCCGTCGTCGTGGACGTCGACCGACGGCACCATGCCGAGCGACACGATGTCGCTGCCGAGCTCGGGGTCGATGACCGACTCGAGGACGGCGACGACGTCCTCCCGGGTCGGCGGTGGCGTGGCCATGGAAAGATTTTACCGGCGTGGGCCGTGTAATCTAGTGCTCGTGGCCGAACCTTCCGGCTCCGCACCCCTCGGTCCGGCGCCCACCGCGGCTCCGCTGCCGTCGCGCGACGTGCTGCGGGTCCTCGGCGACAACACCCGCTACGCCATCTACCTGGAGCTCGCCCGTTCGGCGCGCCCGTTGGTGACCGCCGAGATCGCCGAGCGGCTGGAGCTGCACGCCAACACGGTGCGGCCACACCTCGACCGGATGCGCGAGGTCGGGCTGCTCGAGGTCGCCGCCGACGGCCGCGGCGAGGTCGGACGGCCCCAGCACCGCTACTCGCTGGCCGTCGACGCCCCGTCGCTCGGCCTGGAGCCACCGACGATGCCGATGCTCGCCCGGATGGTGCTCTCGATGGCCCGGCGCCTCGGCGCCAGCCCGGCCGACGCCGTCGCCGTCGGCGAGACCGAGGGCCGGTCGCGCGCGGCGCGCTATGCCGACGCCCCGTCGGCGCTCGAAGCGCTCGTCGCCGACCTCGACCGCCTCGGCTTCGACCCGGTCGTCGCCGACGGCGAGCCCGAGGGCGGCGACCTGCTCGACGACGCGGTGACGCCCGATGACGAGGGGGTGCGGGCTGTCGTCGCGTTCGCCAACTGCCCGTTCGCCGATCTCGCCCGGGACCAGCCCGACCTGGTGTGCGGGCTGCACCGCGGGCTCGTCGCCGGCTTCGTCGCCCAGATGGGCGACGCCGAAGTGCTGGAGTTCTGCACCCTCGCCCACCGCACACCGTGCCAGGTGGCGATCGCCAGCCGCTAGTGTTGAGACCGCAACCATCCAGGAGGAACGACCGTGATCACCCTCACCGATACTGCAGCCGTCAAGGTCAAGGAGCTGCTCACCGCTGAAGGCGCCGACGACCTCGCACTGCGTGTCGCGGTCCGCCCCGGTGGCTGCAGCGGCTTCTCGTACGAGATGTTCTTCGACGGCGACATTGCCGCGGACGACGAACAAGCCAGTTATGGCGAGTCGGTTCGGGTCGTCGTCGACCCCGCTTCCGCTCAGTTGTTGCAGGGCGCCACACTCGACTACAAAGACGGCCTCGATCAGTCGGGTTTCGCCATCACCAACCCCAACGCCGAGCGCACCTGCGGCTGCGGACAAAGCTTCTCTTGAACTGAAGCCCTAGCGGGTGGAGGTGGCAACTCGTAAGCCCGAGTCGAATTACCGATGGCGGGTCCTGAGTTTGGGGGGGTTGGCGGCGTTTGCCCTCTACGTGGTTGGCGCCCCGGTGTACAACAACCGCATCGAAGACGATCTCGAGCAGCGTGTTCCGGAGGAACTTGCCGCCGCCGGCCACCAAGGCATCACCGCCAAGTTCTCGGGCCAAGACGGCAACCTCACCTGCACCGGACCGTTGGCCGATCCCGAAG
>JBEVOM010000210.1:0-7948 GCA_040507575.1 Ilumatobacteraceae bacterium
CCCGCCGGCGGACCTCGCGGACGGTGTCGGACAACGCGAAGAACAGCTCGGCGGTGTCGTCGAGCGAACGTCTCGGCGCCCGGCGGTGCATCGTCGCGATGACGTCGTAGGGATTGCGGACGACCTGCACGACGTACACATCGACGCCGACCACCTCGTGGATCCGCTGGAGCAGGCTGATGTCCCCGCCGAGGCGCGCCGTCGAGCGGCCGCCCTTCTTGTCCCCGATGAGGTCGAGGCGCTCGTGGCGGCCCTGCCACTGGTTCGGAACGAGGTAGCGGTACCCGGTGGACGAGACGTGGCCGCTCGCCACCCTCGTGCGCTCGGCCCGCTGCAGCAGGGCGAACAGCCGCCGTCGGTCGAACCCGGCCTGGACGTACTTCAGCGCGTCGAGCTCGTGGGCGACGAGCGCGTTCGGATGGGCGTCGAGCAGGGCGCCGACCAGGCTGTGGCCGGTGCGCGGGTGGCCCACGAACATGACGTAGCCCCGCACGCCGTCGAACTCGCGACGGTTCCGGGCACCGGCGACTCCGGCGCCAACCCACTGGAGCGGATAGTGCCGCAGCACCGGGAGCGCGCGAACCCGAGGCGCCAGCCGGGACCACACACCGCCCACCTCCGAACAGTGGCACATCGAGCGGCGATTGGGGAAGACTCCCGGCGTGGCGGGCCGAGCACGGAACGGCGTGCCGGCCGGAGCGGACGTCCGCGCCGCCCCGGCGCAGATGGTCAGCGGTGTGGTGCGCCGCGCCGCCGACATCCTCGTCGCCACCGCAGGGCTCGTCGTCGCCGCGCCCGTCCTGGTGGTCGCCGCCGTGGCCGTCGTCGCGACGACGGGCCGTCCCGTGCTCTTCGCCGACGAGCGCGCCGGACGGGACGGCCATCCGTTCCGGCTGCTCAAGCTGCGCACGATGCGGGCGCTGCGACCAGGCGAGACGGTGCCGGCGTCGGACGGGGCCCGCATCACCAAGGTCGGTCGACTCCTGCGTTCCACGAGCATCGACGAGCTCCCGTCGTTGCTCAACGTGCTGCGCGGCGACATGGCGCTCGTCGGGCCCCGTCCGCTGCCGGTGCGCTACGTGGCTCGGTACACCGACGACCAGCGCCGACGGCTCGAGGTGCGCCCCGGCCTGACGGGATGGGCCCAGGTGAACGGCCGCAACGCGACCGGGTGGGACGCCCGGCTGGCCCACGACGTGTGGTACGTCGAGCACCGCTCGCTGCGACTCGATGGCCGGATCCTGGCCGCCACCGTCCGCGTCGTGCTGGGGCGCGGCGGCATCTCGGCCACCGGCGAGGCCACGATGCCCGAGCTGCCGGAGCGGTCGCCGTGACGACCACGGTCCTCATCTCGTCGGCCGGGCGCCGCGTCGAGCTCCTCGACGCGTTCCGGTCCGCGCTGCGCGATCTCGATGTCGACGGTCGTGTCGTGGCCGCCGACGCGTCGTGGTGGTCGGCGGCCCGGCACCGCGCCGACGATGCGTTCGACGTGCCACGGTGCGACGACCCGAGCTACGTCGACCGTTTCGTCGAGCTGTGCGAGCGCGAACGGGTCGACCTCGTCGTGCCGACGATCGACCCCGAGCTGCCCGTCCTGGCTGCGGCCCGGGACCGGCTGGCCGGCGTCGGCACCACGGTCGCGGTGTCGAGCCCGGCGACGGTCGCGATCGCCGCCGACAAGGTCGCCACGCACCGCTGGCTGATCGGCGCCGGGCTGCCCACCGTGCGGCAGGGGACGCCGGACGACGTGGCGGCGGACCCGGCGGCGTGGCCATACCCCCTCGTCGTCAAGCCCCGGGCCGGGAGCGCAGGCCGCGGGGTGGTCGTGGCCGCCGGCCCATCGTCGTTGGAGGTGGCGGCCAGTCAGGGTGATGTGGTCGTCGAGGAGCTGGCCGCGGGCGCCGAGCACACGATCGACGTGTTCGTGGACAGGGCCGGCGGGTGCGTCTGTGCCGTGCCCCGGCGGCGCGTCGAGGTCCGCGCCGGTGAGGTCGCCAAGGCCGTGACCGTCCGCTCCCCCGCCTTGCAGGACCTCGCGGCATCGATGGTCGCCGCGCTCCCGGGCCCCTTCGGGGTGCTGACGTTCCAGGTGTTCGTGGGCGCCGACCCGGACGAGCTGGCCGTGATCGAGCTGAACGCCCGCTTCGGCGGAGGCTTCCCGCTCACCCGCCAGGCTGGTGCGGACTATCCGCGCTGGATGCTCGAGGAGCTGCTCGGGCGACCGTCGACGGCCCGGCCCGACGGCTGGCAGCACGGCCTCGTGATGCTGCGCTACGACGCCGCGGTGTTCGTCCCCCAGCCCGACGGCGAGGTTCGTCCGTGACCGTGGAAGCGACCGGGACCGGGCTCAAGGTGGCCCACGTGACCACGGTCGATTCGAGCCTGTGGTACCTCCTGCGGCCCCAGCTGCTCGGGGTCATCGCCGACGGCGGCGAGGTGATCGGGATCAGCGCGCCGGGTCCGCACGTCGGCCCGCTCGAGGCCGACGGCGTGCGTCACATGGCCCTGCTGTCGTCGACGCGGGGGTGGGACCTGTGCGCCGACGTGCGGTCGGCCCTCGAGCTGTGGCGGATCGTGCGCGCCGAACATCCGGACGTGCTGCACACCCACAACCCGAAGCCGGGTGTCTACGGCCGCATCGTCGGGCGGCTGGCCGGGGTGCCGGTCGTGGTCAACACCAACCACGGGCTGTGGATCGGCAACGGTGGCCGGGCCCGGCGGGCGGCCGTGCTGGCGATGGAGGGTGTGGCCGCCCGGTTCTCCGATGTCGAGCTGATCCAGAACCCCGAGGACCTCGAGCTGCTCGTCAGCCGAAGGCTGACGTCGCCGCGCCGCACGCGCCTGCTCGGGAACGGAGTCGCCCTCGACCGGTTCCGCCCGGCGGCCGACGACGACGAACGGGCGGCGTCCCGAGCGCTGCTCGGCGCAGGCCCGGATCAGATCGTCGTCGGTTGCGTCGGTCGGCTCGTCGCCGAGAAGGGCTACCTCGAGCTGGTCGCCGCCGCCGAGCGGCTCGATGACCGGTACGTGGTCGTGGTCGTCGGGCCCGAGGATCCCGCCAAGCCGGACGCGCTGACGGCCGACCAGCAGGCGGCCGGGCGGGCCGCCGGTGTCCGGTTCGTCGGCCACCGCGACGACGTCGACGTGCTGTACCGCGGCATGGATCTGTTCGTGCTGGCATCCCACCGTGAAGGCTTCCCGCGCGCGGCGATGGAGGCCGCCGCGTCCGGGCTGGCGACGATCGCCACCGACATCCGTGGGTGCCGCCAGGTCGTGGCCGACGGGATCACCGGCCTGCTCGTCCCGGTGCGTGACGCCGACCGGCTGGCGGACGCGATCCGCCGGCTCGGCGACGATCCCGCGACCCGACGGGCCATGGGCGCGGCGGCGAGCACACGGGCCCGGGCGGAGTTCGACGAGCGCCGGATCGTCGGCGCTGTCCTCGAGGCCTACCGCGCCCGGCCGACCCGCCGTCGCTGGCTGCACCCGGTCAGGTCACGGCGCCGGCGTAGCGGCGGCGGTTGACGAGCACCCGCAGCCGATCCTCGAGCGCCATCCCGCCGGTCGCCTTGTGCTCGAAGTAGCGCATCGCGTCGCCGGTCTGGATCGCCGACCGGGACAACCGGTGGGGATCGGTCGTGCCGAACCGGTTGCCTCGGCAGCCGCCGAGCGCCGCCGAGCGGAACCGGTCGCGCACGATCGACTCGACGGCGGCAGACGGCCGCACCGCCTTCGGGTAGGCGAGGTCACGGGCCTCGACCCCGACCCGTTCGGCGATCAGCGCGCACGAGCGGTCGAGCTCGGCCGCCGCCACCGCGGGCGCGACGCGGTCGAGGAGCAGGTGGGTGTCGGTGTGCGAGCCGAGCGTCACCAGCCCGGTCGAGACGGCGTCGCGCACCGCGGCCCACGACAGCGCGACCCCCTCGTGGGGGAACGGGCGGGAGTGCTCGATGAAGTCGGTGGCCAGGTACCACAGGGACGGGATGCCGTGGCGCACGAGGATCGGCAGCGCCGTGTCGACGAGGTCGGCCGTGCCGTCGTCGAACGTGACCACGATCGGCCGGTCCGACCGGCCGTCACCGTCGGGCCGGTCGCCACGGCTGTGGCCGTCAGGCCGCGACGCGACGAGGGCGTCGAGGGCGACGTCGATCGTCACGGTGTCGCGCTGGGCGAGCCAGGCCATCTGCTCGTCGAACAACGCCGCCGGCAGGTCGACGGCCATCGGCGTGCGGGCGCCGACACGGTGGTACAGCAGCACGACGAGGCCGGAGCCGGGCCGCCGGACGCGGTCGGCGGCGACGGCGGCCGCCTTCACCGTCGTGTTGCCCGCCCGCTTCAGCGAGCGCATCGCCTTGTGCGTCGCACCCGTCATCGCCGCCACGATACGCAGCACTCCATCGCCCCGGGCCGGGCGCGAGCGCTTCCCCGGGGGTCACGCCGCCGCGTGGCTACGATCGGCGCCCGTGGGCGGCCTGCTCGTTTCGTGCGTCGCCGAGAACGGGGACCGCTGGTACCAAGAGGTCTACAACCTCGTCTTGTCCGTGCGTCGCTTCGGCGGCCTCCTCGGCGCGGCGCCGTTCGTCGTCCATTTCGTCGACGACGTCGATTCCCGCTACGTCGACGGCCTCGCCGCCCTGGACGCAAGCGTCGGGGTGGTCCCGCGCTTCGACGCCCGCTCCCCGGCGAGCAACAAGCTGCGGATGCTCGAGTTGGCCGACAGCGTCGACTTCGACGTCCTGCTGATGCTCGACACCGACACGATCGTCGTCGGCGACATCGGCAGCTACGCCGTGCCCGACGCCGTGGCGATCAAGCCCGAGAACCGCGACCCGTACCCGGAAGGCTGCTGGGAGGCGATCTACACCGACCTCGGCATCGCCGTCCCCACCCGGTCGGTCGTCATGACGAGCACGGCCCAGGTCACGTATCCGTACTTCAACAGCGGAGTGCTGGCCGTGCCGCGCCCACTGTGCGCGACGCTCCTCGCCAGCTGGTCGAAGCGCGTCGACGACGTCCTCGACCTCTACGAGCGGCGTCCGGACGTCGTGCCGGCCAAGGAGCGCCACTGGACGAACCAGCTGGCGCTGGCGCTGGCGGTGGCCGGCGACGACATCGCCGTCGCTCGCCTCCCGGTCGCCGCCAACCTCTCGACGACGGTCACGGTGCACCCGCTGTTCGCCCACGAGGTCACACCACCGTTCGTCCTCCACTACCACAACGAGATGGACGCCAACGGGTTCGTCTTCAGGTCCCGCAACGCCGTGCTCAACCCGCTCATCGACGCGTTCAACCGGGAGCTGTCGAGGACGACCGGACGTCCGTACGACCGGCTACCGCAGCCGCCACTGGCCCGCCGGGTGCTGCGCTCGGTCGAGGGACGCAGCTGGTACCAGCGCGGGTTGGTGGCGACGGTGCGCCGTCACCGGCTGCTGGCCCCGGTCCGCCGCCAGGCCAAGCGGCTGGCCAAGGGAGCCGCCGCGTGATGTCCGTCGCCGGGCCACCGCCCGCCGACCGCTCCTCTCCCGTCGCATCGGGGCGGCCCGCGCGGGCTGCGTCGGCCGGCCTGGCCCCGTTCCCGTTCCTGGTCGGCTGCGGCCGTTCGGGCACCACGCTGGTGCGAGCCATGCTCGACGCCCACCCCGACGTGGCCGTGCCCGACGAGGTGGCGTTCGTCATCCGCTATGCCCGGCCGCACTACGCGCTGCACTACGGATGGCCCCGCCGCTTCGATGTCGGGCGGTGCGCCGCCCTGCTCACCGCAGACGCGTCGTTCCGCCGCTGGGGGCTCGGCACCGACCAGGTGGCAGCTGCATTGAGCGACCCGGCACCGGCGACGTACGCGGAGACCGTCCGGCGCCTGTACGCGGCGGCCGCTGCGGCTCGTGGCAAACCGCGATACGCCGACAAGACGCCGAGCCACGTGCTGCACCTGCGGCGCCTGGCCCGGACGTTCCCGGAGTCCAAGTTCGTCCACGTCGTGCGGGACGGTCGTGATGTCGCGATGTCGTACCGCAGCGTCGCCTGGGGTCCGTCGAGCGTGGAGGAGGCCGCGCTGAGGTGGCGCCGCAGCGTTCGCCGGGGCCGCATCGACGGGCGCCACCTCGGAGCCGACCGCTACTGCGAGGTGCGCTACGAGGAGCTCGTCGCCGACCCCCGCACCGTGATGTTCGAGCTGTGCCGGTTCCTCGAGCTGCCGTGGGACGAGGCCGTGCTGCGCCACCAGGAGCGCGCCGCGGACGTGATCGCCGCAACACGCTTCCCCGACGCCCACCGGAGGCTGCTCCTCCCACCGACACCGGGCCTGCGCGACTGGCGCCGGGAGATGCCGCCGGCCGACGTCGCCCGGTTCGAGGCCATCGCCGGTGGCACGCTCGACGAGCTGGGCTACCGCCGAGGATCGCGACCGTCGATCACCCGCCGGCCGCGGGCCGTCGCCCAGATCGCCGTCGACGTCGTCAGCCGATCGTCCACGCAGCTGCGCGCCGGCGTCCGCGTCGTCGGACGCCGGGCCCGCCGACCGGGCGGTTGACCGGCGCCATGGACCGGTTCGAGATCCGAACGTACGAACCGGCCGACCAGACGGCCGTCCTGCACCTGCTCGGCTCGTCGCTCGGCTGGCTGCCCGACGACCTGCACGTCCAGCTGTTCTCGTGGAAGCACCTGGAGAGCCCGTTCGGGACCTCGCCGGCGTGGGTCGCCGTCGTCGACGGGGAGGTCGTCGGATTCCGCACGTTCATGCGTTGGGAGCTCCTGCTCGACGGCACCCCCGTCCGCGCCGTGCGGGCCGTCGATACGGCGACCCACCCCGACCACCGCGGGCGCGGCATCTTCGCCGGGCTCACCGCTCATGGGCTGCGCGCGCTGCGCGACGACGGCGTCTCGTTCGTGTTCAACACGCCCAACGACCAGAGCCGTCCCGGTTACCTGAAGCTCGGGTGGCGGCCGGTGCGCCAGGTGCCCGTACGGGCCCGGCCGCGGTCCCTGCCGGCGCTGTCGCGCATGGCGCGGGCCCGCACACCGGCCGACAAGTGGTCCCGCACCACCGACCTCGGACGACCGGCTGGGCCGGCGTTCGCCGATGCGGCCGTCATTGGTCCGGCGGTCGCGGTGCTCGCCGGTCGGGCCGCCCGGTCCGGTCTGGCCACGCGATCCTCGCCGGCGTTCCTGCGGTGGCGATACGGCTTCGAGCCGTTGGCCTATCGAGCCGTGTGGCTCGACGACGGCCCACCAGGGGGGATGCTGGTCGTGCGGCTGCGACGTCGCGGCGCGGCAGTCGAGGTGGCGGTGTGCGAGGAGCTCGTACCCGACGGCGATGCCCGCCGGACGAAGCTCCTGATCCGCCACGTCCTCGACGCCACCGGCGCCGACTACGCGGTGCGGGTCGGTGACCACCTGCCCGCCGCCGGGTGCGTCCGGCTCCCCCGGCGCGGCCCGATCCTCGTCACCCGCGACCTGGCCGGGACGGGGCCAGTGGACGGCGCTGAGTGGCACCTCGGCCTCGGTGACCTCGAGCTGTTCTGAGGCCGGGCGCCCGAGGCAGCCGATCTGGGGGGCGACGGTTCCCGTCGAAAGGCCCGTGGTACCGTCACGACCGCGCTGGCGGGCGCCGGAGCGGGCCCGAAACGTGGCCCTGGACTGGGACCCGGTGAGGTTGGACGATGGCAGACACGACCCCTGACGGTGAACCGGTCGCTTCGGGAGCTGAGCCGGAGGCGACCGCCACTCCTCCCCCGCGCGGGATCAAGCGGCGCGACCTGATCCTCGGTGGCGCCGGCCTCGTCGCCCTCGGCTTCGGCGTGTCGCAGGTCATGAACGCCGGCGGAGGGTCGGGCTCGACGAGCGCTCCCCCGAACGGCATCGCGCCAGGTGCGCCCGACGTCACCGAGACGACCGAGCGCGAGCGGCATCGGCGGCGCGATCGCGTCGCCGACACGACCGACACCGGTGC
>JBEVOM010000221.1:0-39674 GCA_040507575.1 Ilumatobacteraceae bacterium
CGCAGGGTCTCGATATCGGGACCCTGCGCGCCCGGATCGACAGACGTGCCGTCAGAAGAGCCCGAATGTCGCCGTGCCGGTCCTCGATGTCCGCGACGTGGCCACCGCGATGGTTCCTCAGCGCAGCGTCGGACCCATGGGTGTCGCAGCCGGGATCTCGCCAGTCATCACGACGGCTCTCGCGATTGGATCGAGGAGCTCGACGAGCCGGTCGACCTCGCCGTCGGCGAGATCGTCGTAGGCGGCCAGCGCGACGGAGTCCGTTCGCTCCTCGATGTCCTGCTTCAAGGCCCGCCCCTCGCGCGTCAGCTCGCCGTCGATCGTCACGAGCCCACGGCCGGCGAGCCTGGCTGTCACCGCCGACCACTCGGACTCGTCGTAGTCGCGGGCCCGCTCGATCATCGTCCGGGGCACGTTCCCTGCAGCGGCCTGGAACACGTTGCACTCACGTCCACCCAGTCGCGCCGTGATGAGGACGCCGACATGGCCGTCACCTCGGTGTTCGCGCAAGAGCGTCGCGCCGTGCCAGAGCGCGTCGATCGGTTCGTCCGGCCACGGCAGGGCGCTGTTCGCGGCGTACAGCGGTCGCCCTTCGCGAGGCGCCGCCGAGGCGACACGGGCGAGCAGCGCGGCCGCCTCGACCAATCCGGGTGCCGAGGCGCCATCGCCGAGCGCACGTCGCAGTGCAGCCGATGCTCCAGTCCGGCGGGCGTCGAGTGCGACGGCGGGTGGGGCGAGCGCCCACGCCTCGGGGAGCGCTCGGGCGACGCGGGCGGCGGTGAAGTTGTAGAAGAGCGCTTCGACGACCTCCGGGCCGACAGGCCCGAGGGGCGCGGCGCGGCCGGCGAAGTACCCCATCCAGAAGCCCTTGTACCCGGCGGCATCGAAGGCGGCGGCGGACTCCGGCGCGAAGTAGCTGATGGCGTGGATCGGCTCGAGGCGTCGCCAGATGTTGCGCGCCACCGCCGGCGGGCGGTGGCTGCGCGGGCTCGCGTCACGATCGGCCATCGGGTCCAGTCTGCCCCCACCGGCGGGACTCCCGGGTACGGCTCGGCCGGGTCGACGGTGCTGACGCCCGCCTCAGCGTCCGGTCGGACCTGTGGGACCGTTCGGGAGGTCGGAGTCGTCGGGTTCACGCCCGTGGATCCACCACGCAGCCAGCACGCCGCCGACGGCGCCGAAGGCGTGGCCCGTCCACGACACGCCGGGACGGGGGAGCAGGCCCCAGAGGATCCAGCCGTACAGGAGGGCGACGACGACACCTCCGAGGATCCACGTGATCCTCCCGGCGAAGAACCCGCGTGCCAGGAGGTACGTGAGATAGCCGAAGACGAGTCCGCTGGCCCCGAGGTGGATCGTGCCCGGCGCGCCGAACAGCCACGTGCCGAGTCCGCTCGTGACAGCCACGATCAGGGTGACCTGGAGGTACCGCGTGAGGTTTCCGATGGCGATGAACGTGCCGAGCACGAGGAACGCCACGCTGTTGGCGATCAGGTGCCCGAGTCCGGCGTGCAGGAACGCCGCGACGGGGATCCCGAACGACCCGCGCAGCGTGCGGGGCCGGATCCCCCACCCGTCGATGTCGGTCCCCGGGAGCAGATCGATGATCTCGACGATCCACATCAGCGCCAGCAGACCCACGACCACGAGCACCGGCCGCAGCGGCTCGGCGAGCGACGGCTTCTCGACGTCGCCCGGACCGGAGGGCGACAGGTTGCTCATCGCTGGTTGCGATCGCGGCGGATCATCGGCCGCTTGCCCCTGATGGTCGTCTGCTTCATGGCGGCGATCACCGCGTCAGCGGCCGCCGCTGGGACGTCGACGGTCGAGAACTTGTCGGTGATGTTGATCGGCCCGATGTCGCGGCCGCTCAGGTCGGACTCGTTGGCGATCGCCCCGACGAGGTCACCGGGCCGGATCCGGTCGTTGCGCCCGAGACCGATGAAGAGCCTGGTCTTGGCTCCGCCCTGGTAGCGGCCGCCGGGCTGGCCCGACATCTGGCGTGGTCCCGGCCGGTCGCCGCGGGTGCCCCGGTCACCGCGGTCGCGCTTGGCCCGGTCGTCGCGTGGGACGAACTCGGGGATCTCGATCTCCTCGAGCCCTGATTCCCGGGCCTCGTGGACGAGCTTCACCGCCGCCTTCGCGATGTCGCGGACGTCGGCTGTCGCAGCCAGTTCGTCGACGATCGGTCCGAAGCGTTCGAGATCATCGGCGGCGAGCGCGTCGCGCACCGTCGCGGTCGTCGCGGCGATCTGATGGGCCCGCAGGTCGGCGACGGTCGGCACCTTCTCGATCGGTATCGGTCGGCCGGTGACCCGCTCGATGTTGCCGAGCAGACGCAGCTCGCGCGGCTCGGCCAGGGTGATGGCGACGCCCTCCCGCCCGGCGCGACCGACCCGTCCGATCCGGTGGACGTAGGCATCGGGCGCCGACGGCACGTCGTAGTTGATGACGTGCGTGAGTTGGTCGACGTCGAGGCCGCGGGCGGCGACGTCGGTGGCGATCAGCAGCTCGGCTGTGCCGTTGCGCAGCCGGCCCATCACGCGGTCCCGACCCTCCTGGTTCATGCCGCCGTGCAGCGCTTCGGCGCGGTATCCCCGCCCGTTGAGCGTCTCGGTGAGCTGGTCGACCTCGGTGCGGGTGCGGCAGAACACGATCGCCGCCGTCGGCGCCTCGACATCGAGGATGCGGCCGAGGGCGGCGGCCTTGTGCGGCCGGGTCACGACGAACGCCCGCTGCGTGACGAGCGGGGCGGTACCCGTCGCTGCCGAGGCCGGGCCGATCTCGATGCGCTTCGGGTCGCGCAGGTGGCGCCTGGCGATCGCGTTGATGCGGGGTGGCATCGTGGCCGAGAACAGCACGGTCTGACGTTCCGCCGGTGTCGCGCCCAGGATCGACTCGATGTCCTCGGCGAAGCCCATGTCGAGCATCTCGTCGGCCTCGTCGAGCACGACGAGGCGCACACCGTCGAGCACGAGCGTGCCCCGTTCGATGTGGTCGATCGCCCGGCCCGGCGTGGCGACGACGATGTCGACGCCGTCGCGCAGCGCGCCGAGCTGGCGCCCGATCGGTTGGCCGCCGTAGATCGGCAGCACACGGGCGCCGAGCTCGCGTCCGTACCGGTACGTCGCCTCGGAGACCTGCACGGCGAGCTCGCGGGTCGGGACGAGCACGAGGGCGACCGGGCCGCGTCCGCGCCCTGGTCCGACGAGTTGCAGTGCGGGCAGCGCGAACGCGGCCGTCTTGCCGGTGCCGGTGGCCGCCTGGCCGAGCACGTCGGCCCCGGCGAGCAGGTGGGGGATGGCGTCGCGCTGGATCGGCGTCGGCTCCTCGTAGCCGAGGCCGACGAGGGCGGCCAGCAGCTCCGGGCGGAGCGCGAGGTCGGCGAACGTGCTCACGGGTGATCCCTTCGTGTCGTGCCCGGCGTCCGACGTGGGACGGGACGGGTCGGCCGACTCGGTCACGGCGACGACAGCCGTTGGTACCGGCCCGGTTCGACCTCGGCGGCCTCGCCTCGCTGCAGCATCCGGGCGACGTGCAGCTCGGCGCTGCGGTGCTCGACGGCCTCGACGTAGGACAGCTCGACGTGGGGCCGGTAGATGAAGCGGTGGGCGACCATCTCGTCGAGCGAATGCGGCTCGGTGAGGAACTCGAGCATGGCGGTGTGGCGCCGTTGGATGACGGCGCCGAACGCGTCGAGCAGCCGCAGCATCTGGTCTCGGCCGTGGACGACGCCCTTGTGGTGGGACGTCACGTAGTACTCGGCGTCTTCGTCCCGGACCTTGACCAGGCTGGCTTCGAAGTCCTCGAGGTCGCTCCACGCATCGCCGTAGTACGGGCCGAAGCCGGTGAGGTCGATGTCGGCGAGGAAGAAGACACCGTCGGTGACGCGGAAGCCGCTGTGACCCCGAGTGTGGCCCGGGAGGTGCACGGCTTCGATCGTCGTCCCGCCGAGGTCGAAGACGTGACCGTCCTCGAAGCCCTGGGCGTCCGGTCGCGGTGCGTAGTAGTAGTGCTCGACGACGTCGTGGGCGAGCGGGTGATCCATGGGCAGGCCGTACACGTCCATCAGCCCTCGGAGGCTGCGCACGCCGGGGAGGTCCTCGACGTGCACGTGGACGCGGGCGTCGGCGAAGAACCCGTTGCCGGCGATGTGGTCCTCGTGGCTGTGGCTGTTCACGACGGCGTCGACGCGGGTCGGCGCACCGCCTTTGTCGACGACGGTGATCGACGGGTCGACGATGATCGTCTCGGCCCGCCCCCGCACGAGGAGCGCGTTGCCTGCGGGATAGGTGCCGTCGGCAGCGCCCACGAGCACGGAGACCGATCCGGTCAGCCGGCGCTCGTCGTCGCCCCAGTCCTTCACCATGCGGTGGACGGTACCGCCGCGAGCGGACACCTGGCTCACGCGGCGTCGGCCAGCGCAGGGCCGTCGGCGAACTGGGTTCGGGACAGTTCGGCGTACAGGCCGTCGACCGCCACCAGCTGGTCGTGGGTGCCACGTTCGACGATCCGGCCGCCGTCGACGACAGCGATCTCGTCGGCGGACCTGATCGTCGCCAGGCGGTGGGCGATGACGATCGATGTCCGCTCCGCGAGTGCGCCGCCCGACATCCGGTGGCCGCGGTCGCCGACGACGGTGTCGAGGCCGGCGGGCATGTGGGCGACGACGCCGACCGTGTCGTGGACGGTCCGCCAGGGTCGTGTCGCGCAGGTCGACGCCGCCGACGGTCACGGTGCCGGTGATCGGGTCGTAGAGGCGCGACACGAGTCCGGCCAGGGTCGACGTGCCGGCTCCGGAGGGGCCGACGAGCGCGAGGTGCGGCCCGACGTGATGCCGATGTCCCGGACCCGCCCGGCGCGTCCGGCGAACGAGCGGGACTCGTCCTCGGGTCGACCGACGAGCTTCACGAGCAGCGCACCGGACACGTTGAAGCGTTCGGTCATCATCCGACCATCTCGCCGTAGAGGCGGGAGCGCTCGCGGGTGATCTCGGCCAACCGCGTGCCGACCGAGCGGGCGGGCAGCACGAACAGGGGGAGGAGGGTCAGGGCGAGCAACGTGATCGGCCACGACAGGAGGACATCGCGGCGAGCGGGTCACGACCGTGACCACGTTGACGACGCGCCACGCCACGTGTCAGCGCGACGGGGTCACCAGTGTCGTCGCCGCGCTCGGCGATGCCTCACTCGTCGACCACGTCGACCACGTCGACCACGTCGCCGGTCGCGCCCTCGCGGCGACGCACGCGGACGGGACCGCCCTCGGTCCACGACCGGGTCACGAACGCGTCGCCCTCGACGTACTGCCACGCCGCGCCGCGCAGCACGACCTCGAACAGCGGCGACCCCCGGACCGCGTCGGGATCGAACCCGGCCGCTTCAGCGTGGGCCTCGAGCACGGCACCGGCGCGGGCCTGGTCGGTCACCGGCTCGGCGCGGCCGAACAGCTTGCCCTCTCCGCCGAGGTCGTTGCGATCGGCGATCGCCGTCACGAGCGAGATGCGCGGGTCACGACCGACGTCGAGCGCTTTGCGCGACCCCGGCATCATCCCGATGTACAGGTGTCCGTCGTGCACCGACACCTCGATCGGGCTGACCCGCGGTGAACCGTCGCGGCGCACGGTCCCGAGCATGGCCAGCCCGGATGCGCCGAAGCGATCGAGGATCGGCCGGGCGATGTCGGGGGCGATCTCCTGGAGCTGGGCGAACGTCGTTGTCGTCGTCATGGCTCCCATCGTGCGGTGTGATCGCTGACATCATCTGTCAGTGATCACCGGTATGTTCGAGTGCCGTGCGCGCCGGTCGCCTCATCCAGCTCCTCCTCGTGCTGCAGCGCCGGGGACGGGCGACCGCCGCCGAGCTGGCCGACGAGCTCGAGGTGTCGGTCCGCACGATCTACCGCGACGTCGAAGCGCTCGGCGCGGCCGGTGTGCCCATCTACGGCGAGAGCGGCCCTGGCGGCGGCATCACGTTGGTCGATGGCTACGAGACCCGTCTCACCGGCTTGACCGGTCCCGAGGCGACCGCCCTCGGGCTCGCCGGGATCCCGTCGGTGGCGGCCGATCTCGGGCTCGGGTCGGTGCTCGTCGCCGCCCAGGCGAAGGTCGACGCCGCCCTGCCGCCCGAGCTGCGGGCCCGCACGGCACGCCTGCGCCAGCGCTTCCTCGTCGACGTGCCCGGTTGGTTCACGGTCCCCGAGGCCGTCCCCGCCCTCGGCGACCTGGCAGCTGCGCTCTGGGACGGCCGGCGGGTCGACGTGCGCTATCGACGCGGTGACCGTGTGGTGCGGCGCCGGCTCGATCCGCTCGGCCTGGTGCTGAAGGGCAGCATCTGGTACCTCGTGGCCACCGGCCGGCGTCCGACCGGTGTGCGCACGTACCGCGTCAGTCGCGTCACATCCGTGTCCGTCCGTGACGAGGCGGCCGGCCGACCGGACGGCTTCGATCTCGCCGCCGCGTGGGCCGTGGCGGTCCGCTCGTTCGACCGCGATCTGCGCCGCTTCGAGGTGCGAGCCAAGGTCGCGGGCGATCAGCTCTGGCGTCTGCGTCACGCGTTGCCCGAGCCGTCGGCGACGCAGGCGATCGAGAGCGCCGGACCGCCCGATGCCGACGGCTGGTGCTCGGTGGTCGTCCACTCGGAGAACGCCGAGGTCGTCCACGACGAGCTGCTGCGCATCGGCGCCGCGCTGGAGGTCAGCGCGCCGGTCGAGGTCCGCCAGATGCTCGCCGCGACGGGCCGGGCGTTGGCGGCCAACCATGCTCCGTGACGGGGTCGCCGGGCGTCAGCGGATCGGGATCGCTCTGGTCACGCGTCGAGCGACGACGGCACCGGCCGCGACGACGGTCGCGCCGCACACCACCGACACGGCCAATGGCGGCCGGTCGAACCAGCCGGCCAACGTGTCGATGTCGACACCACCGAAGTCCTTGCTCAAGAACAGCTCGGTGAGCGCGGCAGGCACGAGCGCCGGGAGCAGCAACAAGGTGCCACCGACGGCCCGGTAGCGGTAGTAGCCGGCGCCGACGAGCCATCCGCTGACGAAGTACGCGCCAAGGGCGACCGTGGCCTCGAACGCGCATCGCCAGAGGTCCGACCACTCGAGTGGTCCGCCTTCGTTGAGCGTCTGGGCCCAACCGTTGCTGTCGTACACGAGCTTCTCGATCGCGTAACCGGCGGTGATCCACAGACCGGCGACGACGGCGATGATCGTCATCGCCACCGTCGAGGCGGAGGAGAGGAGCGAGCGGGTCACACCGTTGCGGACGAGCATGCGCAGGTAGACGGTCGTCGTCGTCACGCCGGTGCCGAACACGACCCACCGTTGCCATCCGGCGGCGACCGACTGCCACAGGCTCTGGTCGACATCGCCCCATCGGCTGACGCAGAACACGACGACGACCTCGGCGAGGGTGGCGACGACCCATGTCCAGCCGAGCCACGAGAGGTGGCCGAACATGACGATCGTCGAGACCGAGCCCAGCGTCGGGGGACGCCGCTCGGTGATCGCCTCGTCGGCGTCGGTCGTGCGGTTCGTGTCACCCATCGTGACGCTCATCGGTCGCGCTCCTCGCTGGTCAGGCTGATGAAGATGTCCTGCAGCGGCATCGGGCCGAGCTCGACGCCGACCTCGATGGCATGGGCCCGCAGCCCTCCGCTGAACTCGCCGAACACGACCGCGGACGTCGTCGGCCCGAGCGTTCGGCGTGACAGCACGGACATGTGGCGCGTCACCTCGTCGACGGCGGCCGTCGGTCCGGTGATCTCGACGCCCCGCCGCTGCAGCTCCTCGGCCGGCTGGTGGGTGAGGAGCCGACCATGGTCGATGATCACGACGTCCTCGAGCAACGAGGCCGCCTCGTCGATGAGGTGGGTCGACAGCACGATCGTCCTGGGATGGGCGATGTAGTCGGCCAACAGCGCGTCGTAGAACGCGTACCGCGAGGGCGCATCCATGCCGAGGTGGGGCTCGTCGAACATCGTGAGCGGAGCTCGGGTGGCGATGCCGATCGTCACGGCGAGCGCGGAGCGCTGGCCGCGCGAGAGCGCACCGACGCGTGTGCGCGTCGAGAGGTGGAACACGTCGAGCAGCCCGAGCGCCATGTCGTGGTCCCAGCGCGGTCGCAGGCAGCCGGCCAGCTCGAGCGCTTGACCGATCCTGGTGCTGTGCTCGAGATCACCGTCCTCGCGCACGAGGCAGATCTCGCTCATCAGCCTGGCGTCCTCGTACGGATCGACCCCGTCGACGAGCAGCCGACCACGCGTCGGGCGCCGATAGGCGGCGAGTGCGGCCAGCAACGTCGACTTGCCGGCGCCGTTGCGGCCCAGGAGTCCGACGATGGTCCCGGCGTCGAGCCGGAACGTGACATCGTCGAGCGCCCGGGTGTCGCCGAAGTCGATGCCGACGCCGGTCACGTCGATCGCGAGCCCGCGGCTGGTGGTCGGGTCGGTGGTCATCGTGCTCATCGGTGAGCCGGTCCTTTCTCGGTGGGGGTCGCTCCGTGGGCGCGGATGGCATCGACGACGTCGTCGACGGGGATCTCCAGCCGACGGGCCTCGGCGATCACGGGGCCGAGCAACTCGTCGAAGAAGCGGCTGCGGCGATCAGCCCGCAGGCGTTCGCGGGCGCCGGGCGAGACGAACATGCCGAGGCCGCGCTTCTTGTAGAGCAGGTCGTCGTCGACCAGCTCCTGGAAGGCCTTGGCCACGGTTGCCGGGTTGATGCGGTGGAACGAGGCGTACGCGTTCGTCGACATCACCTGCTCGTCGTCGGCGAGGAGTCCGCTGACGATGTCCTCGCGCAGTTGCCCGGCGATCTGCCGGTAGATCGGCGTGCGGTCATCGAACACGCATCGACCTCGTCCGTTGACTCCTCCGGTTCATTACATGACTACTGAACCAGAGAACGCCGGCCGAAAGCAACCCGGCCGATGCAACCCGGATGATGCTGCGCCCGAGTGGGCCGGGGCCGAGCGTCGGCCGCGGTCCGCCGACGTCGTACCGTCTCCGACGCACGTCGGTCCGTCCGTCCCCGGCGTCCCTGCCCCATGCCCCGCACCCCTGCCCCGTTGCTCCTCGTCACCGGCCTGGTCCTCGCCCTCCTGGCGATGGGCTACGGGGCGCTGTTCAGCGTGCTCGACGACATCCGTGACGACTACGGCATCGGCGAGACGGCGTTGGGCGCGATCATCGGGATCGGGTTCTTCGCCGGCTTCCTGGCCCAAGTCCTCATCGCACCGTTCGCCGACCGTGGCCACGCCCGCCGGCTCGTGCTCGCCGGTCTCCTGCTCGACGTCGCCGGCCTCGTCCTCATCGCCGCCTCCCGCGACGTGCCCGGGCTGTTGCTCGGACGCTTCGTCATGGGTGTCGGTGTCGGCACGGCGGTGCCGGCGGTGCGCCGGATCATGATCGTCGCCGAGCCCGACCGCATCGGCCACAACCTCGGCCGACTGCTCGCCGCCGACGTCGGTGGGTTCGCCGCCGGACCCGCCGTTGCCGCGGTCCTCGTCGGGCCGCTCGGGATCCCCGGGCCGTTCCTCGTCATCGCCGCCGCCGTGCTCATCTCCGTGCCGATCATCGCCCGGGTCGCCAGGATCCCCGAGACCGAGGCACCGCCCGCGGCACGCCTCGCGTTCGACCTCTTGCGGATCCGGCCGTTCGCCGGCGCGGTCGCGCTCGGGTGCGGCGTGTTCTTGATGATCGGGTGCTTCGACGCCCTGTGGACCGTGGCGCTCGACGACCTCGACACCGCCGAGTGGGTGGCCAACCTCGGCATCACGATGTTCGCCCTGCCGCTCGTGGTGTTCGGCTCGATCGGCGGACGATTGGCCCAGCGGGTCGGGCCGTTCCGGGTCGGCTCGGTCGGGCTCCTGCTCGGCTCGGGCTTCATGCTGCTCTACGGACTCGTGCCGACCGGTCTGATGATGTTCGCCGTCGCCATGGTGCACTCGGTGAGCGACGCCCTCACCGTGTCCAGCGCCGGCGTGGCGGTCGGCCTCGTCGTGCCGGCGGCCCGCCAAGCCGGCGCCCAGGGTGTGCTCGGCGGCCTGGAGACGCTGTGCGCCGGGGTCAGCGCCCTCGTCGTCGGCGCGCTGTACGAGCACGCGGGTCGCGCCGCGGCGTACGGCACCGCGGCAGCGGCGATGTTCCTGCTCGTCGTCGTCGGGGTGCTGCTGGCGCGCGGTTCGTGGCGCTTGCGTGGCGCGCCGCCGACGGGCGCCACCGACCGACCGGCTCCCGTCGCCGGCTGAGCGTCCGACACCTGCCGGGCCGGAGACCGTCGGCCGAGCCGCTCGGTACGATCCGCGGGTGGCCGACTGGTTCCAGCGGGAGATCGTCGATGACGGGCAGCTCGCGGTGCTGCTGCTCCTCGTGTCGTTCGTGGTCACGTTCGTCGCCACCCGGCTGATCACCCGGACCATCCGGGCCGGTCGGGGCCCGTTCAAGGACAACGTCTCGCACACCGGGGTGCACGTCCATCACGCCGTGCCCGGCATCATCCTGCTCGTCGTCGGCTCGTTCACGATCATCGCCACCGACGCCACAACGCCGTGGTTCGAGATCTGCGCCGTCCTCGTCGGCATCGGCACGTCGCTCGTGCTCGACGAGTTCGCCCTGATCCTGCACCTGCAAGACGTGTACTGGACCGACGAGGGGCGGATCTCGGTCCAGCTCGTCGCGCTGGCCGCCGCCTGCCTGGGGTTGTTCCTCCTCGGCTACAACCCGGTGAACGCCATCGTCGACGACGACGAGGTCGGCACGACCGTCGTCGCCACGAGCCTGACGGTCGGGCTGCACCTGGTGTTCATCCTCCTGTGCGTCGTGAAGGGCAAGTACAAGGTGGCGCTGTTCGGCGCGTTCCTCCCGTTCTTCGCCGTCGTCGCGGCGCTGCGGCTGGCCCGGCCGACGTCGCGCTGGGCCACGCACCGCTACTCGCCCGACAAGATGGCCGAGGCAACGGCCCGGGCCGCCGCCCAAGATGCCCGCTACGGCCCGTTCACGCGATGGCTCAGCGACTTCATCGGCGGCAAGCCGTCGGAGCCCGACCCACCGCCGGCACCGGTCCGTCAGGTCACGGGATAGGTGCGCAGCTCGATCACGTTGCCGTCCGGATCCCGGACGTAGAGGCCCTGGCCGGTGCCTCGGGCACCGAACACCGTCACCGGGCCGCGCACGACGTCGAACGCGCCACCGGCAGCGAGCTCGTCGAGGTCGGCGCCGTCGACCTGCAGGGCCACGTGATCGACGTTCTCTCCGCCGCGGGCCGCGCCGTCGGGGAGCTGGACGAGGTCGAGGATCGTCCCAGGTGAGATCCGCACCGAGACGAACGGCACCTCGCCGCGCCGCCACTCGTCGAGCCGGACGGGCTCCAGCCCGAGGATGTCGCGCCACCACGCCACCGAGCGCTCGGCGTCCGCCACGTTGAACACGATGTGGTCGATGCCGGTGATCCGCACCCGAGGGACGGTAACGCCGCCCGACAGCCGGTTGCGCTCGACTCGCCGGGCCGGGCCGGGCCGGGCCGACGCCGCCGTCCGGGGGGCCGTCGGTAGTCTCGATGCGGCCACGGCGGCGGTCGTTCCGGCGAGCTGGCCGCCTCCGAGATGACCCGCACCATCCCCACCCTCGCCACCCTCGTCCTCGTCACCGTCGCCGCCGTCGGCTGCAGCGGTGCAGATGCCGAACCGGCCGTCGATGGCCCGGCCACGCCGAGCACGACGACGAACGCGCCGCCTGCCTCGGGCGGGTCGTCCGGTGCAACGGCACCCGGACCGATCGTCTCGTCGCCGTCGCCACGTGCTGCTGCCGGGCTCGCGGGGGAGACCCGCTGGGGCGATGGTCGGGCCCTCGCCGCGCGCGCCGACACCTCCGGTCGTCTCGTCGTCGCGACGACCATCGGCGTGTCGGTCGTCTCCGGAGAAGGTGGGCCACGGGTGCTCGCCGAGGGCCTGCCGTCGCTGCTGACCGTCTCGCCGGACGGTCGGACGGCGGCGTTCACCCTGGGTGCCGAGCTCGAGGTCTGGGACCTCGACGCCAGCGCCCAGGTCGGCAGCTACGAGATCGCCGATCGTCGCTATTCCACGCTCGCGTTCAGCTCCGACGCCGATCTCGTCGCCGGCGGCGAGGGTGACGTGACGAGGTATCCGGTCGACGGGTCCGCCCCCGAGCAACTCGCCGCGGCGCCCCCCGGCGAGGTCCTCGGTCCGGTCGCCGTGAGCGTGGGCGGCACCGTGGCGATCCCGATCGGCGGTCAGACTCCGCACGTCGTCCTGTGGACGCCAGGGGGGACGGTGCGTCCGGTCGAGCTCGGCCTGGCCGCCGACACGCAGCTCGCGGGGGTCGTCTGGTCAGCCGATGCCGCCCGTTTCGCCGTCCTGATGCAGCCGCCGGCGGCCAGCCAGATGGTCGCGGTGTGGGACGTGGCGTCGGGGGCGTTCACCGGCTCGGTGACGATCCCCAACTCTCTCTCGCCGGCCCAGGTCGCGTTCCTCGGATCGGGCGACGTCGTCGTCCCGATGCCCGACCAGCTCGCGGCGATCGGGCCCGACGGCTCGGTGTCGGCGACGGCGACGATCGGATCGGCCGAGGTGGCCGCCGTCACCGCCCTGCCGGCCTCGGGTGCCGTCGTCGTGACGGGCTACGACGGGCGGCTCCGACGCTGGACCGGCGCCGCTGATCCGGTCGAGATCGCCCCGGGGCGGTTCAACGTCGTCGATGCGTCCGTGCCCACCGGCAGCGACGACGTGCTCACCGTCGACCACTACGGCACGATCAGTCGCTTCGACGCCTCGGGCGAGGTGGGGCACGATGCCCGCTTCGCCGCCGGAGAGGTCAACGCCGTCGCCGTCAGCGCGGACGGGTCACGCCTCGCCGCCGTCGCGTCGACGGGGGCGGTCAGCGTGCTCGACGTCGCCGCCGGGAACGTCGACCAGGAGCTCGACCGCAGCGAGGGAAGCGTCGCCGCTGTCGCGTTCAGCCCGGCCGCTCCTCTCCTGGCCGTCGGGCTCGGGGTCCAGGTCAGCGACCAGGTCTGGAACGACGCCGTGACCGTGACCGACCTCACCGACGATCGAGCCGTCGGCGGATTCGGTGGCGAGCAGGAGAACGTGGCCGGGTGCTCGTTCTTCCTCGGGAAGGTCGCGTTCTCGCCCGACGGCGCGCTGGTCGCAGCGTCGTCCCACGACTTCACGGTCCAGGTGCTGGTCGTCGGCAGCGGGGACGTGCGCGTGCTCGGTGCCCACGACGGCACGATCCTCGATCTGGCGTTCGCCCCCGACGGGGCCACCCTCGCGACGTCGTCTGCGGACGGCACCGTGCGCCTCTGGGACATCCCGACGATGACCGAGCGGACACAGTGGGAGGCGGCGCCGGGTGGCTACTGGTCGCTGGCGTTCACGCCGGACGGCTCGACGCTCGTCACGTCCGACGTCGAGGGCACGATCACGCTGCTCGATGCCGCGACCGGCGCGCCCCGCGCCACGCTCGACGGCACCACGGCCCAGCTCGGCGGCGTGGCCGTGACGCCCGACGGCACGCGACTCGTCGCCGCCAGCCCGGATGGGTCGCTCGGCATCTGGTCATTGGCGTCGGGTGCTGTCGTCGGCCGCTTGACGGGACCGACGATGGACGTGACGGATGTCGCCGTCTCCTCGGACGGGACGATGGTCGTCGCCGGCTCGCTCGACGGCACCGTGCGCTCATGGCGGATGCCGGCGTGACGGTCGAGGCCGCCCGGCCGGGGCATCGCCATGGCGGGGACGGAACCAGCAGACCGGCTGCGACGACCTGGCTGGCGATGACACGTTCGATCCCCGTCGCCGCCGGAGCCGT
This sequence comes from Ilumatobacteraceae bacterium, assembly GCA_040507575.1. Taxonomy (GTDB): domain Bacteria; phylum Actinomycetota; class Acidimicrobiia; order Acidimicrobiales; family Ilumatobacteraceae; genus JALZMG01. The sequence continues at coordinate 13,830 of JBEVOM010000221.1, forward strand.
GGTCCTCGCGGCAGTGCTCCTCGCCGCCGTGCCGGCCGCCGTCGCCCGTGCGCACACCGAGACCGATCTCGTCGCCGTGCCGGCGGGCAGCGAGGCCACGGTCACGCTGAAGCCGACGCACGGCTGTGGCGCCTCGCCGACCGTTGCGGTCCGCATCCGGGCTCCGCTCGCCGGCGCCCGCGCCGACGACGTCGAGGGGTGGACCGCCACCGCGGCCCCGGACGGCGACGGCAACACCGTCCTCGAGTGGACCGGCGGGGTGTTGCCGACCGACCAGACCGGCGCCTTCCCGGTCGAGTTCACCGTGCCCGACGCGGTCGGCACGCTGATGACGTTCCCGGCCATCCAGGTCTGCGAGGACGGCCAGGAGCTGGCGTGGATCAGCGGGGACCCGGCCGACGAGTTCCCGGCGCCCCGGGTGCTGATCCTCGCCGCCGACGCTGCGCCGGCCGACGCGATCGACGAGGTGCCACTCGACGCCGCCGGCCGCGATCAGCTGGCGGCGGTCGTCGACGTCGACAACCCGCAGGTCACGACGACGACGCCGGTGACGACGACACCGGCGCCGACGACGGCACCGGTCGGCCCAACGACACCCGGCGCGGCGACCACGCCCGAGGTCGCGACCACGGTCTCGGCGTCGCCGGTGACGACGCCAGCGTCGCCGTCGCCGCCGCCTGATGCGGAGACCACGACGCCGTCGACCCTGGCAGCCGACGACGCCGACGCTGACGACGACAGCAGCGCGCTGGCCCCGATCCTGATCGGTGTCGCCGTCGTGCTCGGCGCGGTCGGCTCCGTGGTCGCGCTCGTGATCTGGCGTCGCGGTGGGGGACGGTCAGCGGGCGTCGGCGCGGGCGACGACGTCGAGGAGGTCGGCCCGGGCGCGGGCGACGCGTGACCGGATCGTGCCGATCGGGCACCCGACGACCGCCGCCGCCTCCTCGTAGCTCAACCCCGCGACCTGGGTCAGCACGAACGCCTCGCGACGATCGGGGTCGAGCCCGATCAGGAGATCGTCGACGATCTGCGGTGACGGCACCTCGGCGGCCACGGCGTGGCGGGCCAGGCGCTCGCCGAGGCGACGCCGGCGCTGACGGCGTCGCACGTGATCGGCGCAGACGCGCCGCGCGATCGACAGCAGCCAGACCCGCACTGGCGCCTCGCCGCGGTAGCGGGGCAGCGACGTCAGCGCACGCAGGTAGGTCTCCTGCACGAGGTCCTCGACCTCGCCGGGTGATCCGAGCGCCCCGCACACCCGCCAGACGGCCGGCTGGGTGAGGCGCACGAGCTCACCGATCGCCGCGTCGTCGCCTTCGAGCGCGGCCTCCACGTAGGCCCGGAGGGGGTCGACGCTCACGCCGCCCCCCGTTCGCTCGCGAGGTTCGTCGGGTTCGACGTGCTCGTCGTGATCGTCGTGCTCGTCGTGCTCGTCGTGGAACGCTCGCTCACCACGCCGACAGGATGCCCGCCGCGCCGCTGACGAGCAACCGGGAACCAGCGGGGGACGCGCGACGACCTGGATGACGACCATGGACGGCACGACCCGCGACCCCTGCGACCGATGGCGCGAAGCGATCTCGGCGGTGCTCGACGGCGAGGACCCTGGTGTCGACGACCGCCTCCTGGAGGCGCACGTCGCGCGCTGTGCCGGCTGCCGGGCCTTCTCGTCGGCCGCCGCCGCCGCCCACCGGGCCAACCGGATCGCGCCGGCCACGGCGATGCCGGACCTGTCGCGCCGCGTCCGCACGCTGACTGCGCTGGCCGATCGGGCCGGCCGCTGGAGCATCGTGCGCGCCCTCCTCGCCGTCGTGGCCGTCCAGATCATCGCGTTCTCGTTGCCCGCGCTGATCCTCGGTGACGAGGCCGACACCGGCGCCCACGCCGCTCGCCACCTCGGTGCGTTCACCGCTGCGTACGGCGTCGGGTTGCTCGTCGTCGTCATCCGCCCGGCCCGGGCCCGGGCGATGCTCCCGGTCGCCGCGGTCCTCGCCGGCGCACTGCTCATCACCGCGCTCGTCGACCTGGTGAGTGGCCGCATCCCGCTCGTCAGTGAGGCCCAGCACCTGCCGGAGGTCGCCAGCGTCGTGCTGATGTGGCTGCTCGCCGTCCCCGCGCCCCGCCGGACAGCCGTCCGGACCGCCGGCGATGTCGACCGGTCGCTGCGAGTCGTGTCCGGCGGCGACGCCGCCAGCCGCGACGTCGGGTGACACCGGCCCGGGCGGGGTCGTCGCCACCGGGCCCAACGCGCCACGTCAGTCGGTGATGGCGACCACTGTCTCGGCGGTCGCGGCGTCGAAGTCGCTGACCCGCACCCGCACCGTCACCTGCCAGCTGCCGGCCAGCGGGACCTCGGCGATGACGTGGAAGTCGCCGGTGCCGAGCGGGTGGACGACGGGCCGGAGCGGACCGAGGCCGAGCGTCGGCTCGGTCAGCTCGACGGTCACGTCGAGCGGATCGAGCGGTTGTCCGGACGGGTCGAACAACGTGAGTCGCATCTCGTTGGTGCCCACGCGCGATGGCGCCACCGAGAGCGTGGCCGTGCCGGCGCCGCTCGTGAGCGGCAGCTCCACCGCGTCGGCGGGAACCGTCGGAGCGGGGGGAGTGCCGGACGACGACGCGATCGGCGAGCGCGAGACGAGCACGGCGGTGACGGCGAGCACGGCGAGCAGCACGGCCAGCTCGACCCGCACGATCCGGCCGAGCAGGCGGCGCGCCGCCCTCGACGACCGGTCGCTGTCCCCGACGAGCGGCACGAGACGGCGGTTGTTGTAGGCGCCGAGGGCGACGACCACCACGACGAGGGCGACCTTGGTGAGGAGTGCGAGCCCGTATCCGGTGTCGACGAGATCGCTCCACGACGGCAGGATGATCCACGACATGCCGATGCCGGCGGCAGCGACGACGACGACCGATCCGACGGCGGCGGCGCTGAACCGGCGCACCATGCGGGCCAACGGCACCGGCCCGACGGCAGGGTCGGACGGGTCGGTGCGGAACGCGACGACGAGCCCGGTGATCCCGCCGATCCACAGCGCGGCAGCGGCGAGGTGGACGACATCGAACATGACCATCAGCGCCGGCGGCTGCTGCGAGCGGGTGTGGCCCTCGATCGCGAAGCCGGCCAGGGCCGTGGCTCCGACGATCGCCGCCAGCCACCGGACCACCCGGCGGCTGGAGTCGACGGCGAGGAGTCCGACGCCGACCAACAGGGCGCCTGCCGTCACGACGGTCGAGGTCCCGATCGGCCCGCGCAGTGACTCGACCAGGAAGTCGTTGTCGCGCAGGGCGCCGAGCCCGCCACCGACGCGGGCGATGCGGAACGGCAGTGCGGCGACGAGGGTGACCGCACCGACGATCATCGAGCGGCTGACGACCGTTCGCCACCGTTCGCCACCGGGCACGTCCAACTCGTCGTCGCGCCCTCCGCGCAGCAGCACGACCCACCACCACCCGCCCACGCCGATGAGGGCTCCTGCGTAGGCGGCGGTCGACAGGGCGACGGCCCCGAGCCGGACGCCCCAACCGGCCGAGTCGGCCGCTGCCACCGCCGCGCCACCTCCCGCCGACGGGACCCCGACGTAGAAGATGGACGCACCGCTGATGCGATGGGAGTCCTCCGAGATCACCTGCCACGTGACCGTGTACGTGCCGTCGGCCAGGCTGCCCGGGAGCGAGATGACGACACGGTCGTCGACGACCTGCGCGCCGGTCGACACCGTCGCGGCCTGGTCGTCGAGGACGGACGCTGCACCGCCGGTGAGCGACACGTGCTCGCTGAAGCGGAGCTCGACCTGGGGAAGGGACGCGTCGGCGAACGAGCCGTCAGCGGGTGTGATCTCGAGGAGCTCGGCATGGGCCAGGGCCGGGCGTCCGACCCCGATCACCCCGATGACCGCGATGCCGATCAGCGTGATCACGGCGGCGATCCGACGAGTCGCTCCGCGTCGTCGCAGCGGGGAGGACGACGGCCCCCGTGCCCCCCGGCGGGGTCTCGCTGCGCACTGTGTCATCGCCGTGGTCTCCGCCTGCCTCGACGACCATGATGGTCGGTGACCGGCTCGATCGCTCGATCCTCCACCAGGGTCGCTCGATGCCGCGCGTGAGTTCCCGGCACGTGGCCGGGAACTGCCTTCGCTACGGTGGCCCGATCCTCGAGCTGCCCAAGATCGCCGTCGTCGGGGCCGGGAGCGTCGGCGCGGCCGTCGCCTACGCGGTCATGATCGACCGTCTCGCCGATCGCATCGCGTTGTTCGACATCGACGGTGCCCGGGCGCGGGCCGAGGCCCTCGACCTCAGCCACGGGCTGCAGTTCGTCGGCGGGGGCCACGTCGATGGGAGCGACGAGCCGGAGGTCTGCCGCGACGCCGACCTCATCATCGTGACGGCCGGGGCCGCCCACGGGCCGGGCAGGACACGGCTGGACCTGGCCAGCGTCAACTCGGCGCTCGTGCGCACCGCGTTGCCGCCACTGCTCGCGGTGGCGCCCGAGGCGATCGTGCTGCTCGTGACGAATCCGGTCGACGTCGTGACGTTCGTCGCCCAGGAGGCGCTGGGGTTGCCGCACGGCCGGGTCATCGGGAGCGGCACCGTGCTCGACACGTCGCGGCTGCGTCATCTCCTCGCCGAACGCCTCGCGGTCGCGGTCAACAGCGTCCACGCCACGGTCGTCGGCGAGCACGGCGACAGCGAGATCGTGCTGTGGTCGACGGCCAGCGTCGGTGGGACGCCGCTGCTCGACGCGATCGGCCCCGACGGAGGGCAGGTGGCCGCCGGCGAGCTCGATGCCCTGCTCGAACAGGTGCGCACCGCAGCGATGACGATCATCGCGGGGAAGGGCAACACGAACTTGGCGATCGGCTTGGCCACCGCTCGCATCGCCAGGGCGATCGCCCGCGACGAACACGCGGTGCTGCCGGTCAGCGTGCGGGTCGACGTCGACGGCGTCGGCGAGGTGTGCCTCTCGCTGCCCGCCGTCGTCGGCCGGGCCGGGGTGCTGTCACGGATCGCCGTCCCGATGGACGACGGTGAGCGATCCGGCCTGCGCGCCAGCGCCGCTGCCATCCGGTCCGTGATCGCCGCGCTGGGCTGACGCCGACCCGGACATCGCGAGTGCTCGGCGTGGCGCGGGCGCGGCGCCGGTCAGCCGGCGCGCCAGGTGATCGTCGGCGGACGGACACGTGCGCAGCGCGGACCGCCTCGCTCGTCGGTGAGCCCGAGCGAGCCGACCAGGACGCCATCGGACTCCACGACGCTGGCCAGGACATCGGCATCGATGTCGGCGACCATCAGCTTGGCCCGCCGGAACATGGCGAACGTTCCGTCGGTACCGATGTCACCCCAGGTCAGGTACATGAAGCGCGCTCCTCTCGCGCCGTGGATGGCCGGGCCCCGCAGCTCGATCACACCATCGTCGACCACGGCGCGCACGTCGAGCTCCCAGTGTGCCCGGTCGGTGTCGCCGCGGACCGGTCCGAACGGCGCTCGGCCGACCTGCACGGCAACGTGCACGTTGCCCAGCGGCACGCCCTCCGACACGAAGGAGGCGCCGGGCAGGTCGTGGCCCTCGATCATCACCTGCACGGGAGCAGTCTGGTCGCGCTACGTGGCGACCGCGCCGCGCCCCGCTCAGCGGGCTCGGGTCTGGTGGCTCGTCCGCATGATGCAGCTCTGCGTGCCGACACCGATCAACGTCCCGTCGCGTCGCCACAGTCGCACCCGTCCGATCCCGATCGAGCGGTTGAAGCCCTCGCACTCGATGTCGAGCAGCACCCAGTCGTCCGTGGGTTCGGCAGCGACGATGCGCACGGTGTTGTCGAGGCTCGTGCCGCCGGGCGGGCGCCCGAGGGCCATGGCCATCGCCATCGGCACGATGTCGGCGGCGAACCCCTGCGACGCGGCCGAGCCGATCGGCCATTCCGGGAGCTTGACCCACACCGCGGCCCGGCCCTGCTCGACGAGCGCCGGTTGCTCGGGCGGCACGACGCGGTCCATCCGGTTGACGAAGCAGTAGGGCATCGGCCGGCCGGCGAGCTCGATCTCCATGGGCGTGCACTGCTCGGGCGGGGAGATCGCCGGCATCGTGCCCCACCATGTCCGGGCGCCGATCGGGCGGTCGGTGTGGGCGGCGGTCGCGTGCAGCACGGTGCGGCCGTCGACGGTGCCGTGGACGTGCGTCTGGCTCGTTGCCCGGCCGGCGACGACCACCTCCGTCGTCAGCTCGACCCGCTCGCCCGGCACCGCGTTGTCGACGTACTGGGTCGTGATCCAGACGATCGGCCGTCCGGTGGCCGCCTCGGCGGAGAGCACGCAGGCGGCCAGTCCGCTCCCTCCGTAGAGCCGGCCGAACGGGGTGCACAGGCCCGGCACCACGGGCAGCACGGTCGGGGCACCGTCGGCGCCGAGCTCGAGCCCGAGGAAGGTTGTCGCTGGGTCGGCGTGGCGGAGCGGTTCGGGAGGCGACGCGGTCACGGGGCGAGAGTCTGGCCGGTCGGCCCGCCGTGGGCACGTTCGGCGGCCCGCCTACCCTCGTCGGGGTGGACGCGCCGGAGATGCCGTACGGATCGTGGCCGACGCCGGTCACGAGTGAGCTCGTCGTGCGCTCGAAGCGGACACCGACCGGCGTCGCGCTCGACGGCGGCGACGTGTGGTGGTCGGAGAGCCGTCCCGAGGAGGGTGGTCGCAACGTCGTGCGGCGTCAGTGGGCCGACGGAACGGTGACGGACGTGCTTGCGGCACCGTGGAACGCCCGCAGCGCAGTCCACGAGTACGGCGGCGGAGCCTGGTGGGTGTCGGGCGACGTGTTGTGGTTCACCGACTGGGCGAGCCAACGCGTGCATCGTGTCGACACCAGCACCACCACCACCGGCACCGAGCCGGTCGCGCTGACGCCCCAGCCCGCCGTCGGGCGGGGGCTGCGGTACGCCGACGGCGACGTCTCGCCGGACGGGACGACGATCCTCTGCGTGCGCGAGCAGCACGGTGAGGGTGAGGTGGTCAACACCATCGTTCGGTTCGCAGCCGCAGTTCCATCGGTGCCCGAGGTCGTCGTCGACGGCCCGGACTTCGTGTCCGATCCCCGGTGGAGCCCGGACGGCTCGTCGTGGTGCTGGCTGGAGTGGGACCACCCGGACATGCCGTGGGACGCCACCCGGCTCGTCGTCGGCACGGGCCGGTCACGCGTCGTCGCCGCCGGCGCCGACACCCGCGAGTCCGTCGGGCAGCCGACCTGGGCACCGGACGGCTCGCTGTGGTTCGTCAGCGACCGCAGCGGTTTCGGGAGCCTGCATCGGTGGACCTCGGGGGGCGGGCGGGAGGTCGTCGTCGACGTCGGTGAGGACATCGGTTCGCCGCAGTGGACGTTCGGGGAGTCGTGCTTCGCCGTCCTCGACGGTGGGCTCGTCGCGTTCCGCTCGACGCGCGACGGCCTCGACCGCCTGGCCGTGCGTCGGCCGGATGGTGGCGTCGTCGACGCCGACCTGCCGTACACCTCGATGACCCAGCTCCGCGCTGACGGGACGCGGCTGGCGTTCGTCGCCGCATCTCCCACGACCGAGCCCCACGTCGTGCACGTCACCGTCGACCGGTCGGGCCGGGTCGGTGCGCCGGTGATCGTGATGGCTCCACGCGACTTGGGCATCGACGCGCCCTGGTTCTCGAGGCCCGAGCCGATCGACTTCCCGACGGGTGACGGTGACGTCGCCCATGCGGTGTACTACGCCCCGGCCAACCCCGAGGTGCGGGCGCCGGCCGGTGAACGGCCGCCGCTGATCGTCGTCATCCACGGCGGGCCGACGTCGGCCGCCCGGGTGCTGTTGAACCTGTCGTACCAGTACTGGACGACGCGCGGCATCGCGGTCGTCGACGTCAACTACCGCGGGTCGAGCGGGTACGGCCGGGCGTATCGGGAGAAGCTGGCCGGTGCGTGGGGTGTCGCCGACGTCGAGGACTGCGCCGCGGTCTGCCGCTTCCTCGTCGACCGGGGCGACGTCGACCCCGAGCGTCTGTGCATCAGGGGCGGCTCGGCCGGTGGCTTCACGGCGCTCGCCGCATTGGCGTTCCAGGACGTGTTCAGTGCCGGGGCCAGCCTCTACGGCGTCGCTGATCTCGCCGCGCTGGCTCGCGACACCCACAAGTTCGAGAGCCGGTACCTCGATGGGCTCGTCGGTCCGTGGCCGGCTGCCAGGGCGGTGTACGAGGCCCGGTCGCCGATCTTCCACGTCGATCGCATCGACCGGCCCCTCGTGGTGTTCCAGGGCCTCGAGGACGAGGTGGTGCCGCCGAACCAGTCGGAGATGATCGTCGAGGCGGTCCGGGCGAAGGGTGTGCCGGTTGCGTACGTGGCGTTCCCCGGCGAGCAGCACGGGTTCCGCCAGGCCGCGACGATCCGGGCGGCGCTCGACGGCGAGCTGTCGTTCTACGCCCAGGTCCTGGGGTTCTCGCTCCCGGGTTCGGAGGACATCACCCGGCTCCCCGTCGACAACCTGTGAGCCGGGCCGCCGAGCGGGAGCGCCCCGCCGAGCAGGCGGATCAGGGGACCGGGTCGACGGTGAAGATCGTGCCCGGGTTGGCGTCGGTGAGGACGTAGAGCTTGCCGTCGGGACCGTCGACGGCGACGCGCAGGCGCCCCCGGTCGGAGATGAGCGCGCCGCCGGGGTCGTGCACGCCGTCGGAGAGGTTGATCATCCGCAGCTGCTCGCCCTTCAGGACGGCCATCGCCATCTGGCCGTTGCGGTCGCCCCAGTCGGGATCGTCGACGAACGTTCCGCCGGACGGCGCGATCGTCGGGCACCCCGAGGACCAGACCGGCACCAAGGCGCCGGGGAACTTCGCCAGGTCGGTCATCGGCACGTCCTCGTTGTAGAAGCCGGGTCGCCCGGATGACACCGGGTCCCAGCCGCCGTTGCCGCCGGCGACGAGCGGCGTGATCTCGTCCTCGCACGATGGGCCGTGCTCGACGAGGAACGGTCGCCCGTCGCTCGGTCGGAACGAGATGCCCTGCGGGTTGCGGAACCCGTAGGCGAAGATCTGGGGCAGCAGCGAGCCACCCGGGTTGCCGGGGGCGGCGGCGCCGTCGGTCGTGATCCGCAGGACCTTGCCGCCGAGCGACCGTGGGTCCTGCGGGTTGCCCGGCGTCGCCGCGTCGCCCGTCGTCACCCAGAGCATCCCGTCGGGCCCGAACCGGGTCCGGCAGCCGGCGTGCCGGCCGGTCGTGGCCGGGATGCCGGTCACCAGGTCGGATCGACCGCTCAGGGTCGTCCAGTCCGGGCTGACGTCCCAACGGACGACGCGCACGTCGAGCCCACCTGTGGCGTTCGACAGGTAGCAGGTGTAGATGCGCCGGTTGGTGTCGAACGCGGGGTCGACGGCGATGCCCATCATCCCGCCCTCCCCCTGGGCGACGACGTCGAGCGGTCGGTTCAGCGTGATGCGTTGGCCGTTGCGCCAGACGTTGACGTCGCCGACCCGCTCGGTGAAGAACAGCGATCCGTCGGGTGCGAACGATGCGTCCCACGGGTTCCGCAGCCCGCCGACGACCGTCGCCACGTCGTAGCGCGATGGCAGGCGACAGGCGGTGGCGGTGAGGCCGAGGAGGCCGACGGCGACGCCCGCCAGCACGCGGCGGCGGGAGCGTGAGCGTCGCGCCGGCGGGATCGATGCGGGTGTGGCGCGGTCGGGATGTGACGAACATGTGACGAATCCCATCCGGCATTGCTAGCCGGTGGTTCGCGTCACCGCCAGGGGACTCGTGTCACTCGTTGGTGTGGCGCGGCTCGCCGGCCAGGAGAGGCATGACATGGTCGGCGACGTCGCGCAGCGTCTCGTGCGTGGCGGCCAGCGGTGGGAGGAGCATGACCTGCGACAGCCCGGCGGCGCCGAGCTCGAGGAGGCGGGCCGCCAGCTCGGGCCCGGTGCCGACCATGCACGTCGCGTCGATGAGCTCCGGGGTCACGAGGTCCCACTCCTCGTCGACGACCCAGCAGTTGTGGCCCTGGTGGATCCGCTGGTGCAGGCGCTCGGGGTCGACGGCGTCGAGCATCGCGACGTAGCGATCCCAGCCGGCGATGCGGGGCCGGTGATCCGGGCGGCCGGCCTCCCGCCACTGCTCGTACTGGTAGTGCAGGGACGTGATGGCGAACGCGCCGGCAGCCAGGCGGACCCGCTCGGACGCCAGGTCCTCGCCCGGCCGCAGCACGACGAGGGTGGTCAGCGTCGAGGTCATGAAGCGGTCCCGGTCGATGGTCGTGCCGGCCTCCGCAGCCGCCGCGTCGACCCGCCGCCACATCCGTTCCAGACCGTCGACGGTCGGCGGGATCGACATCACCAGGCCGTCGCCGTGACGCACGGCGAGCGCCATCGAGCGGGGCCCGAAGCCCGACACGTAGAGCGGGATGCGGGGCGAGAACGAGACGAATCCGTCGTCGGGCATGAGGTGGCGCACGGGGCGGGTGCCGCCGCGGAACGTGACGTCGACCTCGTCCCCGTCGAGCAGCGCCCGCAGCTCCTCGATGTAGCGCTCGAACTCCACGATCGGCATCGGCCGGGCTCCCATCACCCGCATCGCCGTGTTCCCGCTGCCGACGGCGCAGAACACCCGACCGGGCGCCAGCCGGTTGATCGTGGCGTGGGCAGCCGCGGTGACGGCGCTGGCGCGCGTCCCGGCCACGGCGACGCCTGTCCCGATGCGGATGCGTTCGGTGCGCGTCGCGGCGAGCGCCATCGTCGCGTAGCAGTCCGACCACAGCATCTGGCTGTCCGCGAACCACAGGTGCGAGTACCCGAGGTCCTCGGCCAGCTCGGCGTCGCCGACGTCGGCGATCGCACTGGCGACGCACACTCCGAGATCCATCGGCCGCCACGGTACGGACGACGGTCAGAACGCGACGATCCAGAGCGCGTGGCGTGACGGCGTGTAGCGCTGGACGATCGCGTCGTCCCGCAGCGCGCCGATCGTCACGCTCACCGCGGTGTACTCCAGCTGCTCGACGCGCAGCCCGGCCCCGGTCGGCACGGCGCGGGCCGAGGTGATCCACGTGGCCGCGTCGATCGGCACGTCGATCGCGCCGAGGGCCGAGGAGAACGTCACCTGCCCGCCGCTGATCGCGTCGTCGCCGATCGTCACGGTCACGAGCTCCTTGACGTCGAGTCCGATCTCGGCGATCGGCCCCCGCAGGCTGTCGGCGGGCCGCGAGGGGCGGGCGTCGCCGTCGGCCCACCCGACGAACTGCACTTGCTGAGCGGCACCGGCGCCGAGGCCGACGATCGAGACCGCGTCGACGACCTCGCCGGGGTCCAGAACGACCGTGCCGGCCGCATCGGTGACCAGGCGCCGACCGCCCACGTCGACGAGGACACCGGCGACGGCCGGCACGGTCTGCAGCGCCAGCGGGCCATGAGTGAGCGTCGTCTCGGGCGATGACGCCACCGGTGCCGCGCTCGTCGCCGGCGACGCGGCGGGCGTCGTCGCGATCGCCGGAGGCGCGGCAGTTCGGCCGACCTCCAGGGCGACCGAGGACCCGCCTCCGGCGATCGCGAGCGCGACTGCGGCCAGGCCGATGACCGGATGTCGCCAGGAGCCGGTGGTGGTCGTCACGCGCGAGTGTTCGGGTCGCGGACGGCGGCAGATTGGCGGACGCGCCGACCGCCGGGACGTTCGGTCACGATCGAGCGCCCGGCCTCAGCGTCGCGTGGTGGGCGACGACGGGCCGGCAAGGTCGACACCGCGACGGACCGTGGCCAGCCGCTCGGCCCGCACCGGGTCGCGCAGTGCCTCGGCGAGCGGCTGGGTGAGCACGCACAGGTCGGCTGCCGCGCCGACGACGACCCGGCGGGGTGGTCCGGCCGGGTCGTCGAGGGGAGCGAGGAACATGTCGAGTGCCCGGGCCGCCGTGATGCGCTCGCTCGGGCCGAGCACGGCGCCGGACGGTGTCGTGCGGTCGCGGGCCGCGGCGATCGTCCGCCACGGGTCGGGGTGGCCGAACGGCGCGTCGGTCCCGACGCCCACGCCGACGCCGGCAGCGAGCAGGGAGCCGCAGCGCCAGAGGTGCGGCACGTCGTCGGCCTCGACGTCGGCCAGGTACTGGTCGCCCCGCTCGGCGACGAAGGAGGGTTGGGTGACGACGACGAGCGACCGCTCGCGCAGCTCGCTGGCGAGCTCGACCGGGATCACCGCGCCGTGCTCGATGCGGTCACCGGGCCGCGATCCGACCTCGTCCAGCGCTGCGAGCGCGACGACGAGCTCGCCGCGGGTCACGCAGTGCACGGCGATCGGCCGTCCGGCCACTCGGGCGGCCCGGAAGCGGACGGCCAGCGCGTCGGGCGTCGGCAGGTCGTGGTCGTCGAGCACGAACTTCACCGGGCCGCGGGCCAGCGCGGCCGCGGCATCGGCGGGGAGGTCGAGGCCGCCGGTCACGACGACGTCGAGGGGCAGCGCGCCGGTGCGGACGGCCGCGGCCAGCAGCTCGACGTCCGAGCCGTCGTCGGTCGGCGTCATGTCGCACACTCCGGTCACGCCGTACCCGGCGAGGGTGCCGCCGACCGCGGCGAGATCCGGCGTGGCGGCGCCGACGCGGGACCGCAGCTCGTTGTCGAGGCGGAACAGGCGGCCCGTCGGGACGTGCGCGCCGTCACGCTCGACACCGCCGAGCGTGAGGTCACCGATCGCCGTCATGTCGAGCGCGGCGGTGTTGAGGACCCACATCGCCCCGCCCCGGTGCTGCACCCTCACGGGTCGGTGGGGGACCAGCCCGTCGAGCCGGTGCCGGTCGAGCGGGCCGGCCACGTTCTCGTGGTAGCCGACGCCGCGCAGCCACCCGGTCCCGGTCGCCGCGGCGGCGCGCAGCGCAGCGTCGAACGTCGACGCGCTGTCGACGTCGGGCGGGCCGAGCCGCAGCGAGCCTCCCGCCGCGGCGAGCGCCAGGAGGTGGATGTGATGGTCGTGGAGACCAGGGATCACCGCGCCGCCGCCGGCGTCGACGGTCACGTCGGCCCCGGCGGCGACGACCGACGTGTCCGTGATCGCCGCGATGACGCCAGCCGCGCAGCGCACGTCGACGAGCCGGTCGCCGATCCGGGCTCGCCGGATCAGCAGCGTCGGGCCCATTGCGCGGTCGGTCAGGCGAGCACCGGGACCTCGGCCATCGCCGCGATCTCGGCGTCGGGGAGCTCGTAGTCGACCATCTCGCCCGACAGGAACTGCTGGTAGGCGGCAAGGTCGAGGTGACCGTGCCCGCACAGCGCGGTGAGGATGACCTTCGACTCGCCGACCTCCTTGCAGGCCAGCGCCTCCCGGATCGCCGCGGCGATGGCGTGCGTCGGTTCGGGCGCCGGGATGGTCCCGTCGCTCCTGGCGAACTGCAGGGTGGCGGCGAAGCACTCCCGCTGGGGGATGGGGACGGCCTCGACGAGCCCCTGGTCGTCGATGTGCGAGACGAGCGGCGCCATGCCGTGGTAGCGCAGTCCGCCGGCGTGGATCGGCTCGGGGATGAAGCCGTGGCCGAGTGTGTGCATCTTCAACAACGTCGTCATGCCGGCCGTGCCATCGGGAACAGGGGCGCCAGGTCCTCGGGTCCGACGGGCTCGTGGGTGCCCGGGTGCAGCGGAGGCGGAGGCGGCGACGGCAGGTCGGGCACGATGTTGTACCACTGCGTCGGGATCTCGGATTCGTCGAGCAGGATCTTCGTGCGGGACTCCCCGCTGGCCGCACCGGTCGATGACGTCACGGCACGAAACGTAGTGCTGGCTCAACCGGGGTTGGCGAGCACGGCGGTGCCGGACGAGGAGATGTCGAAGGACGCGCCGTCAGTGAGGGTGACGCCGAGTGGGCCGATCGTCGTGAGCGCGCCGTCGTCGGGGTCGTCGAGCGTGACGAGGGCGCCGGCCGCGGCGTCGACGGCGTAGAGGCGGTCGCTGCCGTCGAGCGCGAAGGCGAGTGCGACGATCCGGGGCTCGGAGCCTGCGCCAGCGTCGCCCTCGGCGTAGCGCAGCCCCTCGCCGACATCGACGAGGTTGCCCGTCGTGGCGTCGATCGTGACGTCGTGGCCCGTGGCCACGCCGACCCGCAGCAGGCCGGTGGCCGGGTCGGCGTCGAAGCCGAAGCCGGGATCGTCGATCGGCTCCGACAGCCCGGTGCCGACGGCGGTGGCCGCTCCGGTGGCCGGGTCGATCGAGTAGAGCACCGACGCGTCGCTGATGGCCAGCAACGTCCCGTCGCTCGTCGCGTCAAGGGCGAGCAGGGTCGAGCCCGCGGCCACGCCGGTGATCGGGACGCTCGACTCGATGGTCGACGGGTCGTCGATGCTGAACGTCACGAGCGACGGCACATCGGTCAGCCCATGGAGCGTGGCCGCGTCGCCGGGGACGAACGTGACCCCGAGCACGCCCACCTCGTCGCCGATTCGTCCGGCGTCGGTCGCCGCGCCGGTCGTCAGGTCGACGGTGAACAGATGGCTCCCGCCGACCTCGGCGGTGTCGTCGAACGCCGGCGCCACCGGCTGCGTGAGCGCGGGGGAGCCGGCCGTCGGGGGCTCGGTGACCGGTGCGCCGGACGCCGGTGCACCGGACGCCGCTGATCCGGACGTGCTGTCGGCGCCGGCCGCCGGACCCGTCGTCGCCCCTGGGTCGTCATCGTCGCTGCAGGCGAGCAGCGCGACCAGGAGCACGAGCCCGAGCACCGGTGCGACCGCGCGGCGGGTGCGCCCTGACGTGGGTGCCGGGCGCCACGTCGAGCTCGATCGCATGACGTCCATTGCACCATCTCGGGGTCGACGACGACGTTCATGTGCGCAACGGGCCGGGATCGGGTAGGACGGCTCCTCGTGCCCCCGACCCGTCCAGAACCGACTGCGACCTACCGCTTCCAGCTGACGCCGACGTTCGGCTTCGACCGGGTCGTCACCCAGCTCGAGCGGCTCGTGGCGCTCGGCGTGAGCCACATCTACCTCTCGCCGGTGGCCGAGGCCGTGCCGGGCAGCACGCATGGCTACGACGTCGTCGACCACACCCGGGTCAGGGACGAGCTCGGCGGCCTGGACGGCCTGACCAAGCTGCTCGACGCCGTCGACGCCCGTGGTCTGGGCCTGCTCGTCGACCATGTGCCCAACCACAGCGCGGCCGGCCAGGCCGAGCTCAACCGGCCGTGGTGGTCGATGCTGCGCGACGGGCCAGGAAGCGATGGCGCCTGCTGGTTCGACGTCGACTGGGACGCCGGCGACGGACGGGTGATCCTGCCGTTCCTCGGCGAGCCGCTCGACGACGTCGTCGGTCGGCTCGAGCGGCGCGACGGGGAGCTGCGGCTGGACGGTCAGCGGTGGCCACTGGCGCCGGACACCGCCGGCCTGCCGATGGACGAGTTGCTGGACCGCCAGCACTATCGCCTGCAGTGGTGGCGCCAGCCCGAGCGCAACGTGCGGCGCTTCTTCACGATCGACGACCTCGTCGCCGTGCGGGTCGAGGATCCCCAGGTCGCCGCCGTGGTCGACACAATCCCCCGGCTGCTCGCCGCGCACCCGGCGTTCGCCGGCGTCCGCGTCGACCACATCGACGGTCTGGCCGACCCGCAGGGCTACCTCGACGGGCTCGCCGCGACCATCGGCCATCGCTGGCTCGTGGTCGAGAAGATCCTGGCCGCCGGCGAACGCCTCCCGGACGGGTGGCCGGTCGACGGCACGACCGGCTACGAGCACGCTGCCGTGCTGGAGCAGGCGATGCTCGACACCGCCGGCTGGGCCCGCCTGCGCGCCCGGTGGTCGCAGGCCGTCGGGGACGATCGCCCGTTCCGTGCCTGGGAGCTCGACGCCCGCCGCGAGGTCCTCGATCGCGGACTGCGGCCCGACCTCGATCGCGTCGCCCGCGTCGCCACCCGTCCGGGAGGCGACGCCGCGACGTTGGCCGCCGCTCGCGCCACCATCGAGCTGCTCAGCGTGCACCTGCGCCGCTACCGCACGTACCTGCCCACGGGCGCGGACGCCCTGCAGGCGGCGCGCGCCGAGGCGGTCGCCGCCGACCCGTCGGCGGCGTCGTCCATCGACGCGCTCGTCGCCCAGCTGGGCGAGCCCGGGGAGCTGGTGACCCGCTGGCAGCAGCTCACCGGCCCGGCGACGGCCAAGGGCGTCGAAGACCGGGCGTTCTGGCGCTACGTGCCGCTGGCGTCGCTCGGCGAGGTCGGCGGCGAGCCGGAGCCACCGCCCGATGCCGTCGTCGACCTCCACGAGCTGCACGTCGCGGCGCAGTCCCGCTGGCCGACGACGCTGCTGGCCGGCACGACCCACGACACGGCGCGTTCGGAGGACATCCGGGCCAACGGCCTGGCTCTCGCCGCGTCGCCCGACGGGTGGTTGGAGCTGTACGACGAGGTGACCACGTCGTCCGGCGGCGGGCGCCCGGCGCTCGACCCGGCGATGACGTGGATGGCGCTGCAGACCGTCGCGACGACGCCGGAACTCGACGCCGGACGGCTGGGCGCGTTCCTCGTCAAGGCGGCCCGGGAGGCCGACGTGCGGTCGTCGTGGGCGGAGCCCGACGAGGCCTACGAGGCGGCTCTCGGTGCACTGGCCGCCGACCTCGTCGCGTGGCCACCGGCCCAGCGTCTCGGCGCCGATCTCGCCGCGGCGGGAAGGGCCGTGACGCTGGCCATGCTCGCGGTGCGGACCACGGCGCCCGGGGTGCCCGACCTCTACCAGGGCACCGAGGCGCTGCGGTACGTGCTCGTCGACCCGGACAACCGCACCGAACCGGAGTGGACTGCGCTCGACGACCTCGTCACACGGGCGCGGTCGCTCGACGGCCCGGCGGCGTGGTCCGAACCCGGCGCACCTGCGGCTCGCGCCGTCGTGATCCATCGGGTGATGGCAGCGCGCCGTGACCTGGCTCTCGCCGGCTACGTGCCGGTGACCGCCTCCAGCGGGCTGCTGGCGTTCGCCCGGCTCGACCCGGGGGGTGCGCCGGTGCTCGTCACCGTGGTCGGGCGGGCTCTCGCCGCGGCGCCGCACGGTGCCGTCGAGCTGCCCGGCGGGCCGTGGCGGTCGCTGCTCGACGATGCGGCACCCGTCGTCGAGGGAATCCTCGACGCCGGCGCCGCGCTGCGGTCGTTCCCGGCCGTGGTGCTCGTCAGGGCGTGACGAGCAGCGCCACGGTGGTCGCGGCCAGCGCAAGTCGGCCGCCGAGCAGCTCCACGCCGCTCTCGCCGCCCCAGCGACGATCGCGGGAGTCGAACGCGACGACCAGCCCGACGGCGTCGACGGTCACCGGATGCGCGCCCAGGTTGACGACGAGGACGGATCGCGCCGTCGTGGTCCGGCGGGCGACGATCAGAGCGTCGTCGACCCGGTCGACGGTCTGGTCGGCGTCGGCGGCGTGGACCACACCGTGGCGGCGGCGCAGCACGATCAGCTCGCGGTAGGCGGCCAGGACCTCGCGGTGCGGCGAGCGCTGGGAGCGCGACGGGTCGAGGACGGCGGCCGCGAACGTGGCTGGGTCGGCCGGGTCGGCAACCTCGCTCGTCCACTCGGCACGGGCGAACTCCTCGTGGCGTCCCCGCCGCACGGCGTCGATGAGCGCCGGGTCGCCGTGGTCGACGAAGAACGGGAACGGTGCCGGCTCGGCGTACTCCTCACCCATGAAGAGCATCGGCGTGAACGGCGACAGCAGCACCGTAGCTGCGGCGACGATGCGGGCCGGGGGGTCGAAGGGCGGGCGGGCGCCGTCGGGCGTGTTGCCGACGTGGTCGTGGTTCGACGTGAACACCACGAAGCGGGCCGGCGCCACGTCGTCGACGTCGCGGCCGTGGCGTCGGCCGCGGTAACTCGAGCGACGGCCCCGGAACACCCACCGATGACGGAACGCGGTGACGAGGTCGCCGACGCCGTCGTAGTCGACGTAGTACCCGCGACGGTCCCCGGTCAGCGCGACGCGCAGCGCGTGGTGCACGTCGTCATCCCACATGGCGTCGCAGCCGAAGCCCCCGGCGTCGACGCCGCGCACGACGCGCGGGTCGTTGGCTGCCGACTCGGCGATCACCAGGACGGTCCGTCCCGCCGCAGCACCGGCGGCGTGGACGGCGGCGACGATCTCCTCGAGGAACGTCTGCGCGGTCGGGTCGAAGATGAAGCCGACGGCGTCGAGCCGCAGGCCGTCGACGTGGAAGTCCTCGATCCATCGGCACGCGCTCTCGGTGAACGTACGGCGCACGTCGTCGCTGCCCTCTTCGGCGACGTTGATGGCGTCGCCCCAGGGCGTCCGGTACACGTCGGTCGTGTATGGCCCGTACTGCCCGAGCACGTTGCCCTCCGGGCCGAGGTGGTTGTACACGACGTCGACGACGACGGCCAGGCCGATGGCGTGGGCGGCATCGACGAAGCGGGCCAGTGCCTCCGGGCCGCCGTAGGAGTCCTGGACGGCCGAGGGGAACACGCCGTCGTAGCCCCAGTTGCGGCGACCGGGGAACGCGTTCAGCGGCATCAGCTCGACGGCCGTGACGCCGAGCTCGGCGAGTCTCGCCAGCTCGCCGATCGCAGCGTCCAGCGTGCCATCGGGCGTGAACGTGCCGACGTGCAACTCGTAGAGGATCGCGTCGGCCAGCTCGACACCGCGCCAGCCGTCGTCGGTCCACGTGAAGCGTCCTGGGTCGACGACCGCCGACGGCCCGTGGACGCCGTCGGGCTGCCAGCCCGACGCCGGGTCCGCCAGCTCGTCGCCGTGGTCGAGTCGGAACCGGTAGCGGTCGCCGTGGCCGACGCCGTCGACGACGCCGACCCAGGTCCCTGACGTGTCGTCGGCGGCCAGCGCCACGGGAGCCCGGTCCTCGACGACGACGTCGACGGCGCCGGCCCGTGGCGCCCACACCTCGAAGCGCGTGCCACCGTTGGCCTGGGGCGTGGCGCCGAGCCGGACGTGGTTCACGACCGAGCTCAGCGCCGTTCGAACAGCATCTGGGCGACTGCTGCGAGCGGCCATGCCACCCACGCCGGTCGGTTGGCCAGTTCGTAGCGGACCTCGTAGAGCGCCTTGAGGAGCACGTGGGCATCGAGCAGGAGGCGGGCGTCGTCGCTGTCGCCGGGGATCAGCTCGTGGCCCGGCCCGGCCGCCGACGTGCCGGCCCGCAACGTGTCGGCGTACGTCGTCCAGACGATGTGCTGCATCGACTCGGTCCAGCGCCGACGCCACTGCTCGAGGTGGGTGGCGTCGGCCCCGCCGGTGCGTCCCCGTTCGGCCGAGGTCGCCAGCACGACACGCCCGGCGTAGTCCAGCGAGCGCAGGATGCCGCCGACGTCGGCCAGCGGCGACCGCTTGATCGACCGTTCGCCGACCGAGCGTCCCGGCTCGCCCTCGAAGTCGATGAAGATGACGTCCCGGCCGGTCCACAGGGCCTGCCCGAGGTGGAAGTCGCCGTGGACGCGGATCCGTGCCGCGTCGAGCTTGCGGGCCCGCAGGACGTCGAACGCGGCGAGCAGCTGGTCGCCGTCGTCGAGCAGCATCGTGGCCAGTGGTTCGGCGCTCCCTGTGATCGTCGAACGGTTGCGGCGAACGGCGCGCTGCGTCTCGCGCACGGCCGCACGGAGGCTCTGCTGGATCGAACGTTGCCAGAGCAGGGAGAACCGCTCGGGCTCGAAGCCCGGCCCGCCACCGGCCAGCGCGAGGTGCATCTCGGCGGTGCGCTGGGCGAGCAGGCGGGTGACGGCCGGCATCACGGTGTCGCCGTCGCCCGCTGGCTCGGACACGATCCGCTCGACCTCGCGACCGAGCTGGTCCTGGCTCCACTGCCACAGATCGGCCTCGTTCGAGACGGCATCGTGGACCACGACGACGTTCGCCGGCGCGGCCCGGTCGATGCTGATGTCGAGCGTCCCGGCGACCCCCGGCACGTGGTCGAAGCCGGCCGCCCGCAGGTGCATCGGCAACGTCACGTCGGGGTTCTCACCCGGGGACAACCGGCGGATCAGCTTGGCGATCACCCGCCCACCGACGATCACGGACGAGTTCGACTGCTCGACGCCGAGCACGTGCACGTCGCGCGGGTCGTCGGCGAGACGGGTCAGTCCGGGCCGGCGCGGGTGGCCCGTCGCCTCCGAGCGCCGGCCCTTGCGGGTGCGCCGGCGCAACGCCGACGCGGCGACGATCCCGGCGCCGTCCTGGACGGCCATCGCGTCGACCATCGCGCCGTCGTCGAGCAACGCGACGATGGCGCCGGGATGGCGCTGGTCGATCTCCGTCGCCCGCTCGTCGCTGGTGCGCAGGAGCGGTACGGCGTACTGGTGGTCGTCGCCCTCCGTGAACGACGTGCGCACGACCGCCAGGGCGACGTCGTCGTCGAGCTCGATGATGTCGTCGATCGAGACCTCGCGGACGATCTTGTCCTTGCCGGCGAACCACCGCCGGCTCGGCAACCACCGGGCCAGCACCCGCCCGAGCGGCGCCCGCCGCCGGAGCACCTCGGCCCACGAGCCCGGCAAGTGCGGGACGGCCGGGATGACGATGCCGCCGGTCGGGTCCGCGGCGTGCGACGCCTCGAGGGAGAACCACAAGAAGCCATACGGCGTCAGCGTCAGCGAGTACGGCCAGTCGCCGACCGATGAGAACCGGTTCTGTCCGAACACCTCGACCGGCACGGTGCCGGCGTAGTCGCGCAGGTCGAGCTCGACCTGCTGGGCCAGCCTCGAGAGGTTGGCGACGCACAGCAGCGGGCGCTCGCCCGGCTCCATGTCGTCGGTGGGGTGGCGGACGAACGCCAGCACGTGCGGGTTGTCCGGCTCGAGGAACTCGATCGTGCCTCGTCCCAGCACGCCGTGGCGCTTGCGCAGGGCGATCAGCTGGCGCATCCACGACAGCAGCGATGCCGGGTTGGCGGCCTGGGTCTCCACGTTGACCGATTCGTAGTGGTAGCCCTGCTCCGTGATCAGCGGCAGGTAGAGGCGGTGCGGGTTGGCTGTCGAGAACCCGCCGTTGCGATCGGCCGACCACTGCATCGGCGTGCGGACGCCGTTGCGGTCACCGAGGTAGACGTTGTCACCCATCCCGATCTCGTCGCCGTAGTAGATGACCGGCGTACCGGGGAGCGAGAAGAGCAGCGCGTTCAGCAGCTCGATCTTGCGGCGGTCGCCACCGAGCAACGGCGCCAGCCGTCGGCGGATGCCGAGGTTGATGCGCATCTCGGCGTCGGTGGCGTAAGCCCGCAGCATGAGGTCGCGCTCCTCGTCGGTGACCATCTCCAGGGTCAGCTCGTCGTGGTTGCGCAGGAACGTCGCCCACTGGCCGCCGGGAGGCGGATCCGGGGTCTGTTCCATGATGTCGACGATCGGTGTGCGGTGCTCGAGGCGCAGCGACATGAACAGTCGGGGCATGACCGGGAAGTTGAAGTTCATGTGGCACTCGTCGCCGTCACCGAAGTAGGCGGCGGCATCCTCGGGCCACTGGTTGGCCTCGGCGAGCAACATGCGGTCCGGGTACCGGGCGTCCATGTGCTTGCGCAGCCGCTTCAGGACGTCGTGGGTCTCGGGGAGGTTCTCGCAGTTCGTGCCCTCCCGCTCGTACAGGTAGGGCACGGCGTCGAGCCGCAGGCCGTCGACACCCATGTCGAGCCAGAAGTCGAGCACGTCGATGACGGCGGCCTCGACGACCGGGTTGTCGTAGTTCAGATCGGGCTGGTGGGCGTAGAAGCGGTGCCAGAAGTACGACTCGGCGACCGGGTCCCACGTCCAGTTGGACGCCTCGAAGTCCTGGAAGATGATGCGGGCGTCCGCGTACCGGTCCGGGTGGTCGGACCAGACGTAGTAGTCGCGCTCCACCGTCCCCGGCGCGGCGTGGCGGGCGCGCTGGAACCACGGATGCTGGTCGGACGTGTGGTTGACGACGAGCTCGGTGATGACCCGGATGCCGCGGGCGTGGGCGGCGGCGAGGAACCGCTTGAACTGCCGCAGGTCGCCGTAGTCGGGGTGCACGGTGCGGTAGTCGCCGATGTCGTAGCCGTCGTCGCGGAGTGGCGACGGGTAGAACGGGAGCAGCCAGATGGCCGTGACCCCGAGGTCGGCGAGGTAGTCGAGGCGGTGGGCGAGGCCGGTGAAGTCGCCGATGCCGTCGCCGTTGGAGTCGGCGTACGCCCGGACGTGCAGCTCGTAGATGATCGCGTCGCGGTACCAGTCCACCGGGCCGCCGATCCGCGACGGCACATCGGCCGAGTGAGCGGCGCGCGACCCGCGGCTCACGATCCGGCCGCCGTCGGCTCGCGCCGCGCCGGCGCTGGGCGCTGCGGATCCCGTCGGCGGCGGGCGCGGGCGGCCGTCGGGGTGCGGGTCATCGTCGTGAGCGTCGCACGCGTCGCGCCGGTCATGCTCGATCGACCCGGAAGATGTGGGCCCCGCCGGGCCCGAGCGCGACGTAGTTCACTGCGCCGTACCACCGGCTGACGGCGTCGCCGAGCTGGTCGGTGAGGTCGTACGCGATGTCATAGGGCAGGTCCAGCGCGGCCAGGTCGACGTCGACGTAGCCGTGCTGGTGCTG
Organism: Ilumatobacteraceae bacterium; assembly: GCA_040507575.1. GTDB lineage: Bacteria > Actinomycetota > Acidimicrobiia > Acidimicrobiales > Ilumatobacteraceae > JALZMG01. The sequence continues at coordinate 36,321 of JBEVOM010000221.1, forward strand.
CGTGGCATCGAGGTTGACGACGACGAGCACGGGCGATCCCGCGCCCGCCGGGTCGGTCTTCGAGTAGCACAGCAACGCGTGGTTGTCGGTGTTGTGGAAGCGCAGCGTGCGGAGGTGAGCGAGCGCCGGCTGCTCGCGTCGGATCCGGTTCAGCTCGCCGAGCAGCGGGGCCAGGCTCCGCGGGTCCTGCAGGTCCCACTGCCGGAGCTGGTACTTCTCGGAGTCGAGGTACTCCTCGGACCCCGGGCGCGCCGGCCGGTGCTCCAGCAGCTCGAACGCCGGCCCGTAGACGCCCCATGCCGGTGAGAGGGTGGCCGCGAGGATGGCCCGGCTGGCGAACATCGCGGGACCCCCGGTCTGCAGCTGCTCGGTGAGGATGTCCGGCGTGTTCGGCCAGACGTTGGGCCGGTAGTAGTCCACGGTGCGCGTCGCCAGGTCCTCGAAGTACTGGCGCAGCTCCCACCACGACTGGCGCCACGTGAAGTACGTGTAGGACTGGTTGAAGCCGACCTTGGCCAGCCGCTCCATCACGCGCGGGCGGGTGAACGCCTCGGCCAGGAAGATGACGTCGGGGTGATCGCGACGGATGGTGCCGATCGCCCACTCCCAGAACGCGAACGCCTTGGTGTGCGGGTTGTCGACGCGGAACACGCTGACCCCGGCGTCGATCCAGAAGCGGATCACGTCGGCCAGCGCCTGCCACAGGGCTGGCCAGTCGGCGCTCTCGAAGTCCAGCGGGTAGATGTCCTGGTACTTCTTCGGCGGGTTCTCGGCGTACTGGATCGTGCCGTCGGGCCGATGGGCGAACCACGCCGGGTGCTCGGTCACCCACGGGTGGTCGGGCGTGCACTGGAACGCCATGTCGAGGGCCAGCTCGATGCCCCGCTCGCGACAGGCGAGGGCGATCTTGGTGACGTCGTCGACCGTGCCGAGCTCGGCGTGCACCGTCGTGTGGCCGCCGTCGGGGGCACCGATGGCCCATGGCGTCCCGGTGTCGGTCGGCTCGGAGTCGACGCTGTTGTTGCGGCCCTTGCGCTGGGTCAGTCCGATCGGGTGGACCGGCGGCAGGTAGAGCACGTCGAACCCCATCGATGCCACGTAGTCGAGGCGGTCGAGGACGTCGGTCAACGTGCCGTGCCCGGTCGCCGGCGCCACCGTCGAGCGGGGGAAGAACTCGTACCAGGCGCTGAAGCGGGCCCGCTCCGGATCCACGGCCAGCTCGAGGGGTCGGGCCAGCTCGGCGATCGGCTCGCGTGGTCCGCAGCGCCAGAACAGCGCGTCCAGGTCGGACCCGGACTGCTCGGGTTCGACGTCCTCGAGGTCGGGGACGTGGCCGTCGCCGTGGGGCACGTCACCCGACGGCAGATCGCCGAGCGGGCGCGTGTCGCCTGCGGCCAGGCGCCGGGCCAGCTGTCGCAGGGCGGCGGCGTCGGGCGCGTCGGCCCGGGCGATCGCTCCGTCGAGCAGCCCGAGACCGATCTGGATGTCCACCGTCACGTCCACGCCGGCGTCGAGCTTGAGCTCCATCCCGTGGCGCCACGTGCCGAGGTGATCGAGCCAGCCGTGGATCTGGAACTGCCACGGGCCGAGGCGGTCGGGGGTGAACGTGGCCTGGAACCGGTCGTTGCCCAGCGGCTCCATCGGGAGCTCCTGCCACGGCCGGCGACCGCTGCGGTAGCGCAGGGCGGCGGCGGCCCGGTCGTGGCCGTCGGTGAAGACGTCGGCGAGCACGGTCACCGGCTCACCGACCGTCGCCTTGGCCGGGAAGGTACCGCCGTCCACCACAGGTGCGACCGCCTCGACGACGACACGGCTCGGGCGGGTGCTCGGCAGGGAGGGGGGGCGGCTGGTCGGCATCGCTGGGAACGTTAGGTACCCAGCACAGGCCTGGGTGACACGTTCCGGGGCATGGTGGGCGAATGATCCGGCACGCGCCGGCGACCGCGGCGAGCAGCCGTCGGCACGGCACCGGGCGGTGGCGGTGTGCGACGATGACCCGCGATGTCCGTGGTCAAGCGGTTGCTGATCGGCAAGCCGATCGCCACGTCGGAGGAGGGGCACCACCGGCTGCACAAGCGCATCGCCCTGCCCGTCTTCGCGTCCGACGCCATCTCCTCGACTGCCTACGCCACCGACGAGATCCTCATCGTCCTGCTCGTGCAGGCCCACATCGGTCACAAGGCCTGGGGACTGCTGGTCCCGCTGGCGATCGTCGTGGCCGTCCTCCTCACGATCGTCGTCATCTCGTACCGCCAGACGATCTATGCCTACCCGTCCGGTGGCGGTTCCTACGTCGTCTCCCGCGAGAACCTCGGCGAGACGCCGTCGCTCGTCGCCGGCGCCGCGCTGCTGACCGACTACATCCTCACCGTCGCCGTGTCGATCGCCGGCGGTGTCCTCGCCATGCAGTCGGCGTTCGGCTTCGACAGCTCGTGGCGGGTGCCGCTGTGCCTCGTGCTGATCGCCGTGATGACCGTCGCCAACCTCCGTGGCCTCAAGGAGTCCGGGGCCCTGTTCGCGCCACCGACCTACCTCTACGTGGTCATGCTGGTCACGTTGATCGTCGTCGGGTTGTGGCGGATCTTCGTGCAGGACCTGCCCCCGATCCCGCTCGACACGTTGTCGCCGGACGCCAGGCTGCTGGCGAAGGAGGGGCAGTCGCTGGCGTTCTTGATGTTGCTGCGGGCGTTCTCCTCGGGCGCCGTCGCCCTGTCCGGGGTCGAAGCGGTGTCGAACGGCGTGCCGGCGTTCCGCAAGCCCGAGAGCAGGAACGCGTCGATGACGATCGCGGTGATGGGGTTCATCCTCGGCACCTGCTTCCTCGGCGTGTCGGTCCTCGCCTCGCACCTCCAGCCGTATCGCGGTGAGGAGGATCCGACCGGCATCGCCCTGATGGCGGAGTACGTGTACGGCGGCAAGAACGTGCTGTTCTGGATCACCCAGATCGCCACGTTCGCGATCCTCGTCCTGGCCGCCAACACCGCGTACGCCGACTTCCCGCGACTGTCGTCGATCATCGCCCGCGACCGGTATCTGCCGCGTCAGCTGGCCAACCGCGGCGATCGGCTCGTCTTCTCCAACGGCGTGATCTTCCTGGCCCTGATGGCCGGCGTCCTGATCGTGGTCTTCAAGGGCAACATCTCGGCGCTCATCCCGCTCTACGCCTTCGGCGTGTTCACCGGCTTCACGCTGAGCCAGGCCGGCATGGTCGTGCACCACTACCGGTTGCGCGAGCCGCGCTGGCGGCTGTCCGCGGCGGTCAACGGCGTCGGGTGCGTCGCGACGGGCATCGTCGCGCTCGTGGTCGTGGTGTCGAAGTTCACCGAGGGTGCGTGGATCCCCGCGGTCGTGATC
>JBEVOM010000255.1:0-23943 GCA_040507575.1 Ilumatobacteraceae bacterium
GCCCGCACCGGATGGCGGCGGCCGCGGGGTTGACCCTCGCGGCCGTCGTCGCCGGAGGAGCCAGCGGTTTCGTCGCCGGGCGGGCCACCGGCGACGACGGAGCGGCCGCCGCCGCACCGGCGGCTGCCGTGCCGACCGCGCTCACGACCACAACCGGTCTCATCGACGTCGCGGCCGTCGTCAAGGCGGTCGAACCCTCGGTCGTCTCGATCGTCACCAGCATCGTCGTCCAACAAGGCCCGTACCAGGCGACCGGTGAGGGGGCGGGCACCGGCATCGTCCTCGACAGCGACGGCCACATCCTGACCAACGCCCACGTCATCGACGGGGCCCGCACCGTCACCGTGACCGTGAACGGCGAGGCCCGCTCGGCCACCGTGCTCGGCGCCGACCCGAACCGTGACATCGCCGTCCTCCAGCTCGACGACGCCATGGGCGTCGTGCCGGCCACGTTCGCCTCCGGCGACGTCGCCGTCGGCGACCAGGTCGTCGCCATCGGCAACGCGCTCGCCCTCGACGGTGGCCCGACCGTCACCCAAGGCATCATCTCGGCGCTCGACCGCACGATCGAGACCCAGGAGGGGACGCTCACCGGGCTCCTCCAGACCGACGCGGCCATCAGTTCCGGCAACTCCGGCGGCCCGCTCGTCAACGCGGCCGGTGAGGTCGTCGGGATCAACACCGCCGTCGCGGCCAGCAACAGTCAGCAGCAGGCTTCGAACATCGGCTTCGTGATCCCCATCGCCGACGCCCTCGCCCTCGCCCAGCAGGTCATCGCGGGCTCCTGACCACGACGAGCGATCGGCGGGGGCGCGGTGCCGCCGTCGCTCCAGCTCTGCGTCGCTCCGGCCGAGCTCGACCCGGCTCAGGCGGCGAGGAAGCGGTCGACCTCGTCGAGGAACATCGCCCAGGCCGGCTCGGTGCTCGTGAGGATGTGGTTGCGGCTCGGCAACGACACGAGCTGGCAGCCGGGGATCAGCGTCGCCAGCTCCCGCGCCGAGGCGAGCGGCACGCGGCGATCATCGCGGGCGTGCAGCATCAGCGTCGGACACTCGACCTGGGCGGCGATGCCGGTCACGTCGATCTGCCCGAACGTCTCGAGGAAGCGAACGGCGTTGTGGGCCGACGTCGTGCGCCGCTGCAGCTCGTTGAACTCCTCCCACTGCTCACGTGTGCCGTCGGGGAGGAACTGCGACGTGAACACCTGGCGGAACGACGGGTCGTCGCGACCCCACCCGACGCGAGCCACCTCGAGGTCAAGCGCGGCTTCGCGCCGCTCGTCGTCGGTGGTCGCCCTGACCAGCCGACCCCGGCCGTACGCGCCGACCAGGACCAGCTTGGTGACCCGCTCGGGATGCCGGGCGGCGAAGGCGACGGCGACCGCGGCGCCCTGTGACAGGCCGAGGAGGGGGAAGCGGTCGAGCCCGACGGCGTCGACGACGAGCTCGAGGTCGTCGACCCAGTCGTCGAAGCGGAAGCGGTCGACGTTCCAATCCGACAAGCCGCACCCCCGCTCGTCGTAGCGCACGAGCGTGCGCTGGTCGGCGAGGCCGCCGAGCCAGTGCCGCCACACCGGGTTCTCGAAGTCGTAGTCGAGGTGGGTCAACCAGTTCGCCGCCTTGACGAGCACCGGCCCGGTGCCCATCGTGGCGTATGCGATGCGGGCCCCGTCGGCCGCGGTGCAGAACCTGATCGACTGGTGCAGGCTCGCCGCGTGCCTCGGCGGTGCCACCGGTGGCCCGTCGACGACCGGCGGCGCACCGGCGGGGGCGGCCGCACCAGAGGGCGCGGTCGCCCGCTCCTCGACCGGCGCCACGAACTGGTAGCCGCGACCGAAGACCGTTCGGATGACCCGCTGGGCCGACCCGTCGTCGCCGACGCCGCGGCGCGCCGACTTGAGGCGAGAGGCCAGCGCCGATTCGCTCACGAACCGGTCACCCCACACGTTGTCGAGCAGCTCCGCCTTGGTGACGACCCGGTCTCGATGCCGGACCAGGTAGAGCAGTACGTCGAAGACCTGGGGCTCGACGTGCTCGACCACACCACCGCGACGGAGCTCGAAACGCTCGGAGTCGACCGCACAGTCATCGAACTCGTAGATCGTGCCCAGGAACGTAGTTCCACCGCCGGCCCGACGACGTGACGATTCGCGCTGCTCGGCGGCGCACGCCGCTCCGAGGCCGCAGCGCTATGGCTGGAGGACCGGATCGTCGATCGCCCGGGCCGACAGCTCGCGCCGGTTGCGGACGCCGAGCTTGCGGAAGATCGCGGTCAGGTGGGCCTCGACCGTGCGAGGGCTGATGAACAGCTTGGCTGCGAGGTCGCGGTTCGAGGCGCCGCTGACGACGAGGCGGGCGACCTGCAGCTCGTGGGGGGTGAGGAGCTGGTGTGACGCCGTGCCCTCACCGACGACACCCCCGGCGGCGCGCAGCTCGGTCGTGGCCCGTTCCGCGAGCACCGTCGCGCCGATGCCGCGGAGCAGCTCGACCGCCCGCTCGAGGTGCACCCGGGCCTCACCCCGGCGGCGCGAGCGGCGCAGCCGTTCGCCCCAGATGATCTCGGTGCGGCCCTGCCCGACCCAGTTGCCGGCGGCCGCCGCGGCGGCAACCGTGGCGGCGAAGTGGATGGCGGCCTCCTCGTCGTCGATGGCCAGCATTCCCTTCGGACGTCCGATCCCTCCGGCGAGCAGCATGTCCGGGGCGACCGCATCCTCGAGGCGCTCCAGCACGACGATCGCCTCGTCGCGGCGCCCGGCGCGGATCAACGTCTCGATCCACTCGGGCTCCCATCGCACGAGCCCCTTGCCGATCGGCGACATCGACAGCACCTGACGATAGTGCCGGTCGGCGTCGTCGAGCCGACCCTGGTTCAGCGCGAGGTAGCCGAGGCCGATGGGGCCCATCGCCCGGCGCTCCGGTTCAGGCAGGTCGGCGAGGATCGCGGCCGCCTGCTCGCAGCCCTCGCGGTCACCCATCGCCGCGGCGCACAGCACGAGCACGCTGGCGGCCAGCGCGGCGAGCTCCGGGGTGTCGTTGGTCTTGGCGAGGCTGATCGCCTCGGTGCCGGCGGCCATCGTCGCCGGGAACGACCGCCCGTACTGCACGACGCTCATCGCGCCGAGCACGCTGATCAGCGGGCGCACCGCCCCCCGCGCCCGCAGGTCGGCATCGAGGTCTGCGAGCAGTGCGTCGGATGCCCCGGTGCGGCGCAGGAAGCCCAGGGAGGGGGCCAGCACGTCGGCCAGGAACAGCGCGTCAGCAGTCGAACGGTCCGGGCCGGTCATCTCCGTGTACCGGTCAAGGAGGACCTCGCCGCCCCGGCGCCCCGTGGCGATGAGCAGGGCGCCCTCCATCACGTCGATCCGCCGGGCCCGGGACTCGTCGACGCGGTCGCGCAGGGCGATCGCCTCACCGATCGCGGCCGCCATGTCGGCCAACGCGCCTTCCCGGATGAACGCGGCGAGGGCGTCGAACAACAGGTCGACGGCGACCGACGGCGCGGCGCCGGCGACCTCTGACGCGGCGTGGCGCAGCGTCCGCGCCGGCTCGGCGATGCCGCCGCCGGACAGCGGTAGACGGCACCGGAGCTGCTGACGCCGGATCCGCTCGATCAGGTCGTCGGCGTCGGGTTGCTCGGACGCCACGGCGTCGGCCCGGTCGAGCAACCGGCCGGCGGCCGCCGGCATGCCGGCGTCGATGATGGCCACCGTGGCGAGGCGCAATCGCCGCACCCGGTCGCTGGGTGCCGGCGAGAGCCGGCTCGCCATCTCCCACGACCGCGCCGCACTGGCCGGTGCGCCACGCTGCGCCGTGATCGCGGCGGCGTCGTCGAGCGCCTTGGCGACGGACTCGTCGGGTCCGACGGCGGCCTTCGCCAGGTGCCCGGCCCGCTCCAGCGATCCGATCGGGAGCGTCCCGGCGAGGGCCCGGTGGGCGTTGCGGCGGGCCGACCGCGGGGCGTCGTGGTAGGACGCCGAGCGCATCAGCGGGTGGCGGAACGAGAGGTGGTCGCCGTCGAGCGTGACGATGCCGGCAGCCTCGGCCGTCTCCAGCTCGACGAGCCCGACACCGAGCTCCTGGGCCGCCTTCATGATGCGTATGAGGTCACCCTCGGTCTCCGCCGCTGCGACGAGCAGCGCGGTGAGGACCTCGGGTTCGAGCCGTCCCAGCAGCAGGTCGACGACGCGCTGGCCCGACGACCCGATCGGCAGTGGATCGGGCAGCTCGGTCCGACCGGATCGCTGGTCGGCGTCGAGCATGTTGGCGGCTTCCACGAGCACCAGGGGGATGCCGCCAGCAGCCGCGACGAGCTCGCGCCGGGCGAACGCGTTGGTCACGCCGGCGTCCCGGAGGATGGCATCGGCGACATCGTCGCCGACGGCGTCCAGCCGCAACGCCGGTCCCGTGTCGGTGTGCGCGTCACCGCCGGTGCGCCGCGTCGACACGATCGCCAAGCGCTCGAACTGCAGGCGACGGGCGATGTACGACAGCGTGCGGCGGGTCGGGGCGTCGACCCACTGGAGGTCGTCGACCATCACCATGATCGGCATCGCCTCGGCGGCGTCGACGAGGATGTCGCGCGTCGCCAACGCGATCGCGAACGGCTCGACGGGCTCGTCGACCCCCTCGATGGCGAGCGCCGCCCGCAGGGCAGAGGCCCGCGCCGGGGCCAGGCGGCCGATGCGGTCGATGAAGCCGTCGAGCAGTCCGGCCAGCCCCGACCAGGCGAGCTCCAGCTCGGCCTCGACGCCGCTGAGCCGGATGATCCGGCAGGGTGCCTCGTCGGCGGCGATCAGGGACGCGGCCTCGTCCATGACCGAGGTCTTGCCGATCCCGGGCTCCCCGACGATGGTCAGCGCCCCCCCGGAGGCGCTGGCTGCTCGGGTGGCCAGCCCGACGACGGCATCCACGACGTCCTGGCGCCCGCGGATCGACGACGTGGCGTCGGGCGGTGGGACTGCGTTGGTCATGAGCGGGCGGCGATCACGGGGTACCCCCGATGCGGGTCGACCCTGTCTGGCGGAACACTACTGATCGATCCACGGGCGTAGTCCGTGTTTGCACAAGGGAGTTGTCATGGGTGCGGGAGCCCGTCTCGCCGAGGAACGCGATCGCTGGCCGGACCACTGGCGGGTGGCCGACCTCGAACAGGAGGAGGAGCAGCTGCTCGACCTCCTGGATCCGAGCGAGGAGCTCCGCGCGGCCGTTCCCGGGCGGCGCACGTCGATGATCGACGGCGACGAGCAGGTGCTCATCGGGGTCACGGACCGCCGCGTGCTGATCATCGGCCGACGGACCGCCGATGCCAACTCGGCCGTCCGCGTCGCCGACGCCACGTCGTGCGCGTCCACGATCGAACGGGCCGCGCTCATGCAGGTTCCCGGCGGGCACCTCGAGCTCGACATCGACCAGGAGGGCATGTCCCGGCTCTGGGCGCGCGTCGACGAGGTCACCGTCGCGCCCGCCCCCCGTGAGCCGTCCGGTCCGGTCATCTGAGCAGGCCATACCCGCCGACCTGGGGTCACGAACCGGCGCTCCGGCACGGGCGACGGCACACGTCGGTCCTGGTCAGCCGCGGCGGGCGCGGAGGAGGGCCGTGACGGCCCCGCCGTCGGCTTGGCCCCGCGACGCCTTCATGACCGCACCGACCAGCGCGCCGATCGCCTTGTCCTCGCCACCCTGGAACTTGGCCCACGCGCCGGCGTTGGCGGCGACGGCATCGTCGACGAGCGTCTCGAGCGTCGCGGCGTCCATCGCCTCGAAGCCCTTCGCCCCGGCGATCGCCACCGGATCGCCGCCACCGTCGGCAACGAGGTCGGCGAGGACCTGCTTGGCCTGGGTCGCCGTGAGCTGCCCACCGGTCTCCATCGTCGTCAGGGCCGCCAGGTCGGCGGCCGGCACGGCGGGGAGGCTCCCCTGCTCGGCGTACGCCTCCTTCACGTGGACCAGGGCGCGCGCCGGGTCGCCACCGGCCGCGGCGACCGCCAGCACGTAGTCGTCCTGTCCCCGCTCGACGACCACGGCGATCGCCTCCCCGTCGGCGGCGGCGCCCGTGGCCTGCGCCAACCGCGTCCGGCGGGCCGCCGGCAGCATCGGCAGCGCAGCGCGGACCGACTCGATCCACGCCTCGTCCGGCACGAGTGGCACGAGGTCGGGCTCGAGGAAGTATCGGTAGTCGTCGGCGTCCTCCTTCGAGCGCAGCGTGTGCGTGGTGCCGTCCCCCTCGTCCCAGTGGCGGGTCTCCTGGCGCACCCGCTCCCCGGCCTCGATGAGGTCGATCTGGCGCCGGGCCTCGAAGTCGATCGCCCGCCCGAGCGAGCGCACCGAGTTGAGGTTCTTGATCTCACAGCGGGTGCCGAACGGCTCGCCGGGACGATGGACGCTCACGTTGGCATCGACCCGCATCGAGCCCTCCTCCATCTTGGCGTCGGACGCCCCGACCGCCACGAGGATCGCCCGCAGCTCGTTGACGTACTGACGGGCCTGCTCAGACGTGCGGATGTCGGGCCGCCCGACGATCTCGACGAGCGGTACCCCGGCCCGGTTGAAGTCGATCAGTGAGCCCCCGCTGCCGTGGATCCGGCCGCCGACGCCCCCGACGTGGGTCGACTTGCCGGTGTCCTCCTCGAGGTGGGCCCGCTCGATGCCGAGGCGGGTGCCGTCGGGGAGGTCGAGCCAACCGTCGATGTTGAGCGGCACGTCGTACTGGCTGATCTGGTACGCCTTCGGCATGTCCGGGTAGAAGTAGTTCTTCCGGTGGAACGAGCACGCTTGGATGCGGCAGTTCAGAGCGAGGCCGATGCGCATCGCCAACTCCACGGCGTGGCGGTTGAGGACCGGCAGCGCGCCGGGCAGACCGAGCGTGACCGGGTCGATGTTCGTGTTCGGCTCGTCGCCGAAACGGTTCGGCGAGGCCGAGAACAGCTTCGTGGCCGTCGCCAGCTCGGTGTGGACCTCCAGCCCGACGACGAGCTCCCAGGTGCCATACGCGCTCGCTGCGCTCGCCGCGATCATGTCAACCTCGGCGCTCATCCGCGACCTCCTTGCATGGCGTCCTCCAGGGCCTGGGCGACGCGGAACATCGTCGGCTCCCCCAACGTCGGCGCGAGCACCTGGACCCCGACCGGCAGACCGTCGGCGCCGGTGCCGAACGGCACCGTCATCCCCGGATCGCCGGACAGGTTGGCCGGGATCGTGTAGGTGTCGCAGAGGTACATGGCCAGCGGGTTGTCGGTCTTCTCGCCGATCGGGAACGCCACGGTCGGCGACGCCGGCGTGAGCAGCACGTCAGCGTGCTGGTACGCCCGGGCGAAGTCGTCGGCGATCAGCCGGCGCACCTTGAGGGCCTTGCCGTAGTAGGCGTCGTAGTAGCCGGCCGACAGCGCGTAGGTGCCGAGCATGATGCGCCGCTTGACCTCGTCGCCGAAGCCGGACTCGCGCGTCGCCATGTACATCGCGTTCGTGTCGGCGGCGGGCACGCGCAGGCCGTAGCGCACGCCGTCGTAGCGGGCCAGGTTGCTCGACGCCTCGGCCGGAGCGATGAGGTAGTAGGCGGTGAGGCCGTACGTGAACGCCGGGCACTCGACGTCGACGACCTTTGCGCCGGCATCGCAGAGCGCATCGAAGGCGGCGTCGATGCGAGCCAGCACGTCGGGGTCGGCGCCCTCCGGGAGGTCCGTGATGCGCCCGACCCGCAGGCCCTCGACACCGTCGCGCAGGGTCGCCGTGATGGCTGGCGCCGGGCGCGGGATGGACGTCGAGTCGGCAGGGTCGTGACCGCCGATGACCTCGACGACGAGGGCGGCGTCAGCCACGGTGGTGGCGAACGGGCCGATCTGGTCGAGGCTGCTGGCGAACGCGACCAGGCCGTAGCGGCTGACGACGCCGTAGGTCGGCTTGACCCCCACGACCCCGCACAGGGCGGCCGGTTGGCGGATCGACCCACCGGTGTCGCTGCCCAGCGCCACCGAGGCGAACCCTGCCGCGACCGCAGCCGCACTGCCTCCGCTCGACCCGCCGGGCACACGGCTCGTGTCGTGCGGGTTGCGGGTCGGGCCGAACGCCGAGTTCTCCGTGCTCGATCCCATCGCGAACTCGTCGAGGTTGGTCTTGCCGACGAACACCGCCCCCGCGGCCCGGAGCCGCTCGACGACGGTGGCGTCGTACGGCGGTCGCCAGCCGTCGAGGATCCGCGACGAGCACGTCGTCGGGACCCCGCGCGTGCACATGTTGTCCTTGAGCGCGACGGGGACACCGGCCAGCGGACCGGGGTCCCGGCCGCCGGCCACGGCCGCATCGACGGCGCCGGCGGCGGCGCGGGCGTCGTCGGACATGACGAGGTTGAACGCGTGGATCTCGCCCTCCCGGGCGTCGATCGCGGCAAGGTGGGCGTCGAGGACGGCGGCCGCCGTCCGCTTGCCGGTGCGGACGTCGGCAGCGATCGCGCTCGCGGTGTCGGCCACCTCGCTGGTCATTCCGCGAGCCCGACGACCGGTGGGACGCGGAAGCGACCGTCGACGGCATCCGGCGCGGCCGCCAGCACCTCGTCACGGTCGAGACCGGGGGCCACGACGTCCTCGCGCAACACGTTGACCAACGGGTACGGCTGCGTCATCGGCTCGACGTCGTCGAGCTCGAGCTCGTCGATGTCGGCGAAGTGCTCGAGCATGTCGGCGAGCTGCGACGTCGTGCGGTCGATCTCGTCGGGCGTCAGGTCCAGACGCGCCAGGCGGGCGACGTGGACGACGTCCGCTGTCGTGATGCGGTCGGACACGCCGGTCGAGGCTAGCGGCGGCCCACGTCGGGGCTCCGGTCCGTTCGGGCTACATTCCGAGCGATGGCCACTGTGACCTTCGCCGGCGCCACTCGAGCGTACGGCGGGCTCGAGCACCCGGCGCTCGACCACCTCGACCTCGAGATCGGCGACGGGGAGTTCCTCGTGCTCGTCGGTCCGTCGGGTTGCGGCAAGTCGACGACGCTGCGGATGCTGGCTGGGCTCGAACCAGTCGACGAAGGCACGATTCACATCGGCGACCGCGACGTCACGGGCATCCCGGCGAAGGATCGCGACATCGCGATGGTCTTCCAGTCGTACGCGCTGTACCCGCACATGACCGTGGCCGACAACATCGGGTTCCACCTCAAGGTCACGCGGGTGCCGAAGGAGGAGCGAGCGAAGCGGGTGCGCCAGGCGGCCGAGGTCCTCGACCTCGTCCCCTACCTCGACCGCAAGCCGGCGAAGCTCTCGGGTGGCCAGCGCCAGCGGGTGGCGATGGGGCGGGCCATCGTCCGTCAACCCCAGGTGTTCCTGATGGACGAGCCGCTGTCCAACCTCGACGCCAAGCTCCGCGTGCAGACCCGCACGCAGATCGCCGCGCTGCAGCGCCGTCTGGCGGTCACGACCGTGTACGTCACCCACGACCAGGTCGAGGCGATGACCATGGGCGATCGTGTCGCCGTCCTCGACGAGGGCGTGCTGCAGCAGTGCGCCAGCCCGAAGGACCTGTTCACCGATCCGGTGAACCTGTTCGTGGCCGGCTTCATCGGCTCGCCGGCCATGAACCTCCTGCCGGCCAAGGTCGGCGACGACGGCGCGACGCACGGCACGCTCACGGTGGAGCTGACCCCGGAGCAACGCCGTGGGCTGACGTCCGACGCGGCCACGATCGGTGTGCGTCCGGAGGCGTGGACGACGTCGACGACGGGCGGCCTCGACGTCGTGGTCGTGGTCGTCGAGGAGCTCGGCTCGGAAGCCTTCCTCTACTGCACCGACCCGGCCGCCGAAGTTGTCAACGCGCCCCAGATCGTGGCTCGCGCCGAGGGGCTGAGCACCAGCGCACCGGGCGACCACATCAGCTTGATCCCGCAGCGCTACCACGTGTTCGACACGGCGGGCGGCGCCCGCCTCTGAGGCGGTCTCAGGTCGCTGGACGGTCCGGCCCCTCGTCGGCGGACGCCTGGGCCTGCTCCAAGTCGGCGTCAGCATCGACGTCGATCTCACCCTCGACCTCTGCGTCGACGTCGCCGTCCACGTCTCCTGTCACGTCGCCATCGATCTCACCGTCGATCTCACCGTCGAGCGCGCCGACCGATTGGGCGACGTCGAGCTCCTCGTCGTCGTCCCAGTCGTCGTCTGTCGCGACGGTGGCCCGATCGCCGGGTCGGATCGGGGGCAGCACCGGGTCCTTGGGCTTGTGGATGGTTGCGATCAGATAGCCGCCGCCGCCGACGACGCAGGCGAGGGCGACCCACTGGTTCCAGCGCAGACCGGCCAGGTGGTCGGCGGTGTCGATGCGCAGCCCCTCGACCCAGAACCGGCCGACGCCGTAGCCGAGCACGTACATCGCCATCAACCGCCCACCGGCCGGCCGGTAGCGACGGTCGATCCAGATGAGCAGGAAGCACAGCGCGAAGTTCCAGAGCGACTCGTAGAGGAACGTCGGGTGGAACGTCGTTCCCACGGGGTACACGGTGTCGGTCGGCAGGTTCTCGGCGTCGATCTGGAGGCCCCACGGGAGGTCCGTGGCGCGGCCGTAGAGCTCCTGGTTGAAGTAGTTGCCCCAGCGACCGATCGCCTGCGCCAGCGGGAGAGCAGGGGCCACGGCGTTGAGGCCGGGGCCGAGCGGGATCCCGCGCTTGTACCCGGCGTAGACACCGACGAGGACGCCGGCCAACATGCCGCCGGGGATGCCGAGGCCGCCCTCCCACACCTTGACGATGTCGCCGAGGTTGTCCCGGTAGCGCTCCCAGTCGGTGATGACGTGGTAGAGCCGGGCCCCGATGATGCCGGCGATGACGCCCCACACGGCGATCGCGTTGGCGTCGTCGCGGGTGCCGATGCCCTTCGCCTCGAGGCGCCGCCCGAACAGCCACACCCCGGCGACGACGCCGAGGGCGATCATCAGCCCGTAGGCGTTGAGCGACACCGGTCCGAGCGTGAGGGAGCCCGACGACGGGCTGGGAATGCTGGCCAGCACGATCAGCGACCCGTCACCGCGTCGCTGGCGCCGGACCGTCGGGTCGATGTCATGGCCGACGTTCTACCTGAGCGGCCGGCCCGGACGGCGGCGGTGCGTTGCAACCACACGAACGTGGCCGGTCGGGACGGGTCGCTCACGGAGGACGTCGGGCGCGACGGTCTGCTCGGTGACGCGCCGGCCGACGCGCTGGCGCCGGGGATCGTCGGGGCCTGGGTCGAGCGCCCGTGCATCGCCCGACGACCGACTGAGCTGCGCCGCCGCTCGTCGCCGTCGACACCGGTCCGTATCGTCGTCACGATGTCCACGCGTCGCCGCCGCCAACTCGAGTTGGCGGCGGTCAGCGCGTTCGGTCCCGTGCTCGTCATCGCGCCGTTCTGCATCCTCGCCCTGTTCGTCATCTGGCTCCTCGTGCGCCTGGCGTGGGACGTCCCGTTCTGGTGGTTCTCCGGTGGCTACCTGGCGTGCGTCGTGCTGCTGTTCATCCGCCCGGTGCAGGCCGCCGTCCTGACGCCCCTCTTCGGTGCGCGATCTCCGACACCCGACGAGCTCGACCGCCTGGCGCCGGTGTGGCGCGACCTCGCCGTCGCCAACCGACTGCCCGCTGACCGCTTCATCCTGCGGGTGTTGCCCAGCGAGGAGCTGAACGCGTTCGCCTGCGGCGGCCACCTCGTCGTCGTGACGTCGTTCGCGGTCGCCGAGCTGCCGAGGGGAGAGCTCGCCGGCGTCCTCGCCCATGAGCTCAGCCACCACCTCGGCCTGCACACGGTCGCCCTGACGATCGGGCACTGGTTCTCGCTGCCGGTCGTGGCGCTGGCCGGCATCGGGTTCTGGCTGCAGAACGTGGCGACGGCGGCGACGGATGCGTTCGCGTCGCACTCCTCGGCGCTCACCGTCTTCGGGCAGCTGACCGCCGGCCTCCTCAACGTGTTGTCACTGCCGTTCGTCGTCGCGCTCCATGCCGCTGACGCGTTGGGCAACCTGGTGGGACACCGCAGCGAGTTCCAGGCCGATCGGCGGGCCGTCCGGATGGGGTATGGGCGCCACCTCTCGCGCGCGCTGCGGCGCGTGATCAGCCTCGGCGGTGGCCGACGACCTGTCGGCTGGCGGGCCCGCCTCGCCGCGTCCCACCCACCGGCCCGGACGCGGGTGGCGCGGATCGACGCCATCTTGCGCCACCCGTCCGGCTGAACGCCTGCGCGGCCGCTCATCGGAGGTCGTGGTCGGGGAGACCTCTGGCCGAACGCTCGGGTCCTACGACACGGCGATGTCGGCGGCGATGGCATCGAGGACGCGCACGAGGTCGGCGGGGGCCACGCCGAGGTCGAGGCCGCGGCGGCCACCGCTGACGTACACCACGTCGTACAGCTCGCAGGTCTCGTCGATCACGGTCGTCAACCGCTTGCGCTGGCCGAACGGGCTGATTCCTCCGATCACGTAGCCGGTGACCCGTTGGGCGACGGCCGGGTCGCACATCTCGACCCGTTTCGTACCGAGCGCCGCGCCGACCGCCTTCAGAGAGAGCTGGCAGCTCACGGGCACGACGGCGACGGCCTGCTCGCCGACGTCGGTCTCCACCAGCAGCGTCTTGAACACCTGGTCGGGATCGAGTCCGAGCGCCGCGGCAGCTTCGAGTCCGAAGTTGCGGCTCGTCGGGTCGTGGTCGTACTCGTGGACGCTGAACGTCACGCCTGCGGCCTCGAGCGCTCGGACGGCGGGTGTCACCATCCGCGATCCTCCCAGAACCGTGCTCGCGCTCACCTGCGATCGCGCGGCCCGACGTCGCCGGGCGCCAGACTGGCGGATGTGCGCGTCGCGGTCGAGCCATCCCTCGTGCCTGCCGACTACGCGTTCCACCACACGCTGCGGGTGCGCTTCGCCGAGACCGACGCCATGGCGATCGTCCACCACGGCCGCTACCTCCCGTACCTCGAGGAGGCCCGCGTCGAGTACCTCCGCCACCTCGGGCACCCGTACACGACGTGGCGGGCAGAGGGCATCGACGCCACCGTCCTCGAGATCTTCGTCCGATACCGCCGCGCGCTCCACTTCGACGATGCCGTCGACGTCCACGTCCTGATGGCGGCGACGACGCGCACGGTGTTCCAGATGGCCTACCTGCTGACCGTCGACGGCGTGGCGGCTGCGACCGCAGTCACCGTGCACGGCGCGGTCACCGCCGACGGGCGCCCGACCCGGCTGCCCGGATGGCTGGTCGAGATGGGACCGTCGTGACGCGCTGGTTCACGTCCGATCTTCACTTCGGCCACGCCAACATCATCCGCTACTGCCATCGTCCGTACGCCGACGTCGACGAGATGGACCGCGACCTCGTCGCCCGGTGGAACGACATCGTCGAGGACGACGACGAGGTCTGGGTGCTGGGCGACGTGGCGATGGGCCGCATCGACGACTCACTGGCGCTCGTCGGCGACCTCGCCGGCACGAAGCTCCTCGTTCCCGGCAACCACGACCGCTGCTGGCCCGGTCGTGGCGAGAAGGCGGACGGCTGGGCCGAGCGGTACGTCGACGCCGGCTTCGCTGACGTGCTCGCCGAGGAGGTCGAGCTCACGATCGGTGGTCGCGCCGCGCTGGCCTGCCACTTCCCGTACTTCGGTGACAGCCACGACGAGGCCCGCTTCGAGTCGCACCGCCCCGTCGACGACGGCCGGCTGCTCCTGCACGGCCACGTCCACACCCAGTGGCGGGTGGAGGGTCACCAGGTCAACGTCGGCTGCGACGTCTGGGACTACCGCCCGGTCAGCGAAGCGACCATCGTCGCCGCGCTCCGTGCCGGCTGAGGTCGCTGCGCTCCGTGCCGGCTGAGGTCGCGTGCCGTCAGGCGGCGAGCGCCAGCGGGGCGCGGACCGGCCGGTCGGCCACCACGCGGGACACGAGGTGCAGCGCCGACTGACCCGGTAGGCCGTCGATGCGGCGGTCGATGCGCTCGAGGAACGGCACCGCGTCGGGACCGCCATAGAGGTGGTCGATGACGAACTCGGTCTCGACCTTCGGCATGATGCCCGACCCGACGGGCCGCCACAGGTGCTGCAGCGCCCAGCGGACGATTCGCCGGGCGGCCCGGCTCTGACCGAGCCGGCGGTGGGCCTCGGACGAGTAGAAGTCGATGTGCCGGCCCTCCTGACGGGCGATCCGCCTCGTCAGCTCGGTCAGCACGGGGTGGTCGGCCCGCTGGGCCAGGCGGGCGTACGCCGCCTGCGTCGTCCACTCGTTCACCGCACCCCATGTCATGTGCAGCGCGACGAGTCGCTCGCCGACGAGCGCCGAGCCCAGCTGTGACAGGTACGGGCGGATCCGGTCGCGCATGCCCAGCCGGCGGCGCAGCGGGCCGACCCGAGCCGGTCCCGACGCCCGACCGTGGGCGGCCAGCACCTCACCGAGCGCCTCGCCGTGCCACAGCTCCTCGTACGCCCAGCAGCTCAGGAACGTCGTGACGTCCGGGTCGGCGTGGGCCGACGTCACGAGCAGGTCGCGCAGGTAGCAGATCGTGTGCAACTCGACGTCGTGCATGTACTCGATCGCCCGCAGCGTGTCGTCGTCGAGCGGGTGCGACCGGAAGGCATCCATGTCGATGTCGTCCCACCGCAGACGGTCGGTCCGGGTCTTGAAATCAGCGATGTCGAACCTCACGAGCGATGGTTCGCACGCCGGCCCGGCGTGGATTGCCATCGATCGTGACGGTAGGGCAGACCCCACGGACGGGACACCGGCGGGCTCCATCGCCGTCGCGCTCGCCGATCCTCAGGCTGGAGCACATGGAAACGCTGTCCCCCACCTCCCGCGCCGAGGCGCTCCCGGCATGGGCCGCACCGGTGCCGCTCGCCGCCCGGGCCGAGCATGCGACGAAGCGCTACGGCCGCGCCACCGACGCCGACAACAACGTGGTCGCCCTCGACGACGTCACCGTCGGCCTCCCGGGCGGACGCTTCACGGCGATCATGGGCCCGTCGGGTTCCGGCAAGAGCACCCTCATGCATTGCCTGGCCGGGCTCGACTCCCTCACGTCCGGCCGGGTCTTCCTCGGCGACATCGAGCTCGGCACGCTGTCCGACCGCGACCTGACGCGCGTCCGACGTGAGCGCATCGGCTTCGTGTTCCAGGCCTTCAACCTCCTCCCGACGCTGAGCGCGATCGAGAACATCACGCTGCCGATGTCCCTGGCCGGCCGGAAGCCCAACAAGGAGTGGGTGCGGACCGTCGTCGAGGTCGTCGGGCTCGAGCAACGCCTCGAGCACCGTCCCAGCGAGCTGTCCGGCGGCCAGCAGCAGCGCGTCGCCGTCGCCCGCGCTCTCGCCTCGATGCCCACGCTGATCTTCGCCGACGAGCCGACCGGCAACCTCGACAGCCGCACCGGCGGCGAGATCCTCGCGTTCATGCGCACCGCCGTCGACTCGCTGGACCAGACCATCGTGATGGTCACCCACGACGCGGTCGCCGCCAGCCATGCCGACACGGTGCTGTTCCTGGAGGACGGCCGGATCGTCGACTCGATGGCCAACCCCGACCCCGATCGCATCCTCGATCGGATGAAGCGGTTCGGACACTGAGATGTTCAAGCTCACCATCGCCGGCCTGTGGGCCCGCAAACGGCGCCTCATCGGCACGTCCCTCGCCGTCGTACTCGGCGTCGCCTTCCTCGCCGCCACGCTCGTGCTCGGCGACACCATGCGGGCCGGCTTCGCATCGGCCTTCACGAGCGCCAACTCCGGTACGGACGTCGTCGTCCGCAGCGCCGACTCGATCGGGTCGGGGGAGGACCGCGTGCGCGGCGCGCTCGACGCGTCCGTCGTCGACCGCGTCGCCGCCATCGCCGGGGTGCGCGCCGCCTTGCCGTCGGTGGAAGGCGTCGCCACCATCATCGGCGCCGACGGCGAACGCGTCGGCGGCGACGGTCCGCCGACGGTCGGCACGAACTGGATCCCCGATAGCGGGCTCAACCCCTACCAGATCGCCGAGGGCCGCGCCCCGAACGCGGCCGGCGAGGTCGTCATCGACCGCGGCGCGGCCGAGAAGGGCGATCTCCATGTCGGTGACCGCACGACGGTGCTGACCCCGGCGCCCGTGGACGTCACGATCGTCGGCATCGCCACGTTCGGCGACGTCGACAGCCTGGGCCCGACCACGTACACGGCGTTCACATTGCCCGAAGCCAGTGCGCTGTTCGCCCAGCGCCCCGACGCGGTCTCGTCGGTGCTGGTGGCCGCCGAGGCCGGCGTCAGCCAGGAGTCGCTGCGCGACGAGATCACCGAGCTGATGCCGGCCAGGATCGAAGCGCTGACGCAAGCCGAGCTGACGGCCGAGCAGGAGCAGCAGATCGGCGACGACTTCTTGAACATGTTCGAGATGATCCTGCTGGCGTTCGCCGGCATCGCGCTCGTCGTCGCCACGTTCAGCATCCACAACACGTTCTCGATCCTCGTCGCCCAGCGGACCCGGGAATCGGCGCTGTTGCGGGCGATCGGCGCATCGCGCCGTCAGGTCGTGGCCGCGGTGACGATGGAGGCCGCGATCATCGGTGTCGTCGCCTCGGCGATCGGCTTCGCGGTCGGGCTCGGCCTCGCCGCCGGCCTGCGCGCGCTGATGAGCGGGGCCGGACTCGGTCTGCCCGGCTCCGGCCTCGTCGTCGACGGGGTGACGATCGTGATCGCCGGCCTCGTCGGGGTCGTGACGACGCTCGTCGCCAGCGTGACGCCGGCGATCAAGGCGTCGCGCGTCGCGCCGCTCGCCGCGATGCGCGACGTCGCCGTCGACGACTCGGCATCGTCCACCGTTCGGGCGGTCGTCGGCGCCGTCATCGCTGGCGCCGGTGCGGTCGTCGTCGTCACCGCCGCCAGCCTCGCCACGGGCGCCGTCGCCCGGGCCGGGCTCGGCGCGCTCGCCATGGTGGTCGGGTTCGTCGTCCTCGGCCCGGTCGTCGCCCGGCCGGCGGCGTCCGCGCTCGGCTCGTTCGCCAGCGTGACCCGCGGTGTCACGGGCCGGCTGGCCCGGCGCAACGCGATGCGCAACCCCCGGCGCATCGCGTCCAGCGCCTCCGCCCTGATGGTCGGCACCGCCGTCGTGGCGCTGTTCACGACGTTCGGCGCGTCGGTCAAGGCATCGATCGGCGACATGGTCGACGATTCGTTCGCCGGCGACCTCGTCATCACCCAGACCGACTTCAGTGGGGCGGGGATCGCCACCGAGCTCGCACCGGCCCTCGCCGGCCTCCCCGAGGTCAGCGGATCGGTCGGCGCCTCGATCGTCACGGCCACCATCAACGGAGCCACGGTCGAGCCGATGGCCACCGACCCCGCCGTGCTGGCGTCCGTCATCGACCTCGAGGACGACGCCGGCTCGCTGGCCGACGTCGGCCCGGGCGAGATCGCGGTGAGCACGCGCTGGGCCGAGGACCATGGCGTCGGGATCGGCGACGTGCTCCCGATGACGTTCGTCGACGGCTCGACGACCGACCTCACGATCACGAACCTCTTCGGCCGCCAGGACATCTTGAGCAACATGATCATGACGACCGGGGACTGGGCGCCCCACGCCGGCCAGGCCATGGACGTCGTCGTGTTCGTCGACCTCGTCGACGGCGTATCGATCGAGCGCGGCCAGGCGGCCGTGGCCGAGGTCACTGCGCAATACGGCGCCCCTGACCCGGACACCCGAGAGGAGTACGTCGAGTCGGTGGGAGGACAGGTCGATCAGATGCTCACGCTCATCTACGGCCTGCTGGGCATCGCCGTGCTGATCGCCCTGATGGGCATCGGCAACACGCTGTCGCTGTCGATCCACGAGCGCACGAGGGAGCTCGGGCTCCTGCGGGCGGTCGGTCAGGACCGGTCGCAGGTGCGCTCGGCCCTGCGCTGGGAGTCCGTGATCGTCGCCGTGTTCGGCACGATCGGCGGGCTCGGGCTCGGCACGTTCCTCGGCTGGGGCCTGATGCGGGCGCTCCAGGCCCAGGCCGGCTTCGGCGTGTTCGCCCTGCCGGTCACGCCCCTCGTCGCGATCATCGGCCTCGCCGCCGGCGCCGGCGTGGTAGCCGCCGTCCGTCCGGCCCGGAGGGCCGCCCGGCTGGACATCCTGAACGCGATCGCCGCGTCGTGATGGCTCGCAGCGAGCGGTACGTACTGTGAACGGCCAGATGTTCAACCCGGTGCGCCCATGGCGCCACCCGCTCCGGCTGCTGCGGACGATGGGCTACCTGCTGACGGCACTCCCTGTCGCCGCCATCGCATTCGGCTTGATGGTCGCCTTCCTGGCGACATCGGCCGGACTGCTCATCACGTTCGTGCTGGCCCTGCCGTTCGTGTGGCTGCTCTTCATCCTCGCCAGGGCGTTCAGCCACGTCGAGCGGTCACGGATCGACGCGCTGATGGACGTCCGCATCAGCGACCCCGTGCCGCGACTGGCGGAGCGAGGTCCGCTGCGCCGGCTGCGCGAACGGGTGATGTCGGCGCCGCGGTGGAAGGAGGTCGCGTTCAACGTCGCCCACCTCCCCGTCGCTGCCATCTCGTTCGCGCTCATGATGGCCGCCTGGGGCGGCTCGCTGGCGATGCTGCTGATGCCGGCGTACGTCGATGCCCTGCCCGGCGACTCGGCGAAGTTCTACTTCTTCGAGATCACCGCCGGCGCCGGGGCGCTCGCCTGCGCTGTCGTCGGGGCGCTCGGGGTGATCGTCGTCGCACCATGGATCACCGTCGGCATGGGCCGCGCCGAGCTGGCGATGGCCAGGGCCCTGCTCGGCCCGAACGCCGCCCAGGTCCACGCCGCCCAGGTGACGAAGCTGGAGACGTTCCGTTCGGCGGCCGTCGACAGCGCCGAGGCCGAGCGGCGTCGCATCGAGCGCGACCTGCACGACGGCGCCCAGCAGCGCCTCGTCGCGTTGGCCGCCAACCTGGGCTCGGCGCGCGAGAAGCTCGATCACGACCAGATCGAGGAAGGACGGCAGATGGTGGCGGTCGCCCATGAGGAGGCCAAGGCGGCGCTGCGGGAGATCCGCGACCTCGTGCGCGGCATCCACCCCGTCATCCTGGAGGACCGCGGGCTCGATGCTGCGCTGTCAGCGGTGGTCGCCCGTTCTCCGATCCCCGTGGCGCTCGACGTCAAGGTCGAGCCCCGTCCGTCGCCCGCCGTCGAGAGCGCGGCGTACTTCGTGGTGAACGAGGCGTTGACGAACGTCGCCCGTCACGCCATGGCGACCCGGGCCCAGGTGTCGATCGCCCGGGCCGGGTACCGCCTCGTCATCGAGGTCCGCGACGACGGCGTCGGAGGGGCCGACGACGCCAAGGGCACCGGCCTGCGCGGCCTGCGTGATCGCGTCGCCGGCCTGGGTGGGAACATGTACGTCATCAGCCCGCCGGGTGGCCCGACGACGATCTCGGTGGAGCTGCCGTGCGGGTCGTGATCGCCGAGGACTCGGTGCTGTTGCGGGCCGGGCTCACCCGGATCCTCGCCGACGCCGGCGAGGACGTGGTCGCCACGGTCGGTGCCGCCGACGAACTGATGTCGGCCGTCGAGCGCCATCAGCCCGACCTGTGCATCGTGGACGTCCGCATGCCTCCGACGCACACCGACGATGGCCTGCGGGCGGCGATCGCGATCCGCCAGCGGTGGCCGAAGATCGGCATCCTGGTGCTGTCGCAGTACGTCGAGGAGCGCTACGCGATCGACCTGTTGGCCGGCGAGACGACGTCGATCGGGTACCTCCTGAAGGACCGCGTCGCCGACGTGAGCGAGTTCCTCTCCGCCGTCCGTCGCGTCGGCGACGGTGGCACGGCGCTCGACCCGGAGGTCGTCGCCCAGCTGCTGGCTCGGGCCCGGCGACGTGACCCGCTCGAGCGGCTCACGCCGCGTGAACGCGAGGTCCTCGCGTTGATGGCCGAGGGCCGCAGCAACCCGGCGATCGCCCGATCGCTGGTCGTGACCGACAAGGCGGTCGAGAAGCACGTGAGCAACATCTTCACGAAGCTCGACCTGCCACCGGCGGAGGACGACCATCGCCGCGTCCTCGCCGTCCTGCAATGGGTGAAGGGCTGAAGGGGCTGACGATGACGGACCTGATGGATCGACAACCGCTCCCACCCCCGATCGCCGGTGCCCGGCCGGGCCCGGAGCGCCCACCGCGCCGCACACCGGTCGCGGTGCGGGTGCTGTGGAAGGTGTTCGCCGGCATCTTCGTCGTCGCCGCGCTGTTCTGGGGCACGTACAACGTCGTGGTGCTCCTCGCCCATGAAGAGCGGGCCGAGTCATCGTCGTACCCGGCGGGGGACCTGACCGCGCTCGATGTGTCGTCGTCGGCCGGGTCGGTGCGCATCGTGGCGACCGACGGCGACACCGTCGACGTCCGGGCCGAGATCAGCGACGGGCTGCGGTCGACGGGCGAGCGCCAGGAGGTCGTCGGCGGTGTCCTGCAGTTGCGGGCGTCGTGCCCGAACATCGGCTCGGACTGGTGTCGCGTCGACTACGAGATCTCGGTGCCACGGGACCTCGCGCTCACGGTGTCGAGCGGCAACGGCCGGGTCGAGGTGACGGGCACGACCGGCCCGGTGGCCGTCGATGCCGACGACGGCACGGTGGTGCTGACGAGCGTGACCGGACCGCTCGACGTGTCCACCGACAACGGCCGGGTGGAGGGCGTCGACCTGGGATCGGCGACGACGACGGCCGACAGCGACAACGGGCGGGTCACGCTGGAGTTCTCGGCAGCGCCGACGACCGTCGTCGCCACCACCGACAACGGCTCGGTCGAGGTGGTCGTGCCAGCCGACGGCACGACCTACCGGCTGTCGCTGGAGACCGGCAACGGCAGCCGCATCGCGGAGGTCCCCGACGATCCGGCGAGCGACCGCTCGATCACGCTGCGCACCGACAACGGCAGCGTCACCGCCCGCACCGCAGCCTCCTGACGGTTCTGACGATTCTGACTCTGTTCCGGGGCCAGAAATGGCCCCGGATCTCACGGAGAAACGCGACGATGGGTTCGTGTCGCGCCACCCCCACGACCTCGATGCTGCCGCCCTGGCCTTCCTCACCGAGCGTCACCTCGCCACGCTCACCACGCTGCGGGCCGACGGGTCGCCGCACGTCGTCGCCGTCGGGTTCAGCTTCGACCCGACCGCCGGCGTCGCCCGGGTGATCACGTCCCCGACCAGCGTGAAGTCCCGCAACGCGGCTCGCGGCGGACGGGCCGCCGTGTCCCAGATCGACGGCCGGCGCTGGCTGACGCTGGAGGGCACGGTGCGACTGGTCACCGATCCGACCGGCGTCGCCGCGGCGGTCGCCGGCTACACCGACCGCTACCAGGATCCCCGACCGCGAGCCGACCGCGTGGCCGTCGAGATCCTCGTCGACCGCGTCCTCGGCCGGCCCTAGCGGGTTCTCTGTGAATTCCGGGGCCATTTCTGGCACCGGAACAAAGTCAGAACCGTCAGGCGCGGCGGCTCCAGGCGTCGGCGGCGACGACGGCGACCTCGATGGCGTGCCCCACTGCGGCCTCCTTGACCGACTCCAGGGGCTGCTCGGCCTCGGAGCGCTGGGCGATGATGGCGCACACGCACCCGGCCGCGAACCCGTAGACGACGCCCATCTTGAACAGGGTCCCGGCCTCCATCTCGAAGTTGAGGATCCCGAGGCCGTGGTACTCGTCGATCATCCCCCGCAGCCGCCGCAGCAGGTGCGGGTTGGCCGACGACCGCCAGCGCTCCTGGCCCTCGAAGAACGTGTCGACCGACGCCATCACACCGACGTGGTGGGGGATCCCGCGGTCCCGGGCGGCGTCGGCCAGGGCGACCGTCAGGAACGGGTCGGCGACCGCCGGGAACTGCGGCGGGGCGATGTCGTCGGCGGCGCCCTGGCTGGTCAAGGCCCCCGACCCGATGACGACCGTGCCGGCCCGGACGTGGTCCTGGATCGACCCGGACGTCCCGACCCTGATGATCGTCGAGATACCGACCTGGACGAGCTCGTTGACGACGATGCTCATCGACGGCGCGCCCATCCCGCTCGTCGCGCACACCGCCGGTGCTCCGCCGGGCAGGCGCCCCACGAACGAGTCGAGACCCCGGTTGCGGGCCAGCGCGGCGCCCTCGGCGAGGTGCTCCGTCGCGATCAGCTCGGAGCGACCTGGATCACCGCTGAGCAGGGCGATCGACGCGCCGTCGGGCAGATCCTCGCGCCCGAAACCGATGTGGTACATGTGAGCTGCGCTGGTCACCCGGGGCATGGTAGGACGCGCCGGGAGATGGCGTTCCCACGATGCGAGCAGCAGCCTCGGAAACCCGTACCCTAGGACCTGATGAGCGAACAGATCCCTCTCGTCGACTACCTGGTGCTCGGGGACGACCCGCACCTCGTGGCGAACGAGTGCACCTCGTGCGGCGCCCGCTACTTCGATCGGCGCAACGCCTGTGCCGGGTGCTTCGGCACCGATTTCAAGCGGGTCGACGTGTCCACCGACGGCACCGTCAACACGTTCACGATCGTGGCCTTCGCCGCCCCCGGCATCACCGTGCCGTTCGTGTCGGCCATCGTCGACGCCGATGGCACGCCCGTGCGCACCAACCTGATCAACGTCGAGCCCGATCCGGACCACGTGTCGACCGGGATGAAGGTCCGCCTGGCGACGTACTCGCTCGGCACCGACGAGCACGGCACCGAGGCCATCGGCTTCGGCTACCAACCAGCCTGATCCAAGAACGCACGAGGAGCACACCGCGATGAGCAGCGAAGACATCTGGATCCTCGGGATCCACATGACCAAGTTCGGCAAGCACACCGACAAGGACATCGTCGACCTCGGCGTCGAGGCCGTCCAGGGCGCCCTGACCGACGCCGGCGTGACGATGAAGGACATCGGCATCATCGGTGCCGGCAACCTGATGGGCGGCGGCGGCTTCGGCCAGCAGCTGCAGAAGCAGGTCGGACAGACCGGCATCCCCGTCTACAACGTCACCAACGCGTGTGCGACCGGCGCCACCGCGCTGCGCACGGCGATCCTGGCCGTCAAGGCCGGCGAGGTGGACTACGGCCTCGCCGTCGGTGTCGAGAAGCTGGCCGGCGCCGGCCTCCTCGCCGGTGGCACGGCGAAGGCCGACGGCGACACGTGGACCCCGGCCGGGCGCTTCGGCGCGATCGCCGGCACCGACGGTCGTATCGGCACCGACACCATGCCCGGCGTGTTCGCCCAGATCGGCATGGAGTACGGCCACAAGTACGGCGGCACGAGCTTTGAGCTGTTCGCCAAGATCTCCGAGAAGAACCACGCCCACTCGACGCTGAACCCGAAGGCCGCCTACCAGAAGCGGTTCACGCTGGACGAGATCATGAACGACATGATGATCGCCTACCCGAACACGCGCCCGATGTGCTCGGCCAACTGCGACGGAGGGGCGGCGGCCGTCGTCGTCAACGGCACGACGCTCAAGACGTTGTCGCTCGAGCAGCAGCGGCGCGCGATCAAGGTCAAGGCCTCGATCCTCACCACGGATCCGTGGGAGGAGGCCTGCCAGGTCCTGCCCAACGTGAACACGCTGACGAAGAACGCCGCCAAGCAGGCCTACGAGAAGGCCGGCATCGGACCGGAGGACCTCGACCTCGTCGAGCTGCACGACTGCTTCGCCACGGCCGAGCTCGTCCATTACGACAACCTCGGACTGTGCGAGGAGGGCGGCGCGGCCGACTTCTTCGAGTCCGGCGCCACGTGGCGTGACGGCACGACACCGGTCAACGTGTCCGGCGGGTTGGAGTCCAAGGGTCACCCGATCTCGGCCACGGGCATCGCCAACATCTGGGAGATCTGCCACCACCTGCGCGGCGAGGCCGGCGACCGTCAGATCGAGGGCGCCAAGCTCGGCCTGGCCCACGTCATCGGCCTCGGCTCGGCGTGCGGCATCCACGTCCTGGAGAAGTCCGCGGCCTGACCCGCCCACCACCGGTCGCTGACGGTCCGCCGGACCCGCCCCTCG
>JBEVOM010000009.1:0-19706 GCA_040507575.1 Ilumatobacteraceae bacterium
GCCAACACCACCGCCCGCTACGACCACGACACCCTCTTCGACCGCATCATCACCCTCACCAGCCGACGATGACCACGACCCTCGTCTGCTACCGACCAGCTTGGACGGCGAGGGCGATGTCGTCCTGCACACGCTCGGCGTTGATAGCGATGGCCGCAGGGGAACCGGCGCCGGCGGCCGTGATCACCTGGGCTCGCGAGTCGACGGCGTTGCCCGCCCCCAGACACCGGCGACGCTGGTGCGCCCGGTGCGATCGACGACCGCGAAGCCGGCGTCATCGAGCTCGCAGCCGAGCTGGGCGAGGAGGTCGTCACGGCGTGGGGCATTGACCGGCCGGACGAACACCGCAGCACGGGCCACGACGCTGCCTTCGGCGAGTTCGACGCCACTCAGATGATCGTCCTCAACCACGAGTCGGGCGACCTGGCCACGCACCACGCCGATGCCGCCAGCGCCGCGGCCTCGCCCGGTGAGAGCTCCTGGGTGTGGGCGAGATAGATGACGTCGTCGGACCACTGACGGATCAGCTGGGCGTGGAGGATCGACGCGGGGTTGGAGCCGAGCACCCCAAGGGGCTGATCGCGGACCTCCCAGCCGTGGCAGTACGGGCAGTGGAGCAGGTCCTGTCCCCAGCGCTCCCGGACACCGGGAACGTCCGGCAGCTCGTCGCCGATCCCGGTCGCCACGACGATGCGGCGGGCCGCCAGCACATCGCCGTTGCCGCGGTGGACGGTGAAGCCGGGATCGATACGAGCGACGACGTCATCGATGATCTGGACGCCGTAGCTGGCGACCTCGTTTCGACCGGCCGCGAGCAGCTCGGCCGTGGCATCCAGTCGCGGGACAGGTAGCCGTGCAGGTGGGCGGCAGGGGCATTGCGTGGTGACCCGGCGTCGATCACTGCGACTCGCCGCCGGGCACGACCGAGGACGAGCGCGGCGGACAGGCCGGCCGCTCCGCCACCGACGATGACGACGTCATCGGGCTTCGTGTCCATGTTCGATCACCTCGACCCGCACGGCGGGCTCGTTCCACGGACCTGACTCGGTGCGACCTCGGCGGTCGTCGTCGAGTCGCCTGTTGGTGACCGGAGAACGAGCTGCAACGGCGCCTACGTCATTGCGATCTCGGGTTGGGCGAGCGGGCTGTCGAGCCGGAAACCCTTCCACGCACAGTAAATACCCAGGGACAGCTCCCAGGCGGCCTCCGGCAGTGTCAACAGGCCATCAAGTGGCGAACCGCCGTCGTACACGTCGCACAGCTTCAGCACGAAGGACAAGATCAGCAGGGGACCACCGATGAGACCGAGCACCGCCATGCGAGGCGGTACGAGTGCGGAGCGGTACATCAGATACCCCAGCATCAAGCCGTTCCCGATCCCCGCCACAAGTCCGGGTCCCCACTGGAACGCCCAGTCGTAGGTGTTCACCAGAGAATCGCCTTGAACGGCGAGCGCTGTGGCGTCGGCGGCGGGAGCTGACGCCAACGCGTCCGCCACGCTGACAACCGAGATGATGCTGATGAGGCCGATCGCGGCGAAGACCGACTCCATGGTGCGAGCGCTGACGTATCCGAGCGAGACGGTTTCGCTCTGCCGTCTGACGAGCGGGTAGATGACGACCGCAGTCCCGATCTGGGTCACGATCAGTCCGAACTCGAGGACCGCGCCGAGCTTGAGGCTGTTGATCGAGGTGTCCCCAGGGATGAACCGCATGTCCGACCAGCTTGCGCCGAGCCCGTTGACGAACAGCAGGCGCGCCGGGATGCTCGTCACAAACGTGCCGATGAACAACCAGCCGAAGATCCGACCCGTGCGCTGGACATCCACGGTCGCCCCCCTTCGCCGCCGTCTCGTTCGGAATCCTAGGTCCGTCTCGACGGTCGCTGTGCCCGCGACTCTGCAGGCGGTGTTCAACGACCAGGACGCGTTGACTGTTGGGGGGCGGCAACGCCCACTGTGCGGCGGCGTCTACCTGGGGATCGACATCTGCCTCGTGGCTGCGAGCCAACGTTGCCTGGTACCCGCAGCGGGCTCAACCCCGTGTTCGCCTTGGTCTTCCTCGGGGGATGCGACCTGTTCGCCCAGCTCGAGCTCGGCGTCACGGCCGGGCGTCAGGATCCGGAGGCTGGCGGCTGGTCGAGATCGACCCAGATCCGCTTCCCGGCGGGGAGGACGTCATAGCCCCAGTTTGTGGCCACTGTCGAAATGATGCGGAGACCTCGTCCGCCCGGGCGGCCGTCGTCCAACGATCGCATCACCGGCGCCGACGTCGATCCGTCGCGGACCGCGAGTCGAAGTCCGGTTGGGGTCTCGCTGAGCTGCAGTTCATAGCTCGCCGAGCCCGGAGCGTGGACGATGGCGTTCGTGATGAGCTCCGACACCACCAGCTCGGCGTCGGCCCGCAACGCGCCGAATCCCCACGAGTCGACGACCTGCGCCACCTTCCGGCGGGCCAGACCCGGCGAACGGCGTTCGGCCGGAATGTCGAAGCCCGCCGTTCGCCGTGTCACTCCCCCTCCGATCCGCTCGTCGCCGTTGCCGGTTACCCACCCACGCCCACGACAACCACACCACGACCAAGTCCTTCACACGCACGCACGAATGCCGGCCAACCCCTCGGCGATCACCGCCGGGCCGTCGTGTCACCTGGTCGGGCCGCGCTGGGGTGCGGCCCGACCGGCCCGGGCCGGCCGACGATCCGCGCCCCGGTCGTTGCCGGTAGACATTGGTGCCGTGAGCGACAACGACGACTTCACCGTCGAGCTGGAGTCCAACCCCGACGACACCCTGACCGTTCGTCTGGACGGAGACTTGGACATGGCCAACGCCGAGTGGGTGGACGACACGCTTGGCGCAGCCGGGGCGCACCACCGTCGCATCTCCGTGCAGCTCGACCAGGTCTCGTTCATCGACTCCACCGGGATCGGTGTGCTGGAGTCGCTCGAGACACGCGGCCGGGAGCTGGGCATAGCGGTCAGCTTCGACAAACCCTCAGACGCAGTCCGACGGACCTTGGACGCCGCAGGTCTCAGAGAACTCATCGACTGACGGCAGCGAGCACGGGCTGACATCCAACCACCCGATGGTGGCCCGGCGTCTCGGGGGTCAGTTCGCACCTCCTCGCCGACGACCTCCCCGCCGCAGCACTACGAATCGTCGATGCCGGCGCCAACCGACATCCATTGCAGCCCAACGGCGCCTACTGCCTCAATTCACCAACCCGGTCGGCCATCCCTTCTACCCCGTTGCGTGGCATCGGTTGAGACCTCCAGTCACGAGCCGGCTCCGTCGAGGAGTTCAACCTCGATGGTCCCGGGTGCCGGCGATGGCGGCGGATGCGACGTCGGCACGGCGCCGGTTGGTGTTGCGGCGTAGGTACGCAGCACGCCGACCGCGCAATCCATCCCAAGCTTCGTTCTCTCAGCTGATCCCTTGGCTTGCTCGATCACGATCCGCGTCTACAACACACCGTGAGCTGTTCCTCGTTACGTGACCGCGGTGGTTGACGGCGGCGCGCTCGAACCGCGGGTTGCGGTGGCGGTCATCAGGGCGATGATCGTCTCCCGGTCAGAGGCCGACGGCCGGGCCCACTCGGGCTGATACCCGAACACCTCCCGCAGCGGCCGGGCCGTCGTCCCAGCATCGAGCAGCTCCACCGCATCGGCGTCGATCAGCCCGGGATGCTCCACGCCGCACGCCTCGGACACCTTGAGCAGGTCCCGGCGTAGTGTCGTGATGTAGTTGGCGGCTCGCACCGATTTCAGGCTGGGGTCGAGCCCGCGTGTGAGCCACGCGTTCTGGGTAGCGACCCCGGTCGGGCAGCGGTCGGTGTGGCACTTCTGGGATTGGATGCAGCCGATGGCGAGCATCGCCTCCCGACCGACGTTCACCGTGTCGGCGCCGAGCGCGAACGCGACGACGGCATTGTCGGGCAGACCGAGCTTGCCGGCGCCCGTGAACACGACCCGCTCGTGCAAGCCCCGCTCCGCGAACGCGCCGTAGACGCGGGCGAACCCGATGCGGAACGGCAGGGCGATGGTGTCGGTGAAGATCAGCGGCGCTGCACCGGTGCCACCCTCGCCGCCGTCGACGGTGACGAAGTCAACGCCCCGCTCTCCGCCGGCCATGAGCTCGGCGAGTTCGCCCCAGAACTGCATGTCCCCCACGGCCGACTTGATGCCGACCGGAAGCCCGGTCTCGGCGGCCAGCAGCTCGACCCAGTCGAGCAGGCCGTCGGTGTCGGAGAACTCGGCGTGGCGGGACGGACTGACGCAGTCCTTGCCAACCGGGATGCCGCGGGTGGCGGCGATCTCAGGTGACACCTTGGCGGCCGGCAACAGGCCGCCGAGACCAGGCTTGGCACCCTGGGACAGCTTGACCTCGATCGCCCGCACCGGCGCCGACGCAACCACGTCCTTCAAGCGGGCGAGGTCGAAGCGTCCCTGGTCATCGCGGCAGCCGAAGTAGGCGGTGCCAATCTGGAGGACCAGGTCGCCGCCGTGACGGTGGTGCGGTGACAGGCCGCCTTCTCCCGTGTTCTGGGTGCAGCCGGCCAGCGCGGCACCCCGGTTGAGCGCCTCGATGGCGGGCCCCGACAACGACCCAAAGCTCATCGCGGAAAAGTTGACCACCGAGTCCTGGCGGAACGCGCCGCGCCGCCCCCGCCCCGCCCCGAGCACCTTGGCGCACGGCACCCAGGCCTGCTGGCCTGCCGGCGGTGACGAGGGCGGCGCCACGCGGGCGAACGTGGCGTGCTTCACAATCGGGTACGACGGAGAGTGTTCGATGTCATTGTCGGTGCCGAACCCGAAATAGTTGTTCTCCAGCTTCGAGGAGGCGTACACCCACCGGCGCTGATCCCGGCTGAACGGGCGTTCCTCATCATTGCCTGCCACCACGTACTGGCGCAGCTCGGGGCCGACGGCCTCGAGCAGGTATCGGGCGTGGCCGACGAGCGGGAAATTGTGCAACAGCGCGTGACGACGCTGGATGAGATCATGAGCGGCGACAGCGACCAGGGCGACGACCGCCGGAGCGCCCCGTCGGATCCACTTCATCCCGCCAGTCTGACCATCCGGCCACCACTCGAACCCCGACCCCGAGACCATTGTGACGTCCACCGCCTCCGTTGACGATCGCAGCGATTCTGCCCGCTGGGTCTACCTCGCCGTCGTCATCGACGCCTGGTCACGCCGACTCGTCGGCTGGTCGATCGCCGATCACGTGCGCGCCGAGCTCGTCGCCGACGCGATCGACATGGCCACCCTGCGACGGCAACCACCACAGGGTGCGATCGCCCACAGCGACCACGGATCGAACTACTGCGCTGGGTCTTCGGCCAACGCCTCCGCGCGGCCGGCCTGCTCGGATCGATGGGCACCGTCGGCGACGCCCTCGACAACTCCGTCGCCAGTCCTTCTTCGCATCGCTGCAATGCGAACTCGTCGACCGCCACACCTGGCCCACCCGGGCCGGCTCGCCCGGGCCATGTTCAGCTGGATCGAGACCTTCTCCAACCCAACCCGCCGCCACAGCACCCTCGGCTACCTCTCGCCCGTCGACTACGAGACCGCCGCCACGGCATGATCACCACACACCAACCCCGTCCGTGATCCGGGGATCACTCCAGTTACGGGTCTCGTTGCGGGCGAGGTGCAGGCCCTCGGTGGGTGATGGCGAGGGCTCACTCGGACGAGCCCGGTTCTCGGATTGATCGCCGGACGTTCCCGATCTCGGAGTCAGCTTTGGCGACTTCGCCGCCATCGGGGCCGAGGCCCAACCGCCCAGGAGCCGACGACGGTGACGGAGCGGTCAGTGGACTTCGACGAGTGTCTCGTGGAACGGGTCGGCGTAGTGGTCGGCGAACAGCTTGGCGACGAGCTCTCCTCGGCTGCTGACGCCGACTTTGTCGAAGACCGCTTTGATGTAGTCCCTCACGGTGTGTGCCGACAGGAACAGCTCCGCGGCGATCTCTGGCGTGGAGCTGCCTCGGGCGATGGCCCGAACGACCTCGCGCTCTCGGGCCGTAAGCCCGTACGCCTCGATGATGATCGGAGCAAGGTCGCCGCTCTTCGCCGGTTCCACGACGATCGCCACGTTGCCCTCCCGCGACGCGCTGTCGAGCACTGAAGCGTGCAGCACGAGCCAACGCCCCGAGCGGTCACGCAGGCGCAGCCGGGCTTCCCGGGCGTCCCGGCCCGAGGCCACGGCGTGAGCCCGGGCGATGAGCGGGATGATCGGGATGGCGGCATCGACGTCAGGGCACTCGAGCCCGGCGAGGATCTCGAACCAGTTCGTGCCGGGGTCCTCGCCGTAGATCTCCGCCAGCCAGCGCGACGCCGCGTCGTTGGCCGAGATGATGGCGCCGTCACGGCTGAACAGCATCAGGCCCGGGGCGTGCGTGAACCCGGGCGTGGGCGCCCGCAACGCGGCATGGGTGCGGAACGCCGCCGCGACGATCGGGGAGACGGCTTCGAGGACGGCAACGTCGGTGGCGTCGAACGGTGCCCGCCCCCGCTCGCGGAACAGGCCGCCCACTCCCCAGGACCTCCCGGCGGTGCGGAACACGACCCGCAACTCGTCGTCGTAGCCCTGCGGCTGCAGGAAGTCGCGGTAGCGGGCGCTGCGCATCGGCCGGTCGTTGGTGGCCGACCGCAAGGTGGCTGCAGCGGTGGCGCCGAGGGCGAGGTCGGCGAAGAGGTTGGCGTCGTGCTCGTGGAACTCCCCGAACCAAAAGGTGTTGCAGTACCCGTCGTCGAGGTGCTCCATGCGGGCCGGTGACACGGCGAGCAGCGTCGACGGGTCGAGGCCGAACCACATGGCCCCGTCGTAGGGAATGACCTTGCCGATCTCCGTGGCCACACCCTCCAAGAGCTCGTCGGCGTCGGCCGCCCTGGCGGTGACCCGCTCGACGGCATCGACGACACGCGGCACCATCGCGGTCCCCACCGCGTTCACAGTACGCCTCCCGAAGCCGTTGGGGACCCCCCTTTCTGGGGGGTTCCGGTCCCGGCAGCGCCCACGACTTGGGGGTGCGGCGATCAGCACGACCGCCCGCCGGAGGGATCGACCGTCGGCGCCTCGAGGCGCACCATCACCGAACAACCAACGACCCGACGGAGCTGACCATGCAACCCACCACGATCCCGACCACCGCCCCCGTGAAGGTGGCGCCCGACACCTACCTCATCCCCAACCTGGCGGCCGCCGAGCCTGGCACCTTCGTGCCGGTCAACTCCCTGGTCATCTTGGGCGGGCAGCCGATCATCGTCGACACCGGCGCCCCGGTGCACCGCGAGCAGTGGCTCGACATGGTGTACAGCCTCGTCGACCCCGACGACATCCGCTGGGTGTTTCTCTCCCACGAGGACGGCGACCACACGGGCTCGCTCGACCAGGTACTCGACGGGGCACCCCACGCGACGCTCGTCATGAACATGTTCAGCACCGAACGCCTGGCCCTCGAGCGGCCGGTGCACCTGGACCGGATGATCTGGCGCGAGCCCGGCGAGACCTTCGACGCCGGCGACCGTCGCTTGCGGCTCGTGCTACCACCGATCTTCGACGGCCCCGCCACCCGGGGCCTGTTCGACGAAAAGACCGGTGTGCTGTGGTCGGTCGACACCTTCGCCGCTCTCACCACCGGCGCCGTCCACCATGTCGAGGACCTGCCCAAGGACCTCTACGAGGAGTCGTTCATGTTCTTCAACAGCCTCATCTCGCCGTGGCACCAGTTCCTCGACCCCGTCCGCTACAACCGCCACGTCGACACCGCCGAAGCGCTCAAACCCCGCGTCATCGCCAGCGCCCACGGCCCTATCCTCGTCGGCGACGCCATCCACGACGCCTTCGACCGGGTCCGCACCCTCGCCGGCGCACCAATCATCGCCCCGCCCGGCCAGACGGCCCTCGACGAGATCCTCGCCGGCATCATCGAACAGCCGGCCGCATAGCCCAACCGGCCACCCAACCTGAAGAGCTCCCATGCCCCCGCCGGCGCCTGGGCTGGGCCTCAGCCCGGGGCCCTGGTCACGCTCAACACCGCCAAACCCGCCGGCGCCGCCACGCCGCCGGGCTTCCTGCTCATCGCCGGCAGTCGGACTCGACCGGGTAGCCGTCTGATGCGTCCGGTCAGGGCATGGCTCGTCGCCCATGCCGAACGTGCCACGCGTCCGGCACCACACGCCCGCGAGACACTCCCGACGGCTGAGGATCCCGCCCGCAAGCGCCGTGAACGGGCGGTCTCGGGCACTCGACCGCGTGGTGCGCCGCCATGAGCAGTCAGCGCGATCGACGCAGTCGGTGCGGTGCCTCGCGGCGAGAGCTGGACACCCGCGACCGTGGCGCCCGGGTCGCAGCTCGGCTGGTGGTGCGGTGGACTCGTCACGATCGAGTCCCTCGGTCGCACGGAAGCGATCACCGGCGTTCAGGCGCGCACGCCGGTCAGAGATTCGGCGATGGCGGCCACGTGTTCGTGGTCGGTGCCGCAGCAACCGCCAACGACGCGCAGATCGGGCAGGAGCGCGTTCAGTCGCCCGTACCAGCCGGCGAGATCGACCACGTCGCCACGGTCGAGCTCGGTCGCTTCGTCGAGTTCTGCGTGGCTGCAGCGCGAAGCATTGGCGCGGATCCCTTTGACGCGTGCGAGCCAACCGGCACCCAACGTGAGTTGCTCGGCGAAGTGCGCGGGGTGGGCGCAGTTGACCATGTAGTAGGCGGCCGCCGCGTCGGTGGCGCCGTCGACTCGGGCGATCGCGTCCCCGAGCGGTTCTCCTGACGGCAGCACACCGTCGGTCTCGACGGTGAAGGAGATCACCACGGGCAGGCTGACCGAGCCGGCAGCCCGGACCACACCGATCGCCTCGTCGACGTAGGTCATGGTGACGGCGGTCATCATCGCTGCGCCGGCCTCGGCGAAGGCACGTGCCTGCAGGCCGTGGTAGGCGGCCGCCTCGGACGCCGACATCGCCTCGCCGACCACGTAGCCGTCGCCGCGCGGGCCAACCACTCCGTCGACCACATGCTCGACGGGACCGCCGGGTCGGTTGGTGGCGAGGTCGCGCACGAACTCGACGGCACGGCGGTTGACGGCGGCGAGCCGGGTCGTGTCGTAGCCGAGGCGGGCGCCCCAGTCGAGGTTGGCCCGCCATGTCGGGGTGTCGACCACGACCGGGGTGCCGAGCCGTCGGCCGAGGTCGAGATAGGGCTGGTAGTAGTCGGCGAGCGCGCCGCGGCCGTGTTCGGTGTCGAGCAGGGGGAACGCGGCGAAGTCGGGCAGGTCGATGCCGTGGTGGAAGACGAGCGTCGTTTCGAGTCCGCCGTCGGTGACCGTCAACGGAGCGGAGAGCTGGATCAGTGTCATGGGACTTCCTTGTCGTGAGATCGGCACGAAGCCGGTCGTCGGTTTGTCGACCCGGAGGCGTGAGACCGGATCGCACGACGTGAGATCGCGGTTCACGCCGTAGCGGGCGTGGTCGATCCCGGCCATGCCCGCTCACTCACGAGGAGCCCCTGACATGTCCAGCACGACGTTCATCCCCAAGCTCATCCCCGCGTTCGTCCTGGCCGGCGTTGCCGCCGGTGCTCTGGGTCTCGGGACGGTCGGTGCCG
Organism: Ilumatobacteraceae bacterium; assembly: GCA_040507575.1. Classification (GTDB taxonomy): domain Bacteria; phylum Actinomycetota; class Acidimicrobiia; order Acidimicrobiales; family Ilumatobacteraceae; genus JALZMG01. Next base: position 9,611 of record JBEVOM010000009.1, read on the forward strand.
CCTCCGGTGCCGACGACGCCAGGATCGTCCTCGAGCAACTGTGCCAAGCGCGCGGCGGTACGCCGTACGCGACGCCGTACTCGATCATTCGTTGCCAGTTCGCACGCGCCAACAAGGGTTTCGAGACCGAGCAGGCGGTCTGCGTGGGGTTGGCGGACGGCGAGTTCATCCTGGCGCTCGGCACCGCCCACATGAACCGGGCGTCGTGGGGCTGTTCGCCGACGGCGCCGCCGGCGTGACATCCGGTCCCGGCTGAAGTGACCCCCCCACCGCTCCGGCCGGCTCCCCGCGTTCTTTAGGCTGGCGTCGTGATCGGGGTGCGGCTACTGGGTCGTGACGCCGAGCTCGAGGACGTCGATCGCCGGCTGCGGGCCGGGCGTCTCGTCACGTTGATCGGGCCGGGCGGCGTCGGCAAGACCGCGCTCGCCAACGAAGCGGTTGGCCGGGCCGCGGAGCGATTCGCGCTTGGCTCACGAGTGGTCGACCTCACTCGCGTCGACGATGCCGATGCCGTTCCCGGCGCCCTCGCCGCCCAGCTCGGTTTCGACTCGTTCCAGGCTCTGCTCGACGCGCCTGGCGATCGCAAGGCGTTGCTCCTCGTCGACAACTGCGAGCACCTCCTCTCGGCAGCGGCCGGCACCATCGGGCGGATCCTCGAGGTCTGCGAGCAACCCACCGTGCTTGCCACCAGCCGGTCGCCGCTGGAGTTGCCTGGCGAGTCCGTCGTGGCCCTGGCGCCGCTCGAGGTGCCCGCCGTCGACACGCTCGATCCGCTCGCGTGGCCTGCGGTCGAGTTGTTCCTCGAACGCGCCCGCGACGCCGGCGTGCGGATCGAGGGCGCCGACCTCGATGCCGTCGTCGACCTGTGCGGACGGCTCGACGGGCTCCCGCTCGCCCTCGAGATCGCCGCCGCGCGGGCGCGCACGATGAGCCCGGCGGAGATCGCCGAGCGATTGCGGCAGGGCACGGACGTGCTGGATCGGCCGCGGTACCGGGGCGCGACACGTCATCGGAGCGTGGCCGAGACGATCCGATGGTCCTACGACCTCCTTGGCTCCGACGAACGCGAGCTGCTCGACCACCTCGCCGTGTTCATCGGACCGTTCGATGGGGGCACCGCCCGTCGCCTCGTGGGCCTCGATCATGACCACCGGCGCTTCGACGTGCTGATCGATGAGCTGGTGCATGCCTCGTTGCTGGTCGCCGAGACGTCGGGGTCGTCGACGCGCTACCGGGTGCTCGAGAGCGTGCGGCGATTCGCCTTGGAGCACCTCGTGGCTCGCGGCGAGCGCGACGCTGCGTTCGATCGCTTCGTCGATGTCGCGCTGCAGCGTGCGCTTGAGAATTTGCGCGGCTCGACGACCGCGTGGCGCCCCGAGGTGTTGCAGGACATGTTGCGTGTCTACGACGACCTTGCCGAGGCATTGCGCTGGTGCAACCGTCACGACATCGAGCCGCAACGGGCGTGGCAGCTGTGTGCGTGCATGTGGGCGGTCGTGCACCAGGGCCGCGCCGACGACGTGGTGATGGTCGGACGCCAGACGATCGAACGCTGGCCCTTCGACGGCAGCAGCGTGGCCGCCGCGGCGGTGGCCACCGTCGCGACCGCAGAGTACGTGTCGGGCGAACCGCAGCGGGCGATCGCTCTCGCCGAGGCGACGTTGGGGGCGCTCGCCTGCCCGTCGGTGGCGACGGTGACGCTGCAACGGGTCCTCGGCCAGGCCCGACGAGCGATCGGCGACGTGTCGGGTGCGCTGGCGGCGTTCAGCGACGGTGCCGAGGTGGCCAGGACGCTCGACATGCCGGCGATGGCCGTCGAGCTCGACGTCGCCCACGCCCAGGTGTCGGCCGACGACGGACACGTCGAGGAGGCACTGCCGGCGCTGCGCTCGAGCGTCGAGGAGTCGGTCCGCATCGGGTCGGTCATCAACGAGGCGTGGGCCCGCTCGTGCCTGGGCTGGGTCCTGCTCCGAGTCGATCCGACGACGGCGCTGGGGGAGATCGAGCGAGCCCTCGATTCGTCGCGCCGGATGACCACGACGGGGGAACAGATCGACTATCCGATCGGCGTCGCAGTCAACCTGCGATCACGTGCGTTCGCCGAGCTGCTCCGCGGCGACGTCGTCGCGGCACGCAGCACCATCGCCGAGCTCTTGGACGATGTTCTCGAACGTGGCGCGATCTCCCACGCCCGCCTCGTGATCGACGTGGCGGCCGTGCTCGCCCATCGGATCGGGGACGCCTGTTGGGCGCGCCTTGCGGCCACCGCCGCGGCGCTCCCGACGGCGACTCTCGTGGGCGCCGGGTACGAGCTGGTCCCGTTGCCGGCCGGCGGCGCACAGCCCATGGCCCGGCGGGCTGCGCTCGCCACGGTCGTCGCCCTCGTCACCGCCCCACCGTCCGACGCCGAAGTCCGCACGGTTCCCACCGCAACGGGCACGACCACGACCATCACCGGCCGCGCTCCCGGACCGGACGACGCGTCGCCGTCACTCGTCGAGCGCGGGCCCGTGTGGGAAGCGAGCTACCACGGCCGCGTCGCGACGGTCCGCTCCTCCAAGGGCTTGGCCGATCTCGCCGTGCTGCTGGCCTCACCGGGCCGCGAGCACCACTGCCTCGATCTCGCCGGCGCCGGTTCGCAGCAAGCGTCGCCCGGCGAGGTCATCGACGCCTCCGCCCGCCGCGCCTACGAGGCTCGCATCCGCGACCTGCAAGAGGAGGTCGACGACGCCGACCTGGCCCACGACCTCGCCCGCGCCGAGCGGGCCCAGGCAGAGCTCGACGCACTGGTCGACCACCTGACCGCAGCCATCGGGATGGGCGGCCGCACGCGGCGGGCGTCGGGAACAGCTGAACGCGCCCGCACCGCGGTCACACACCGCCTGCGCAGCGCCATTCGCACGTTCGCCGACGCCCACCCCGAGCTCGGCCGACACCTCCGGGCGTCGGTCAACACCGGGCTCTACTGCAGCTACACGCCCCCCGACGACACGACCTGGCGCATCGAACGAGGGTCATCGAGCCAGCTATAAGCCCTGGACCGAGCGCCACAACGACTGCAGGGTCTGGTTGATCGGATCGCCCGTGAACTGGATCTCGTGGCCGGCGCCTTCGACGACGGCCTGGGCGGCGCCGATGCGCCGGGCGAGGCCGGCACACATCTGATCGAAGCCTTCGTGATGCCCTCCGGAGACGACGAGCTTCGGGAACGGGGCAGCAGCCAGTGCATCGAGCGGCAACTCGGCGTCATAGAACGGGCGCCCCTGACGGAACACCGGCACGAGCGGGACGGCGAGCGCCAGCATCTCGGGCGGGAACTGATCGGGGTCGCTCCCGACGGCCGTCAGGAATCGAACGACCCACTCCTCGTCCGCGATGTCCTGGTCCCACAGGACGCCGATCTCCTCGACGAACGTCTGCCACGCCGGAGCAGCCTCGGCTGACACCGTCGCCGGTGCTTCGAGGAGGGTCAGCGACTTCGTGGCGTCGGGCCGGCGGGTGGCCGCGATCATCGCGCCCAGACCGCCGTAGGAATGCCCCACCAGATGGGCGCCGTCGCCCATCAACTCGACGATGTCGTCGGCGTCGACAACAAAGTCCTCGCCCGTCGCGACCGGCGACTGGCCATAACCGCGCCGGTCGAACACCACGAGGCGAAATCCCTCGTCGGCGAGCGGTCGCTGCGCCTCCCACTCCTCGGCACCGGTCGCCAACGAGCCATGCACGAGCACAACCCGATCCCCGGCACCCCACTCCTCGACATGCAAGCGGCCGACTCCGGTGTTGCCCTGCAGGTTCGCAGGCCCTCGATCTGCATCGATGGTCATCGCTGCTCCTTCCCATCGCGTCGCCCGAGCGGCGACGACGCTGGACAGGCGTGTGTTCCATCCTCACGATGTGAGATCGCAGCCGTAGGGAGACCGGCACTCAGTGCCGGTGACCACCGACGGCCCGGCGACCGGTCTCATCCTGGGATCGGTCGACGCAGCGACCGCGACCCATCGCAGTGACCGACCGACCCAGCGTGTACACGCCGGGCGCGCGCACCGGACCGTCCAGGGATCGTTGATGGGATTGGCCGGGGGACGTACAGGGCAGAGGCGATCATCGCTGAGGCCGAGCCACCGCCCGGCCTGTTTCGCTCCGGGAGCGGCGCCAGCGGCGCCATCGGAAGGAGTGAGGTGAGTCCGCACAACACACAAGTTCATCTCGCTGGCTGACCCTGCCAGCGCTTCGAGACGAGGTGCTGAACGCCCGCTCGACGGGGAGCCCGGCGTGGCGCCACCCACCGGAGATGTGGTTGGCGTGCCCGGTGGGCTCGGCGTCGATCAGATCCTGCAGCCCCGTGCTGCAAGAGCCGGCGGAACTACTCCCGGCTGTCACCCACACCGAGCCGGGCCAACAGGTCCGCAGCTCGGGCATCGTCGCATGGGTCCGCGTGAATACCTTCTCGGTGAGTTCTTCGTCGTTCTCACCAGGGGTCACGCGATCACCCATCCCACAGGTGGACCCTCGTTCTGACCGCCCGTCGTTGCCGGACCGTGTCGTGAGACTCACTGGCCATGCCATCAGCGCGGCCGCGAGCGCTGCGGCGCGATCCCTCGTTAACTGTCGGCCGTGTTGGGGCAGGCTCGACACCCAGCTCCCACCCCATCGAGAGAGACCTGAGATGACCGCCATTGCTGTGCCGCCGACCTTCGACGTGTTGGTCACCGCCGATTGGGAGCGCCGGGCGCTCATTGACGACGTCCGTCGAGGCCTCGGTCGGCACCCCCTCAAGCTGTCGCCACGCTGGCTCTACGACGCCCGCGGGAGCGCCCTGTTCGATCGAATCACACGACTCGCCGAGTACTACCCGACCGAGGCGGAGCGCGAGATCCTGCACCGCGAAGCGGCGAACATCGCCGCACTGACGCGCGCCGACACGATCATCGAGCTGGGCTCGGGGACGTCCGACAAGACGCGGACGTTGCTGGACGCCTTCCAAGGCGCCGGACACCTGCGCCGGTTCGTGCCGTTCGACGTCAGCGAGCCGACGCTGCGCGACGCCGCGGCGCAGCTCAGCGCAACGTACCCGGGTCTCCAGGTGCACGGCGTCGTCGGTGACTTCACGCTGCACTTGTCGCGCATGCCGACCGGCGGAGTCCCGATGGTCGCCTTCCTCGGTTCGACGATCGGCAACTTCTACGTCGAGGAGCGGCAGGCGTTCCTGTCGATGCTGGCCGAGCGGCTCCCCGAGGAGGGATGGCTGCTGCTCGGCGTCGACCTGGTCAAGCCGGTCGATCGGCTGGTCGCGGCCTACGACGACCCCCATGGTGTGACGGCCGAGTTCACCCGGAACCTGCTGCACGTTCTCAACAACGAAGTCGGCGCCAACTTCGATGTGGATGCGTTCGACCACGTCGCATTGTGGGATCCCTCACGCGAGCGGATGGACCTGCGGCTCCGTGTGAACGGCGATCAGCGCATCGACATCCCTGACGCCGACGTGCAACTGGACCTGCACGACGGGGACGAGATCCGCGTCGAGATCTCGACCAAGTTCCGCGTCCCGACGATCACGGACGAGGTCGAGGCAGCGGGTTTCCGGATCCGTCAGCTGTGGACGGACCGGCACGGTGACTTCGCGCTGATCTTGGCGTCCGTCGCCAGCCGCCCGTGAGCGACCCGCTCATACGGCGCCCCGCCACCTCCCAGAGCGCGTCCTCGAATCGCCGGTACATCCCCAGACCCGGCCATCTCCCCAACAGATGGACGGGGATGCTCACGACCCGGCGTTGGAGGACGCGCCGAGGCGGGATATCCGGACGCGCTATTCGGATGTCGCGTCTGGCGGGCGGGACGGCTCGACGAGGAGCCGTCGATAGCGCATCTGCGACACGACGACACCGAACACCTCGTCGTCACGCCTGAAATCGTCGTCGCTCCATCCCTCCGACTCGTACAGCCGCCGTGCGCGCTGATTGTCGGGAACGACCCACAACACTGCCTCGACGTAGCCGCGCTCTCTCAGCCGATCCGTCGCGACGCTCAACAGCGCCCGACCGAGCCCTCGACCCCAGACGTCAGGATCGAGGTTGATCGCGTAGAGCTGACCGATCTCGGAGGGCGCGTCACTGTCACGTGCGGGGCCGAGACTGGCGAAGCCGACCACTCGATGATCGTCGACGACGACGAGCAGGTGCCCGTCCGACGACGGTGCAATGAGATGCTCCCGCCATCGCGTGGCGTGGTCCGGCGCGTGCAGGCCGTCCAAGTAGTCGTCGGGGATCACGCCCCGGTATGCCGACTGCCAGGCACGCACGTGGACCTCGCCGACAGCGTCGGCATCGTCGACGCTCGCCGGTCGGATCGTCACCACCATGGACCCATCGTCGCCCACCGGGACGTCGCCAGTGGTACACCTTCGAGCCGGCGATCTCGGGCGCGGCGGCCCGCGTTGTGCGGCGGGTGATTCGGACACCTCTCGGGATGGCTCGAGGCCGGCGAGGGCTCGTGTCGTCCATGGGCTGGGTTGACGGTGCCAGACTTTCGGGGTGGTTGGGGGGTTGATGCCACCGCGTTCAGCCGTGCGGTGCTTCCGGTTGGTAACAGTCACACTCACTGTGTTCGTCGCGGGTTGCGGCGATGGCGACGGGCGGTCTGCTGTCGACTCGACGCCGGTGTCTTCGGCGAGCCCGTCGGTCCGGTCGGAGCCGTCGTTGGCGACGCCCCTGCCGACCGATGCACCGGCGCCGACGATCGCCGTTCCTGCCGCCACGACAGCACCGACAGCGGCGCCGGCGTCGTCGAGTTCGGTGGCAGTGGCGGCGGGGTTGTGGCGGTCGATGGCGGAGTCGCCGCTGGTTGCGCGGACGTCGCCGGTGTCGGTGTGGACCGGTCGCGAGTTGGTGGTGTGGTCCGGGTTGCCAGCCACGAGTGATGAGTGCGTCACCGACGCCGGTGGTGGCTCGCTGTGCGGAGAGCCCGCTGTGTTCGACGGTGCCGCGTACGACCCGAGCACTGATCGCTGGCGGATGATCGCCCGGGGTCCGGTGCCTGCGGCTGGTGCACCGACGCAGGTCATCCCGCAAGGGGTGTGGACGGGGACCGAGATGGTGGTGTGGGGTGGGTGGGGCGACCCGATCGCTGCGGCCTACGAGCCTGCGACCGACACCTGGCGGGATCTCCCACCAGGCCCGCTCAGCGCCCGTGAGCAACACGCCGTCGTCGCCTGGGACGGACGGGTCGTTGTGCTCGGTGGGCGCGAGCCGCTCGGGCCCGGTGAGCTGGCACCTCGTCTCGACGGCGCCGTCCTCGATCCGGCCAGCGGCAAGTGGACGATGCTGCCGGAACTGCCGGCCGGCGATCCGTTCATGGCCCCCGGCATCGTCGCCGCGACGGTCGCCGACGGGCGCCTATTCGCCGTCCGTGCCGTGACCACGGACGCGTACGTGCTGGACCCGGGGAGCACGGCGTGGAATCCGCTCGGTTCGGCCGGCGTCAACGGCTTCTTGGAGCCGGTGGGTGTCGCCGGCGGGCAGTGGCTGTTCGTCGGATCCGGCGACGAAGGCACCACGACAGCTGCCGCGTTCGACCTGGTGAACGGGACATGGCGTCAGATCGCAGCCCCAGCCGGTGTGTCGACGCTCGGCTTGATGGGTGCCGATGCGGGAACCCGCGTGGTTGCCGTCGCAGCCCGTTGGTCGCACGAGCCCGACCCGCCGTTGGCGTTGGCCTGGGACCCAACCAGTGACACCTGGTCTGAACTGGCGACACCTTCGCTTGAACATCGCTTCGGCGCCGCTGTCGGATGGACCGGCAACGAACTCCTCGTCTGGGGTGGCGCCAACACCGGCGGCCTGGGCGGCCCGAGCTACGCCGACGGCGCAGCCCTTGGCATCTGACCACAAACCGGCGTTGGAGGACGCGCCGGTCTGGCATCACCGACAGTCATCATCGGATCCCTTGGGTCGCGTGCGTTCGGTGCGGCTCGCGTCCGGTGGTGATCCCTTCGACTGCGGGTTCCGAGCCTCGTCGGGTGGTGCGGCTGGCACCGAGCGGCGACGGTGCGGGAGTCCTGCTGGTGAGCGGCGCCGAGCCGTTGTAGATGTCAGCTCAGCTGGCCTGAGGGGGCGATGTTCTGGTTGACCCGGAAGAGGTTCTCCGGGTCGTAGGTCGCCTTGATCGAGGCAAGGCGCTGGTAGTTCTCGCCGTAGGTGGCCTGGACGCGACCGTCGACCTCGTCGTCCATGAGGAAGTTCACGTAGGCGCCCTCGAGGTTGAAGGGGTGCACGGCTTGCCAGTAGGCACGTCCCCAGGTCTTCAACGCCTCGGCGTTGGCGGGGTCAGGGTCGATCCCGGCGATGACCATCGACCATGTGGCGTCACGAGTGCTCCACGCGGTGGCGTCGGCCGGCACGCGCTGCACGGCTCCGTCGATGGGGTAGAGATGCATCAGGGACAGCTCGCTCGGTGCTTTGGCCGCTTGGGCGATGTGCGTGTCGATCGCCTCATCGGGCAACGACGCCACGAAGTCACCCTTCCAGTACCACTGCAGTCCTTTCGGGAAGAACGGGTCGAAGAGACCGTTCATCGCAGGGAACGGGATCTCGCTCATCCAGTTGAAGATCGGCTCGGGCACCTCGTCGAGGATCGGCGCCATCGCCTTTTCTCCGTCGGCCGCCGGACCGTCGTAGATCCCGATGATCGCGCAGGCCCGCTTGCCCCAACCTTCGCTCGGGAACGGGTCCATCGAGGGCACGGTCTTCAATCCGACGAAGATGCCGAGCTCCTCTGGAGCTTCAGGCAGATAGTCCCGGTAGGTCTGCATCACTGCCTTGGCGTGCGTCGCGTCCCAGAAGATCGGCCCGGCGTACACGGTGCTGACCGGATGGGCCTGGAACAGGAAGCTGGTGACCACACCGAAGTTCCCCCCGCCACCGCGCAGCGCCCACAACAGATCGGGGTGCTCGGAAGCGCTGGCGGTGACGACGCTGCCGTCGGCCAACACGACGTCGGCTTCGAGCAGATTGTCGACGGTCAGGCCGTACTTTCGGGTGAGGTACCCGGTGCCGCCGCCCAACGTGAGCCCGGCGACGCCGGTCGTCGAGACGATCCCGAACGGCACAGCCAACCCGAATGCGTGGGTGGCATGGTCCACGTCGCCCGACGTGCAGCCAGGATCCACCCGGACCGTGGCCGTCGCCTGGTCGACACGCACACTCTTCATCATCGACAGGTCGATCACCAGCCCGTCGTCGCAGCTGCCCAGGCCAGGACCGTTGTGTCCACCGCCGCGCACAGCGATCAGCAAACCCTGGTCGCGACCGAAGTTCACCGCCGTGACCACGTCGGCAACATCGACACAGCGAGCGATCAGCCGCGGCCGCTTGTCGATCATCCCGTTGTACAGGGCCCGCACGGCGTCATAGTCCGCGTCGCCTGGCGTGATCACCCGTCCACGAAGGCTCTCTTGGAAGCCGGCACCCAACTCGTCAGTCACGGTTACCTCCTCGAAAACCAGGTCCGCCCGGTGCGCCCAACGGTCTTCCACACCAGCCTCGCGCCGCCTGCAACCCCCGAGGACCGGAGTGGAGGGCCCGCCGAGTGTCCGCCGGCCACTGTCGACAACGTCTCGATCCTGGTCAAGACCTGGCACGACCTCGGCGCTCAGCGCCGTCCAGCAGTCGCTGCTGGGCCCGTTGGTGGTCGCCGCCGGCGACGAGTCCCCGTGGTCGGCGGTGATCGGCGGCGGCCACGTCGACTACTGGGACGGCACCGACATCGACATCATCCGCGTCCAGCCGACGCCGTCGCCGAGGTGGCCGCCGACAATGCCTTCGAGCACGGACACTGGCGCCACGTCACCACGTTCATCCGGCCCCGGCCCGACCTTCGCCCCGGTGACACGACCTGGTCTCGCTGACCGTTGCCGTCGTGGCGACGGATTGAACCGTCGCTCGGGCAACGGTCGAGTGGGGAACGCCCGGTCCAGGGACACGAACGTGGATCACATGGTCGTCGAGCCACGACCTGATGGGCGCTGGGCGCGTCAGCGCAACGGCACCGAGCGAGCAGCTTCGCTCCACGACACCCAGGCCGAGGCCGAAGCAGC
>JBEVOM010000121.1:0-27916 GCA_040507575.1 Ilumatobacteraceae bacterium
GCCGTGCGGCCTGGCGGGCTGACGGCGCCCCCGTGCCGACGAGCACCGGCACGTCGTCGGGTACGGCGTCCCGTACGACGGTGGTGAGCGCGACCCGCTCGGCTCCGTCGAGGGCGGCCGCCTCACCCGTCGAGCCGGCGAGCACGATGGCGCGGACACCGCGACCGGCCAGGTCGGCGGCATGTGCCGCGGTCGCATCCAGGTCGACGTCGCCGGCGTCGTCGAACAGCGTGACGAGGGCGACGCCGACACCGGTGAACACCGGTGTCATCGGACGCCTGCGTGACCGTCGCGGCCGGGGAACGTCATGGAGGTCATGGCGCCGACCCTACGGTGGCCCGATGGCCCCGCCCTCGCGACTTCCCGACCCGATGGGCGGACATCGTTGTGGCCGACCGTGTTGCGTGAGGCGTGCCCGGGAGTCGGCGTGACGGCGCGGGTGCTCGTCGACGCGTCCAACGTCATCGGCGCGGTGGCCGACGGGTGGTGGCGCGACCGGCCGGCCGCCGCGCGCCGGCTCGTCGGGCGCCTGCAGCCATGGGCGGCGTCGATGCCCGACGTCGTCGTCGAGATCGTCCTCGACGATCCGGTCGAGGGTCTCCCCGACGGCGACCACGACGGCGTCACAGTCCTCACGGCGCGGCGTCGCGGGCGCGACGCCGCCGACGAGCGGATCATCGAGCGCCTCGACGAACTGGTTGCCGATGGCGCGGCCGCGAACGCGACCGTCGTCACGTCCGACGGCGCGCTGCGCGATGCCGCCATCGCCCGTGGGGCGATCGTGCACGGCGCCGGCACGTTCCTCGAACGCCTCGACGCTCTCGGACGCTGACGGCACGTTCGACCCCGATGACCGACGACGGCGCGCCCGACCCGAGGTGATCGCGTTTCGCCCAGCGGATGTTCGATCTCGCAGGGAGCGACAGACCGCCGAGCCGGCACCGATGTCTGGGCGCCCAGGGTCTGGATATGGGGACCCTGCGCGCCCAGATCGCCAAGGTGCCGGTTGGCGGGCGGGAGACGTGAACCCGTTCCATCCGAAGGGACACCGACCCACGGCCCGAACGTGGTCGGCGCGTCCGGGACGCGGGACCGGCAGTACGATCCGGCGACCATGGGGATCGGGAACGTCGCCGACATCGTTCGCACGCACGCCGCCGAGCGGCCCGACGATGTGGCGATCGTCCTCGACGACCGCCGCGTGACGTGGAGCGAGTTGTACGACCGGGCGGGGCGCGTCGCCGGCGGCTTGGCCGCGGCCGGGATCGGCGCCCGGGACCGTGTCGCGTTCCTCGACAAGAACGGCATCGAGCACTTCGAGGTCTTCTTCGGCGCCGCGCTGTTGAACGCCGTCTGCGTCGATGTCAACTGGCGGCTCGCCCCACCCGAGGTGGCCTACGTCGTCGACGACACGTCCGCCCGTGTGGTGGTCGTCGGGCCGGACTTCGTCCCGGTGCTCGACGCCATCACCGGCGACGTCCCGGCGGTGACGACGGCGGTGGTGATCGGCGGGAGCGGCCTCGCCGGCCCCGGCCGCGTCGCCTACGACGAGTGGGTCGCGTCGTTCGAGCCGTTCGATCCGCGCCTGCCGACCACGGGTTCGGACGTCGCGTTCCAGCTCTACTCGAGTGGCACCACGGGCCGGCCGAAGGGCGTGATGCTGTCCAACGACAACTTCTTCGCGCTGCTCCCAGCGGCGACCGAGATGTGGGAGCTGGATGCCGAATCCGTCAACCTGGTCGCCATGCCGCTGTTCCACATCGGCGGCGGAGGTTGGGCGGTGGCCGGCATGGTCGAGGGGGCGACGAGCGTGATCATGCGCGAGCTCGACCCCGCCGCGTTGACCCGCCTGATCCCCGAGCAGGGCATCACCCACGCCTTCGTCGTGCCGGCGCTCCTGCAATTCCTCCTGCTCGTGCCGGATGCCGCCGATGCCGACTACTCGACGCTCGACATCATCGTCTACGGCGCGTCCCCGATCAGCGAGGATGTCCTCGCCCGCAGCGTCGAGCTGCTCGGGTGCAAGTTCTGGCAGGCGTACGGCCTCACCGAGACGACCGGCGCCATCGTCCACCTCCCGCCGGCGGACCACGACCTCGCTGGGACCCACCGCCACCGTCTGCGCTCGTGCGGGTTGCCCGGGCCGGCGGTCGAGCTGCGCATCGTCGACCCGACGACCGGGCTCGACGTGCCGACGGCCGCCGGACCGGTGGCCGGCGCGACGAGATCCGTCGGCGAGATCTGGGTCCGCGGGCCGCAGATCATGCTCGGGTACTGGCACGACGACGAGGCCACCAAGGCGGCCGTCGACGCCGACGGCTGGTTCCGCACCGGTGATGCCGGCTACGTCGACGAGGACGGGTACGTCTACATCCACGATCGGGTCAAGGACATGATCGTGTCGGGCGGGGAGAACGTGTACCCGGCCGAGGTCGAGAACGTGCTGATGAACCACCCCCTCGTCGCCGACGTGGCGGTCATCGGTGTGCCGCACGAGAAATGGGGCGAGACACCGAAGGCCATCGTCGTGAAGGCCGGCGACGCCGAACTGACGGCGCAGGACGTCATCGCGTTCAGTCGTCAGCACCTCGCCGGCTACAAGTGCCCGACGAGCGTCGACTTCGTCGACGTGCTCCCGAGGAACCCGAGCGGCAAGGTGCTCAAGAAGGACCTCCGCGCTCCGTACTGGGCCGGCCGGGAGCGGTTCGTGTCCTAGCTGCCGCGTCAGGCAACGACCTCCTGACTCCGTCCGACGTTCGCGTCGGCGTGGGGGAGCACCGGCGCTTCGAGGACGCGTTCCTGGCGGCTGCCGGCGCGCGTTTCGGGCGGACGTTCTCGGGCAAGGCCGACTCCCGAGGCGGGCGAGGTGCGTCCAACTGTTCATCACCGGATGATCATGTTCGAGCAACGCAGACCTGACCCCGGATGTGGGACCACTTCGTCCGGCTTTCTCGTCACGCCGTCTGCTCCGACGGGGCCGACGTGGGACCATTCGCATGGCGCTCGTCAGACGGGCGTTCAGCTCGGCTGTGACTGGCACCAAGACCGGGCCGCTTCGGGTCGGGCACGCTGAGCTACCAGCCTCGTGTGCGCTGCGCCGCACAGCGGCGCCGTCACGTGGTGTTCCTCACCCGGGCCGAAAGGGTACGAGCTGCTGGTGCTGGGCGATCCCGAAGGGGCGGTGGCGGGCTGTCCACGATGTCGGGGGGAGGTGCCGGCGACGGCGGTGTTCTGCCCTCACTGTGGGTCGAGCATGATCCCGGCGCGAGGCGCGGTGCCGGTGTTGCCCGGTTACACCATCGTGCGCACGCTCGGGCGGGGCGGCGCCGCTGTGGTGTACCTGGCCACGCAGGAATCGCTGGATCGTCAGGTGGCGGTCAAGGTGTTGCGCCGTGATGTCGAAGATCCGAGGGTGTGGCGAGAGTTCCGTCGGGAGGCTCACATGATCGCCCGCCTGTCGTCTCATCCCCACGTCCTGACGGTGTACACGGCCGGTCGTTCGGCGGTGGGCCAGCCGTACCTGGTGACCGAGTTCCTCGATCGTGGGTCGCTGGGCGATGTCATCGCTACCGATGGGCCGGTGGGCGCTGCGGAGGTCGCCGCGGTGGGAGTCGCGATGGCGGATGCGTTGATCGCCGCGCACGACCTGGGCATCCTGCATCGCGACGTGAAACCGGGGAACGTCCTGTTAGGGAGCGACGGTCGCGTCAAGCTGGGGGACTTCGGGATCGCTCGCCTGCTGGTGGGCCAGTCGATGGCGACCACTGACCAGATCGCGTTCACGCCGGAGCACGTGGCTCCAGAAGTTCTCCGCAACGAGCCCGATGGGCCGTGGAGCGATGTCTACGGTCTCGCGTCGACCCTGGCGACTGCCCTTGTCGGTGACCCGCCACTCCAGCAGCAGCCGGGTGAGCGGATGGAGGCGTTCCTGTCACGCAAGGTCATGGCGTCAGCACCCGCGCTGCCCGACGAGGTGCCCGCAGCCCTGGCCGGGCCCATCAACCGAGCCCTGGATCCGCAGCCCTCGCGACGCCCGACGGTACCGGAGCTCCGTCGAGCGTTGGCGTCGGTGGCGAGGACGCTCGATGCCGTGCTGCCGCTCCCACCACCGGTGCGTGCGCGGGCGCACTCGATCGGGCCCCCCGACACGACCAGGCGGCCCTCCCCGGCCATCACCCGTCCCTCGACCCCGCCACCCGTGACGACGTTCGGCGAAGCGAAACGGCCACAACGCCGGCGGCCGGCCTTCCCGCTGCTGGTCTCGGCGCTCTTCGCCGGGCTCGTGGCGATCGCTCTCGCCGTCATCCTGCTCGCTGGCCGCAGCGACGACGGGAGCACCGCACGGACGACCACTTCGGCCCTCGGAGCACCTCCCGTCACAGCGTCGGCCGCTGCCCCTTCGACCTCGTCCACGTCGACGCTGCAGCCCACCACGACGACCATCAGCCTGGCGCCGCCGTCGCCACCTCCGACCTCGCCGCCCCCGACTTCGATCCTGGCCCTCGCGCCGGCGCTGGTGCCCTCGACGACGGCGACGGTCTCGCCCGCCCCGAGCACGACGGTGACCGCGCCATCGCCCACAACGCCAGCCACCCTCGCTCCTACGGGGGTGCTCGTCAGCGCGAGCGCTGCGGAGACGTTCGTGCGCGAGTACTACGAGGCGGTCCAGGCCGGCGACTACGAACGGTCATGGTCCGAGCTCGCCCCCCAGTTCCAACAGGGCCGGGCCCGTTCCTTCGAGTACTACGTCGAGTTCTGGAACGACAACGACGTCGACGTCGGTGACGTGGTCATGGTCTCGCTCGATGCGAACACGGCGATCGTCGACGTGGAACTGCACTGGACCCAAACCGGTCACGCGTCCATCCAAAGACTCGAGTTGCGGGCTGACGCCGGCGGACAACTGTTGATCGTGGGCGAGGCGACGCAGGAGTGAGCATTGAGATCGGGCGTGCCAGAACCCGCACGTGCGCCTTCGGCACAGGTGTGCGGGGCGCCGGCGGCTCGCCGGCACTCGTTCCGTGGCGTGCTCGCGACGCCAGCCGACCCATCCCGGGTCGCTCTCGGTGGCCGCTCGTGGAACCTGCTCCCGGAATTCGAAGCCGGCCAGCGAACGCGGCGGCAATGTCCTGACCCGGCGAGCCGTTACCGACTCCTTGTCGGCCAGCTGGACGCGCCTCGCTCGGCGCGAGCCACGACGTCGACGGCCCCGGCGACCCTTCGGTGCTCGACGTGGGCCCCGGCCGTCCGCCGCCGGCCGACCACCCTCGTCGTCCGTTGGTGCGTTGAGCGCCGCGTGGCGACGGGTGGGGGCCGATGACATGCTGGTGGTCGATGGCTGGTTCGGTGACGAACGATCTGGGACCACTCCACGCCGGTGCTGATCGAGTGCCTCCCGTCGGCGGACCGGCCCAGCTCACGCTGGTCAGTGGGGCGGCGTTCGCGATCAGTGATCGCCGTGGCGACATCACGGGCGGTACCGAGGGTCTGGTCCATGACGATCGCCGGTTCCTGTCGAGGTTCGCGTTGTGGGTCGACGACATTCCGTTGACGCCGATCGCCACCGCCACGCCGTCGCCGTCGTCGGCGGTGGTCATCCATCGCCTTCGGGATGGCGCCGGTCACGAACGTCCAGCGTTGTTGTTGCGGCGACGCCGGCTGGACGGCAGCCTCCGCGATGATCTGGAGCTGTGGGCGACCGGTCACCACGCCGTCGCCTCGACGCTGCGCCTGTCGGTCGGTGCCGACTTCGCGCACATCTTCGAGGTGAAGCGAGGTGCCGGCCGACCGGCGGCGACACCGAGGGTGCTCGCCGACGGTGTGATCCTCGTGGACGACGACGATGAGAACGCGACCCGGATCCGTTGGAACCGTCCACCGACCGCCGTCGATGCCGCTGCCGGTGAGGTCGTGTGGAGTCTGCAGGCCGAACCTGGCCAGCGGGTGACGTTGTCGGTCGTCGCGGAGCCGGTCACCGACGGTCGAACCGCCAACGTCGAGCCGGTCCTTCCCGTGTTGGCGGCGGAGCCCGAGGAGCTCCGTCGCACGGCGGCGTGGTCACGGGACACCCCGCTCGTGACCTCGACCGACGCCCGGTTGTCGATCGCGGTGGACCAGGCAGTCGCCGATCTCTCCGCGCTGCGAATGTCCGACGGCGATCGGGTCGTCGTCGCAGCGGGAGCGCCGTGGTTCATGACCTTATTCGGTCGGGATTCGTTGCTGACGTCGTGGATGACGCTGCCGTTCGACGTCGAGTTGGCGGCGGGCGTGTTGACCACGCTGGCTGAGCTGCAGGGCATGACGGACGACCCGGTGACCGAGGAGGAACCAGGCAAGATCCTCCACGAGGTGCGCCGGCACGGAGGCGGTGGACCGTTCGGGGTGCGCGGCCGCTATTTCGGCAGCGTTGATGCCACCCCGTTGTTCGTGGTCACGGTCGCCGAGGCGTGGCGGTGGGGTGCGCTCACCTCGGCCACCCTCGATCGCCTGGCACCGGCGATCCGGGCGGCCCTGCGTTGGATCGAGGACAATGCCGCCGACGGTGGTTTCGTGACCTACCGCCGCCGCGATGATCGGGGTCTGGCCAACCAGGGCTGGAAGGATTCGTGGGACGGTGTCACGTTCTTCGACGGGTCATTGCCCGACCCGCCCATCGCACTCGCCGAAGTGCAGGGGTACACCTACGCTGCCCTCCACGGCGCAGCCGATCTCGCCGGCGTGATGTCGCTCGACGTCGATCCCGCCGCGCTCCGCGCACGTGCCGAGCACGTGAAGGACCGCTTCAACGACGAGTTCTGGGACCCACGGGGGTACTTCGTGATCGCCCTGGACGGCCACGGACGCCAGGTCGACGCCTTGACGACCAACCCCGGGCACGCCCTGTGGACGGGCATCGCCGACGCCCAGCTGGCCGACCGCTACCTCGACCGGGTCACCGCCCCCGACATCTGGTCGGGCTGGGGACTGCGGACACTGGCCGAGGGCGCCGGTGCCTACGACCCCCTGAGCTACCACAACGGTTCGGTCTGGCCCCATGACACCGCGATCTGCGCCGCCGGCGCCGCCCGCTACCGCCGTTGGGACGTCGTCGACCTGATCGTCGACGGCGCCCTCGATGCCGCTGCGCACTACCACGGCCGACCACCCGAGCTGTTCGCCGGCGTTGCCAGCGCCGACGTGCCCGTCCCCGTCGGCTATCCCGCGTCGTGCTCACCTCAGGCGTGGTCGTCGGCCTCCATCCTCCTGCTCGTACGAACCATGGTGGGCATGGACCCGACAGCCGACGGCATCACCGTCACCCGCGACGACCTCGGCCCCCTCGATGATCTGACGATCCGCGACATCCACATCCATGGGCGGGTGGGTCAGCTCCGCATCGCCGACGGTACCTCGGCGTGGCAGACAGACCCCACGCCGAAACCTCCTGGCTCCCACGGCGACGCCTAGGCCACCTGCCGTGGCCGTCGGACCTTTGCGACGAGGCGCTCGAAGAGCTCGACGTGCTCGGCAGCCATCCGCTGCACCGAGAACCGCTCGGCCACCACCCTGCGGCAGGCGGCACGGTCGAGGTCGGCGACCTGGCCGAGCGCCGCAGCCAAGGCAGGCTCGGTCCCACGGATGAAGCCGGTCACCCCGTCGTCGACGATCTCGGGCACCGAGCCACACGGCGTCGCCACCACCGGCGTCCCGGTGGCCATCGCCTCGATCATGGCCATACCGAACGGCTCCGCCCACCGCAGCGGGTTGAGCAGGCACACCGCCGAGCCGAGCAGCGCTCGCTTGTCCTCGCCGCCGATCTCGCCGACGTACTCGATGTCACCACCGAGCAACGGCTCGACCCGGGCCCGGTAGAACTCGCGTTCGGCCGGTTCAGCCAGCTTGGCGGCGATCTTCAGCGGCATCCCGGCCGCCCGCGCCACCCGGGCGGCCACGTCGACACCCTTGTCGGGACTCATCCGGCCGAGGAACACGGCGTAGGCGCCGTCCCCCCGACCCTCGGGGAAGCCGGCGAGATCGAGGCCATGGTGGATCACCGCGGCGATCGACGTGTCCCGACTGGCCGCCGCTTGGCTCCGGGAGATCGCGATCACTGCGACACGGTCGCTGATCGCCTGGTACAGCGCCCCCAACTCACTGTCGAACGGGCCGTGGTTCGTCGTCACGACGGGGACGTCGAACCGTGCGGCGTACACCGGGCCCACGAGGGTGTGGTCGTGCACGACGTCGGCGCCCCAGGCCATGACGGCTTCGTAGGCCGTGATGACGTGATGGAGCTCCGTCGCCGCCCCGGTGTTCACGGTGCCGACCGCCCGAGGCAGGGTCCAGGCGCACGGAACCGGGCACGTGCTGTCGCCGGTGGCGTACAGCAAAACGTCGTGACCTGCGTCGAGCAAGCCTCGGGCCAAGCCGTCGATGACCATCTCGGTCCCCCCGTAACCCCGTGGGGGCACCGCCACCCACGGTGGCGCGATCACTGCGATCCGCATCGCCAACCTCCTTGCTGCTGTCTCCTCCATCGCCCGCACGACATCTCGCCGGAGCGGTACCACGTCGAGACGTGCCGAAACCCCCGAGCGGTCGCTCCTGAGGGGCAATGGCGCGGGTACCCACGTATCACCGACGACCTTGACCCAACACCCGCCGCTCCGTCGAGCACGAGTTCGTGTGCGGCGGACTGCAGTCGATCGATGGCGGATTGGGCGAGTAGCGCATCGCCCATCAATCCGAGCCCCTCGATCGGCTCCCGGTTCGAGGTTGCGACGGTCGCCGCAGCCCGATGTCGTTCGACGATGCTCGTAGACGTCGGCGGTGTCGAGCTGGTCGAGGGCCTGCCGTCCGAAGTCATCGATGATGAGGAGGTCGACTCGCAGGAGGCGGCGCGGGGTGAAGATCTGCGAGTTGCTCGAGCTGATGCCGAGTTCCTCGAACTCGTCCTCGCCGACGAAGTCACCCGCCGCGAGACCTGAGCCGACCGGCGCTCTCGCGCCGCCGGGCTCGACCCGGAGATGACCCTGTGGGGTTCCCCTGGAACCGTGGAGGGTTCCTGATTGGTTCACAGCCTCTCGTTCGCCCGCACCCTGTTGCCATCTGTGGCGACGCCGATGGTTGTCGGCGTCGATGAACGGGCGACGGCTTGGCGGGCCTGATCCTTGGTGTCGAAGTTGCCGGGAAAGGAGTTCGTGCTCGAGGGTCGAGTTCCAGCTCTCGGCCGCCGCGTTTGTCCAGTGCTGAGCCGACTCGGCCCATCGACGGGGTCACTCCCAACGCCCGGCAGGCGCTCGCGAAGAGCTCGCCGACGTACTCGCCGCCTGTTCGCTGAGGGCGAAGCCGGGCAGTCGCTGCGAGCCGAGGTCCACCACGGTGGCCAAGTCGAGCTTGCCTTTGTCCTTGGGACCTCAGTGGGTCGCCGCACCAGCGCTGATCGATCCGCTCAGCGTGGAAGTCCCGCTTGAGCAGGTCAGGGATCGGTGCCGCCGCCTTGTCGGGGCGGGTCAGGCAGCGTCGCTTGGATCTCTCGGCCATATCGGGCTCTGGGGGAAGTCGCTGGCTGCTCGCGGTGATCGGTCTCGTCGGGTTCGTCGTTGTCACGGCAGTCGGAGTCTCAAGTTGAGTGCGGTTCGGCGCACCTCTCGCCGGGCGCCCCTGGACGGCCGACCACGGTTGCGCCCCCCTACCTGCCGGTGAGTGCTTCGACGACGGGGCCGAAGTCCGTCAGCGCGGACGACGGCACCGAGATGTACGAGATGCCGGTCTCCTCCCGCAACGCGAGAAGTTGTTCGACAATGGCCGGTACCGACCCGACCGCGAAGAACGGCGACGAGAGGATGTCGTCCTCCGACAGCTCGATCGGCCGCAGCGCCAACCTCCGTGCCGTAGCGGCGAGTTGGGCGACGACGGCTCGTGCACCACCCCGGCGGTCGTCGGTCACGGCGATGCCGCCGAGGAGGACGTGGCGCTCCGGCACGACCGGGCGTCCATCGGACGCGTCGGCGATCCACTTGACCCGTCGGCGCAACGATTCCGCGTCCGAACCCGAGACCGTTCTCGATTCCAGCGGCCGAGCCGCGATGGTCACGATGTCGGCGCAGCGGGCCGCCGCCTCCAGCATCTTCCTGCCGCCGCCGCCGACGAGCACCGGCGGCCCGCCGACCTGTCGAGGCCGCGGCACGCCGACGAGTCCGGCGATCCGATGGTGCGATCCGGTGAAGTCGAACGGTTCGCCCGACCATGCGCCCCGGATGACGGCGACAGCCTCCTCGACTCGGGTGATGCGCGTGCCGGCGTCGGCGAACGGGATGCCGAGCGTGTCGAAGTCCGACCGGATCCAGCCGGCGCCGAGTCCGAGCTCGACTCGACCGTCGCTGAGGACGTCGAGGCTGGCGATGTCCTTGGCGAGCATCGCCGGATGGCGCAGATCGGTGGCGAGGACGAACGAGCCGAGTCGGAGGTCGGTGGTGGCTGCGGCGGCGACCGACATCGCGACGAGCGGGGAGATCGGCATGAAGTGGTGGTCGGGGAACGTCGCTGTCGAATACCCGACGCGTTCGGCGGTCTGGACGTGACGGACGAGCGCGACGCGATCGTGCACCGAAGCGGGACCACCGACGGCGAATCGGAACGGACGCGCCGTCGCGTCCGCGGTCAGCGGGATCACGCGTGGGCATCCTCAAGCCCGTAGAGGGATGCGAGGTTCCCGCCGACGATCGCGTCAGCTTCTGCGTCCGGGACGCCGTCGAGGAGCGCGGCGAGTGCCCGTCGGCTCTCCGGCCAGGTCCCTTCGGCGTGGGGGTAGTCCGACGCCCACAGCAGCGGGGCGATCCCGGTGACGTGACGGGCCGCGATCGCTCCGACGTCGTCCATGAACGTCGCATGGACCTGACGTCTCACGTACTCGCTCGGCATCAGTGGGTACGGCCACGAGAAGCCGAAGAGATCGAGGTCCGGCTCGGTGTCAGGATCGGACGTGCCGTCGTGGAACGTCGCCTTGAACGACTCGGGCTGTCCAGGGCCCAACGTCCATGCCTTGTCCATGGCCATCATCGACCAGGCCAGCCAGTTGGCGTTGTTCTCCACACTGACGATGTGCAGCTCGGGGAACCGGTCGAGCGTCCCCGAGCCGACGAGCGCCGCGATCAGATCCCGCGCTTCGTCGCCGACGCTGAGCGCTCCGATGGTGCGCTTGGCGTCAGCGGTCCGTGCCGGATCGGGCTCGTCGGCGGATCCCGATCGTCCGGCATGACCGATGGCCGGCAGCAGGTTCATGCTGAGCCGGGCGCGACTCGCCGCGATGGGTGTGCCGTTCGGCAGCACGACGAAGCCGGTCCCGACATGGAACGACACGGGGAGCCGGTGGGCCTGTGCAGCGGCCCAGATCGGCGCATATCGGTCGAGCCGGTAATACGGGACGTGCGGGACGAGCGGCAGCAGGATGCCACGGAAGCCGAGCGCAGCGACGCGCTCGATCTCCTCGACCGCGGAGCCGATGTCGACGATTGGGATGATCGGGATCGCGGTCAAACGGTCCCGGTGGGGCAGATAGCGATCGGCGAGGTCGTCGTTGTAGATGCGGGCGCAAGCCATCGCCAGCTCGTCGTCCGCGATGCTCATCACCGTGAGACCGAGGTTCGGGTACACCACCTCGTTCTGGATGCCGTCAGCGTCGAGATCGCGCAGCCGGCGTCGGACATCCGGACCGCGAGGACCGTCGCCTGGCAGAAGCTGGTAGAGCGTCGAGGTCAGCGTGCGGTGGCCGTCCAGGAACCAGACCCGGCGGCCGCTCAGCACCTCCTCGCGCGGTGCGACCTCGCGATACCGCCGCGGCAGCCGGGACACGAACAGGTCGCCTGGTTCCACGTTGTGCCCGTCGGCTGACCGAAGTGTGCGCACGACGCCCCCGAACTCGTGACGGCGATCGGGCATATCCCGTCGCTCGTCGAGCCGGGTGACCCCCGGCAGGCTGAGCATAAGCGCGCCCAGAAGTGAGTCAACCACCAGCATCGGCGTTGGCGACCGGAGCGAGCTTCCGACGCGAGAACAGAGTCACCACGAACGTCACCGAGCTCGACGACGAGCGCCTGCCCGACGGCGACGTCACCGTCGCCGTCGAATGGTGATCGCCCGACTACAAGGACGGCATGATCCTCAAGGGTCGCGGGCGGCTCGTGCGCGAGCATTCCTACGTCCGGGGGATCAGCGGGTCGCTGATCAGCTCGGCGTCGGAGTGGAGTCGCTGGCAACTGGGTGCATCGGCCGAGATTGACGACGGCGGCCCCAACTGCGCGCCAATCCGCGCAAGTCCGGCAATGGCGAGACCTTCGCTGCAGACCGTTTCCGTCGTCGCGACACGCGCACGGATCGCCGTCTCGGCGCCCCAGAGTTCGTGTTACCTCTTGTCATCCCAATATTTTTCGTGTTACATCACGTAACGTGAACACGGCTCGGGCCTATCGGATGACGCAGCGGCGCGAGTCCGTCGAGCACACGCGAGACCGGATCCTGCAGGCGGCCTACGACACCTGGCTCGATCGTCCGTACGACCAGGTCACGCTTGACGCCGTGGCCTCCGCAGCTCGCGTCAGCCGCCAAACGATCCTCCGGCACTTCGGGTCCAAGGACGATCTCGCCGTGGCGGTCGTCGCCTGGCAACGCCCCATCGAAGAGGACGCACGGGCCGCTGAGCCCGGCGACACGACGAACGCGGTGCGCCGTCTCGTCGAGCGCTACGAGACGATGGGGGACGCGAACGTTCGCCTCCTCGAGCTCGAGGGCCGTGTCGCCCCGATCAATCGGCTGTTGGCCGAAGCCCGGGAGAGCCATCGAGGCTGGATCGAGCGGACCTTCGCGCCGTGGGTCAGCGCACGTCGTGGCGCACGTCGCGAGGAGCTCGTCCTTGCCCTGTACGCCGCCACGGACGTGACGGTGTGGAAGCTCCTGCGGCGCGACCTCGGGGGGTCGCGCGCCCGGGTCGAGTCCATCATCCACCAGCTCGTCGAGGGCGTCCTGCGCCCGGTCGAGCGCACTGCCGAGGAGGAACCCTCATGACCGTGCCGCGTCGCTACCTGATGCCGATGTGGGAAGGCGGCGGCACGCTGCCGCCCGAGCTCGGCGTGGCCCGGCGACTCATCGCCCGAGGGCATTCGGTGCACGTGCTGGGTGATCCGACGATCAGCGAGCAGGCACAGGCGGCGGGGTGCTCGTTCTCACCGTGGCGGCGCGCACCTCATCGCACCTCGCTCGATCCAGCACAGGACCCGATCAAGGACTGGGAGACGAGCAACCCGCTGACGATGATCAAGCGCGTCTGCGACCGGTTCATCGCCGGACCCGCCCACGAGTACGCCGCAGACACCGCCGATGCCATCGCCGCGGTGCGACCCGATGCTGTCGTGCCCGACTTCTTGCTGTTCGGAGCGATCATCGCCGCTCAAGCAGCCGAGCTGCCCGTAGCGCCACTGGTCCCACAGATCTGGGCGCTGCCGACCAAGGGAGCTCCCGCGTTCGGCGCCGGGTTCCCACTGGCCAAGGGCGTCATCGGGAAGAACCGAGACGCACTGATGCAGCGCGTCGTCAACCGGCTGTTCAACAACGCGCTGCCGACGCTCAACGCCGCTCGTCGGGCCAACGGCCTTGCGCCCCTGCGATCGTTCTACGACCAGGTCCTCGACACCGATCAGATCCTGGTGCTGTCCAGCCCCACGTTCGACTTCGCGTCACCGTTCGTCCCCGCCAACGTCACCTACGTCGGGCCGATCCTCGACGACCCGACCTGGGCGGAGCCATGGCAACAGCCATGGCCCGCCTCGAACCAGGACCCATTGGTCCTCGTCGGGTTCAGCTCGACGTTCCAGGACCAGGCGCCGCTTCTCAAGCGGGTCATCGAGGCGCTCTCGGCGATGCCCGTGCGGGCTGTCGTCACGATCGGGCAGATGATCGATGCCCACGAGATGCGGTCGACCGACAACGTCGCGGTGGTCCAGTCAGCACCCCACGAATCGATCCTGCGCCAAGCATCTCTCACCGTCACACATGCCGGACACGGCACCGTCATGAAGTCGCTGGCAGCCGGCGTCCCGATGGTGTGCATCCCGATGGGCCGAGACCAGAACGACAACGCCGCACGAGTCGTGCACCACGGCGCCGGGATACGCCTCCGGACCCGAGCATCGACGGCACAGATCGCAGCGGCCGTCCACGACGTCCTCGCCGGGCCGCACTACCGCACCTCAGCGCAGCGACTGGCAACCGCAATCTCCGAGGAAGCCGACGCCACCGATCTGACCACCCCGATCGAAGCGCTCGTCCATCACCACCGGCAGCATCATCCCGCGACACCGAACACCGCCAACTCCACGAAGTGACGACCGTTGGGCACAGACCGGCTCTACGGTCACACTATCGATGCGGTACCGCACGCTCGAGAAGGGCATCCGGCGTTCGAGGATGCGGCACAACGGAATTACCGGATGTTCTTATCGGCGGACTGGACTGTGGGACCGTCTGGCTCGGGCGACGATCCGCCCCGGATGTCCATGGCAAACCGCGCCGGTGGGTGAGGCAACGGCGGCTCTCGTACACGGCACCTGCCACGGTGCGTGGTGTTGGTCCGGTCGGTGCGCACCACGGCGCCCCCGGTTCGCACGGGCGGAGAGGTAGCTGGCCTTCAGGCAACGGTGACGATGGCCGGCGGCGCAGGATCACCGATCGAGGTAGGCCAGGGCGGCGACGGCGAGGGCTTCCACCCCGGTCCGCAGCGTCGGTTCGGGATCGACCATGAACCCGGGATGGTGGTTGCTCGGCAGCGACGCGACCTTCTCCCTCAACGTCGTTCCCGGCGCAGCGGCGACCTGCTCGGCGCTGGCGCCGCCCCAGAACCAGAACCCCGTCGGGATCGTGGCGGGCGATTCGGGATCGCCGTCGACGTGGGCGAACAGGCCGAAGTCCTCACTGCCCATGCCAGGCATCGGCATGTCCCGCACGCGATCGCTGCCGAACCACGCCAGGTGGGCGGTCTTGACCCGCTCGACGACCTCAGCGTCATTGCTGGTGACCGGCCCGCCGTAGGACCGTGTGATCTCGGGCGGACGCGGGCAACGCGCGGCGTCGGCCTCGGCGCGGACGATCCGCTCGATCGCCGACACGACGTGGCGCTGGACCTTGTCGTCATAGCTGCGGACGTTGATCGCCAGCCGCGCCTCGCCCGGGATCACGTTCGACTTCGTGCCGGCGTGGAACTCCCCGACCGTGACAACTGCCGCCTGCAGCGGCTCGATCTCACGGGACACGATCGTCTGTAGGCGGGTGACGATGAAAGCGCCCACCACAACAGGGTCGATCGTTGTCTCGGGCCTGGAGCCGTGACCACCACGACCATGGATGGTGACATCGAGGCTGAGCGTGGCTGCCATCACCGGGCCCGGACGGTGCAAGATCAAGCCTGCCGGCAGGGGGGCGACGTGCTGACCGAGCACCACCGACGGCGTGCCGAAACGCTCGTACAACCCGTCGCGAAGCATCTCGCGCGCGCCGGTGATCGTCTCCTCAGCCGGTTGGGCGAGCCACATCAGCGTCCCACGCCAGTCGCCCTTCGCCCGGGCAAGCAGGTCGGCGGCACCGATCAGACACGTGGTGTGGACGTCGTGGCCACAGGCGTGCATCACCGGCACGTCCCGACCACTCGGGTCCCTCGCCACGACCTCGCTCGCATACGACAGCCCCGTCTGCTCCCGCACCGGGAGCGCGTCCATGTCGGCGCGCAGCGCGACGATCGGTCCGTCACCATTGCGCAAGACGCCGACCACGCCGGTCCCACCCACATCCGACGTCACCTCATACCCCGATCGGGCGAGGCGATCGGCGACGATCGACGACGTCCGGATCTCCTGCCTCGACAGCTCCGGGTGCCGGTGAAGGTCGACGTACACGTCGCGCAACCCGGAGAGCTCATCGGCCAGCGGTGCGACAACGCTGGCAACCGCCGTGTCGACTGTGTCACTCATCCCAGCCCTCCCGTTCCGGACTGGCCGCAGTATCGCAGACGGTGCAGGAGCGCCACGCCGGATCGCCGGGCTGCACAAGCGACCAGGGTCACCGCCGAGTACCCGGCGCTGGGGGACGCGCCGGGTCGTTGTCATCCCACGGCTGGTATCGGACGGTCGTTAGATCCGGTGCGGTCGTCGATCAGCCGTTGGTGACGAAGGCGACGACGGCGTAGGCGGCGTGGCGGTCGTAGTCCTGGCGGCGCCGGGCGACCATGTCCCGGCGTTCGAGGACGCAAGCGACGCTGTTGCTGGACGTCGTTCTCGGACACGGCGGCATCCTGCCGGCGTCTCGGGGATGCGGCGCGCGCTCACATCGCTCTCCAGGTCGCGTCGCGTCTACGTTCGACGAGCCGGGCGGCATGACGGTTGTGACACGTTGTCGCGCTGTCTTCGGGTGAAGTCGGCGAGGACTCCGTGACGTCTCTCTCGCCCGGCCCCGTCACGACCGGGTCTGTCAACGGGCCCAGTCGTCGAGGGGCACGATGACCATCCCAGAGGTCGTGGGCAAACAGGCATCCGGCGCAGGCGCCGTGCGAGGCCGCGGGCGGCACGGCCCCGCACGACATGGCGCGGTTCCTTCAGACGGCGAGGAGGCCGTTGAGGAGGTTGGCGATGGCAGTCAGCAGGTTGCCGAGCAGCCCACCCAATACGCCACCGAGACCGCTGTCGAGCAGCCCGGCGACGGCGCAGAGCAGGTTCCCGAGCAGTGCGCCTGCGCCGGGAACGGCCTCGATGAGCAGGATGACCTGGTCGAGGGCGACCCGCAGGCCGAGCAGGTTGAGGTCGAGCGGACCGAGGTCGAGGCTGAGGATGCTGCACGCGCCCGGCGTCGGGACGGCTTGGAGGCCTTCCGGCCCTGCCGACTCGGGGTTGCTCGCCGCACCAACGGGCATGCGGACGTTGCGCCGCGAGACTTCGTGTGCCCCGAGGGTTCCGGTCAGGTCGCCAATCGCGTAGAGCACGCCACGCTGGGCTTGGAAGCGACGGAGCTGGAACATGCCGATCAGCTCGCTGCCGTCTTCGGCGGTGCCGTGGATGGGGACAGGTGCCGCCGTGAGCAGGCCTGCCTGGGCGATGGCCGCGTGGGTCCGACCCGCCGTCGAAGTGCCGTCGGTGACCTGCGGTGACGGCGCGGCGGCGGCGGTGCGGTCGCCGATCACCGCTCCGCTGGCCAGGCCGGCCCAGATCACGGACACCGCCACTGCGTTGCGGGCCCGCCTGCGGCGGGTGCCGTGCCGTTCGAGGTTGTTCATCATCGTCGTCCTCCTTGATGTGGATCGATGACGGCGCCCGCACCGTCATCAGCAACAACGCCTTCGAGGATCAGCCATCACGTCGCTGGTCGTTCGTGTCGCCCTCGGCGCGGGTAGTGGATCGACCTTGACGATGGACTCCGACGAGCTCGCTGCGGTCCGAACCGCCGTCGGCCGGGCCCTGGCTGCACGCACGAGCGACCGCCACCTGATCGACGACCTCACGCAGGAGACGCTGTTGCGAGTCGCTCGCGCCGACCCTCGGCTCGCCGATGACGACCTGCGCGCCTACGCAGTCGTCACCGCACGCAACCTCCTCAACTCCCACTTCCGCGCGCAGTCTGTGCAACGCCGCCACCAGCACCGACTCGTCGAACCCGCCAACCCGATGGATCCCGAGCAGCGCACGATCGACAACGAGGAGACCGCTGCGCTCGCGTCAGCCCTCAGGCGCCTCGATCCCGGCGATCGGGATCTCCTGCTGCGCCATGAGGTTACCGGCACGGACCTCGCGACGCTGGCCGGGGAGACCGACGTCAGTCGCGGAGCGATCGCCATGCGCCTGGCCCGCGCCCGCGCCAACCTCCGCCTGGAGTTCCTGCTGACCTTCCGTCGGCTCTCGCTGCCGACACCTGAGTGCCGCCCGGTCCTCCTGGCCCTTGCCGCTCGTGACCGTCGCCGCGAGACGCAGCTCGACGCCGGCGGACACCTCGAGATGTGCCGGACGTGCGCAGAACTGCTCGGCCCGATGATCGAGCGCGATCGGCGCATCGCAGCATGGCTGTTCGTTCCGTTGGGAGACGTCCTGCGCCGCCTCCGTCGAGCGTTCCACGCATGGTGGGTGCGGGCGGTGACCATCGCGATGCTCCTGGCTGCCATCGGGGGACTCGTCGTCATCGACCCGTGGGGTGCCGACGACGTCCCGAGTGGAGCACGAGACGTCCGGAACCCTGTCCCCGCGGTCTCTGCTCCGACCCCGTCGAGTACGACAGCCAGCAGCCCGGCGGTTGACGCTCCTCCCCCGGTCCCGGCAGCCGCGCCCCCCGTCACACCAGTCCCTCAAACGGCTGTGCCGACCACGCCAGCAGTCGATCCCGGCGCACCGGCACTCAGCACGGCGGCGCCATCGGATGCCACCGTCGCTCCTCCCACCGCCGGCAACACGGGGGAGCAAGCGCCGTCCTGTCCGCCAGCAGCGCCTCTGGACTCGCTCGAGCTCCCGGCGGCGGTTGGCTGCCCGTTCGCCGTGAGCGTGGTCACCGTCGTCGCCGTCCCGTCATCCACCCAGGTCCGCGCGACGGCCGGCCCGTGGTCGCTGGAGATCACACTTGTCGGCGGCAGCACCTCGCCTCTCACGGTCTTACCCGGCGCCCGGATCAGCATCGCCGGCACCGTCGACAGCGCAGCCGGAGGCGAGATGGAGGTCACCGCCGGCCTCGTCTGAGTCGCTCGCCGGGGTCGAGAAGCGGCCCTGACGCACGAGGCCCCGGTCGGCTCACCCCACAGCTCCCTCGATTCCGATCGGTCAGGACCGAGCGGGCGCGGTCAGGTACACGGCCAGTTGTGGCTCGACGCGGCGAATGCGAATTGGCGGCCTCGGATTCCGCGAGTGGGGACGGTAGCCCCGCGACCGACCCACGACGTCGTTCACGCCCCCCGGGCTCCGACGCCCGCGCTGAGCTCTAGTGCGCGCGATCGCGAGCGGGAGGACCGGCGCTTCGAGGACGCGCTCGGAGCCTTCCAGCTGAGCGATAGAGGACGCGCCTTTCCGGACATCATTGGAGGCGAGGCGTTGGCGGGTCGGGCGCGGTCGGCCAGCTTGGTGGCGCGCTCCGACCGGAACGTGTGACGAGCTTGCCGTGCGCGAAGAGTCGGGTATCGCGAGTCGGCCACGGCCGGGCTTCCTTCGTCGCGTTGTGGGCGCGTTGGCGCCTGTCGACTTCCGCAGTTGCGGACGTCGCGGTGGCGGCCACGGCGTCGAGCAATTCTGACGTTCTTGAGAGGCACCGGTCTCGACGGCGGGGATCCGAAGGCGATCACCGGGTGCCTCGTGCCGCAGTTGAATAGGTCCAGCCTCACCGAACAGTCAGGTTCCGTCAATTGGCGGTATGGCGTGTGTGAGATCAGGCGATGGTCCGTCTCGAGTACGATGCGGGTGTCGCTGCTCCGCCGGGCGGCGTTGCACGAGAGGGAGGGCCCGTCGTGGCAGGTCGTGCATATCCGGTCACCGTTGGGTTGGTCGTCCTGGCGGCGGCCTGTTCGGGCGGAGACGACGCGGCCGGCCCGGGTACGGAAGCGGCTGCCGCGTCGACGGCGGCCGCCGCCCCGACGGAGCGGCCCGCCACGTCGGCTCCGCCGACGACCCTCGGCCGCCCGACAGGCGATCTGATGGCTGCGCTGCGCGACCTTCGGTGAGTCGATCGGCTCGGCCGGGTTCGTCGAACCCGACGGGCCATGCTTCGCCGCCGCGATCGAAGGTCTCCCGCCGGATGCGGCCGATGCGGTCGACGGGCTCGTCCAGGACCGGGTGACGTTCGACGACCTGAGCGACGAGGACGCGGGCGCTGTCGCGGCCGCCTACGTAGGGTGCGTCGAGCCCGATGTCCTCCGCAACTTCCTGGTCATCTCGACGACCCGGGCCGTTGACCAGTTGAGCTGCATCAGCGACGCGTGGACCGATGTCGTCAGACCCGAGGCGGTCGCTTCGTCGCTCGCTTTCGGGCACGGGTTGGACGACCTGCTGCCCGACGTCGTGGAAGAGATGTCGGCCGCGACGGTCGCGTGCGTGCCGGATCCAGAGTGGTGGATCGAGGACGAGGCGTTCCTCTTAACGCAGAATGGCGTCGAGGCCGAGACTGCCTCCTGCGTGGCGTCCGCGGTGATCGCCGAACACGGCGTCGATCCCGTCGTCACACGGCGGATCCTGACGTTGGACTTCGTTCCGCTCGATGAGAAGGCGTTCGCCGAGCTCGACTTGCCGGGTCAGTGCGCACTGCAGCCACCGCCGATCACGCAACTGAGCGCCGAGCCGGGCGACTGCCTCGCCGGTTTCGGCGGCGGTACCGCGGCGACCGGCGTGATTGTTTGCGACCAGCCGCACAACGCCGAGGTGGTAAGCGTCAAGGACCTGTCGGCGGTCCTCGACACGTGGCCGGGCGCCCGCGTGCTGCGGAGCGCCGCCGAGCAACAGTGCGCCACCGACGTCGAGGCGCTATCCGGCGACCTGACCGGATACATGGCCGGTTGGGACGTTCCCGGCCGAACGGCGTGGGAACAGGGCGCCCGATCGTTGACCTGCGCGCTGGTGCAGCCGGACTACGCCACATGGACCGGGCCGTCAGGCCTGGTGCCGGAAACGCCGTCGACGACCATGGCCCAGGCGCCGACGACTCGCGCACCCACCGCTACCACACTGCCGCCCGGCGCTCGCGAGGTGCTCTCCGTTGACGAAATCGACCGGCCGGGCACGTGCATCTACCGGGCCCCGGCGCGGCCCGGACAGGACGACCTGGAACGTCGCTCCTTTGAGGTCGACTGCTCCGTCCCGCATCAAGCAGAGATGTACCACCGTTTCGATGTCGAAGCTCAGGCCGGCGCACCGTATCCAGGTGACTCCGCCGTGCAAGCGCAATCCGACCCCGTCTGCAAGCTAACGTTCGCCTCCTACGTCGGCGTCCCGTGGGAGTCCTCGCGGCTGCAGTACGTCTACTTCTATCCGTCGGAGGAGACCTGGAGCGCCGGTGATCGAACGGTCGTGTGCTTCCTGGTCGGTGCACAAGCAGACGAGGAATTCACCCGGTCAATGGCCGCAAGCCGTGAATGAGACAAACCACAAACCAGATCCGGACCCCGCTATCCCCGACGCCATGGCGAGAGTCCAGAATTGATTCGCATATGCTTTCGGTCGTCGATCAGACACCGTTAGGCTCGATCCCCGTTCGCCCTCCCCGCACGCGGGAGCACTACTCGGTCAGCAAATGGCTTGTCACGCCGAGGCGCTGTCAACCACACCATTCGTCGGGTGTCCGAATGTCTCGGCGGATTGTGCCGGGCGGTTGTGGTGAGGTAGGCCGCTGAGACTTTCACCACGGGGCGATTCCGACGTCGAGGTGTTCTCGCAGCCCGGTGAACGGTTCCGTCCGGCGTGGGACCGCCTCCATGCCGACGGCTCCACGGACCGCGTTGCTGAAGACACTGGCGCTTGCAGCGCTCACGTGGTCCCATGCCACTGGCGGGCGACAGTCTCGCGCGTTCTATCTGGACACTCGTTGTCACGACGAGGCGCCAGGATCGGCGCCTGCGGATGGGCACACACTGTTCTCGACCGCGTGGTATCCAGCGTCGAGGCGTCGCCGCGGACCGCTCACACGGCAGCTCAGGCGGTGTCGCCGACCTCGGCGAAGCCGTCATGGATGACGCGGGCCAGGCTGGCGAGCTGCGTCGGGGTTCCGATCGCGATGAGCACGCGCCCGGGCTGGATCACTGTGTCGGGTGTCGGGTTGGTGATGAAGTTGTGCTGTTCGTCGCGCAGGGCGAGGATCAGCGCCCCTGTCCGTTCGCGGACCTTCGCGCCGGCCAGGCTGAGCCCAGCGAGCGGGGAGCGCTCCTCGATGTGCAGCTCCTCGAGGCGCAGCTCGATCTCGCGCTCATGCATGACGACGTCGAGGAACTCGGTCACATGCGGCCGCAGCACGAACGCGGCGATGCGGGCGCCGCCGATCTCCTGCGGGTTGACGACGCGGTTGGCGCCGGCACGCTCTAGCTTGGGCTGGCTGTTCTCCTCTCGGGCCCGCGAGACGATGAACAGATCAGGCTGCAACGAGCGCCCGGACAGAGTGATGAAGAGGTTGGCGGGATCCGTCGACACCGCCGCGATCAGCGCGTCCGCTCGTTCGATGCCGGCCTTCATCAGGACGTCGTCGTCCGAGGCGTCCCCGTGAACGTAGAGATGAGATCCGATAGTGGCGATCCGCTCCGCGTCGTTGTCCACCACGACCAGCCCCTTGCCAGCCGCCGACAGCTCGCGGGCGATGGCCCGGCCCACCCGGCCCCAGCCACAGACGATGACGTGGCCGCGAAGTGCGGCGATGCGCTTATCCATCTTTCGCCTCTCTATGGCCCAGCCGAGGTGGCCCTCGACGAGGAGCTCCAACAGGACCGTCAACGTGTACAGCGCGGTCCCGACCCCGGCCAGGATGAGCACGATCGTGAAGATCTGCCCGCTCCGGCCGAGCGGCTCGACCTCGCGGAACCCGACCGTCGTGACGGTGGTGACGGTCTGGTACAGCGCATCAAGGGCCCCGAAACCGAGCACGACATAGCCGATCGTGCCCACGAGAGTCACGGTCGCCAGCAGGCCGATCCCGAGCCAGAGGCGACGCCACTCGCTCCCCGAAGAGCCGCGGCGGCCTCGCCCAGCCTCGATCACGCAGCAGTTCTACCTCACTGCGCCATCGCGGAAGTCCGGTGCCTGGTCATCCAGCCGTCCGTCTCGCTCGCCGCCGGGCCCACACCGCCGGTCGTCGTGCTCACGTCCAGTCGCGACGAAGCGACGTACCGGCGCCGGCTGCGCACCAGTTCCGCCCGTGGCTTCATCCACAAGGGCGAACTGTCTGGTGCACGGCTCGCCGCGATGGTCGGGTACGCGGTGCGGCGCGGGTGGACGGTCGTCGCCGTCGCCTTCGCCGCGGCGGCACTCGCGACCGCGATCGAACTCGCCGCGTTCGACCATGGGGACGACGAAGCTGCTGCCGGTCGCGGCATCGTGTCGTACGGTGAGACGGTGCCCGAGTTGATGGTGCCGGTCTTCCGGGTGGCCGACGGCGAGGCCGCGGCAGAGTGGTACGAGCGGCTCGGCTTTGCCGTCGATGGCGTTCACCGCTTTGCGCCAGACCTGCCCCGCTACATGTACCTTCGTCGCGGCGACGTGTGGCTGCATCTCTCCGAGCATCTCGGTGACGCCCGTCCGGAAACCCTCGTCTACCTCTACGTCGACGATGTCGACGCGATCGCCGATGAGTTCGGCGTGACCGTCCAAACGCAACCCTGGGCGCGCGAGATCGAGCTCACCGACCCCGACGGCAACCGCCTGCGGATCGGCACACGACCTCCGGGCTAGGGCGACCGGTAGCAGCGTTTGGCTATCCGATACAGGCGCCCGGAGAGGACTGGGCGCAGCGCGGGCCATGCTAAATTCCGCCGACACGCCATTCGACACGTCGGTCTGAGGGGGGACAATGTCGGGACGTAAATGTCTGAGCGGGATCGTCGCAGCGCTGATCGGATCAGCGGCGCTGGGGTTGATGTCGGCTGCGCCGGCTTCCGCTGACGGGTTCAACGACCTCGGCGGGCTGACGTGGGACAAGCCGGGTGTCGCGTCCTGGCAACCCGGGCGGCTCGACCTGTTCGCAGTCGGCACCGATGATGCGCTGCACCACAAGTGGTACACGGGGTCATGGTCGAACTGGGAGAGCCTCGGGGCTCCGAACGGTGTGCACCTCATCGGCGGTCCGGCAGTCGCTGCCTGGAGTCCCGGTCGGCTCGACGTGTTCGTCGCGGGCACCGACCGCCAGCTGTGGCACATCTGGTACCAGAACGGTTGGAGCCATTGGGAGTCGCTTGGCGGCGTGCTCAACTCTGCACCGGCGGTCGCTGCTTGGAGTGCTGGGCGGCTCGACGTCTTCGTGCAAGGAACCGACCACCAGCTCTGGCACCGGTGGTACGACGGGGCCTGGAGCAACTGGGAGGCGCTGGGTGGTGCTTCACCCGATTTCTACGGCCCGGCGGTGGCATCATGGAGCGCCGGACGCCTCGACCTGTTCGTCACCGGCACGGACTACCGGCTCTGGCACCGGTGGTATGACGGCGCCTGGAGCAACTGGGAGACGCTGGGTGGTTCGCTCATTGACGATCCGGCGGCAGCCGCGCCGGCGCCCGGCGTCCTCGACGTCCTGGCGATCGGGCCCAACGGCCATGTGTTCCACCGCTTCTACCAAGCAGGCTGGTCCCCCTACTCCGAGGTCACCGGATTCCCCGTCGGATCGGGTGCAGCCATCGTGAGCGCGCCCGCGCGCATCGACATGTTCTGGCGCGCCGCGGACCCGTTCGGAACGGAGCCCACGTCGGTCGAGCAGGTCTGGTTCGACTGACGGACTCGGCGTCGGGTCCGAAGCTGCGGCCACGCGAACGGCCGTGTACGAGCCCCCCGACGCTGGCGATCAGATCCATGTCGCCGCGGGACGACGAGCCCACAACTCCCGACTCGCCCGAACCGCACCCACGAGGTGGCGACCGTGTGACGCCGGGACCGTCGGCCGGGCTGGCGCCGAAACGCGCATCGAAGCGATTCGAGTGCGTCGCGCGAGCGCCGGCCGATCACGTGCTGCGTCGCGTCGGACCCGACATCGAACATCGCCACCGCACGTCCGGCTGGCGGCGTCCGTCACCCTAAACGTGTGGACGAGGGACGACGCGGGAGCTCTCGACGCCTCGGTCCGGGAGCAACTCACTGGCCATATCGCCGACACATATCGGCCTCATCTTCAGCTCAACTCATTGCGGTGTTGCCGCAGGACACCCAATTGCGAACTGCGGCGGAAGCGAGCCGGGGCCGGAAGGCAGGACGACGCCAAGGTCGTCGGCGGTGGCGTGGCATCATCGGTGGTGGCGCGTGCGCCCAACGCGAGAACTCCGCACGCCGCAACGCGAGATCCGACCTCCCTCAATCGGCCCGCCGTTGCACGATAGGTCGCAACGTCGCTGTCGATCGGATCGGTTGCCGATAACTACGACTACGAGGGGCCACGCTCGCGCCCGATATCGCCGCACAAGGCGCGATGGCTGCGGGCACTGACGTTGGCCACGCTGAGCGGCACGATGAGTGAAGTTGGTGGCGGGCCTGTGGGCATCCCCCGTTGGGGCGGACACCTGACACAGGCTGGGAGGCCCGGGAAGGAGTCCGTTCATCATGGGAGATTCACGCCGGCGGTGGTCGCCGGAGTTCAAGCGGGACGCGGTGGCGTTGGTGCGCTCGTCGGGCCGTCCGATCAGCGTGGTGGCCCGCGAGCTCGGCTGCGGCGAGTCGTCGCTGAGCTATTGGCTGACGAAGGACCGCCAGGCGCGAGCCGAGGCGGACCCGGACCGGTTCGCCGCCGAGCAGGCCGAGTCCGAGGAGATCAAGCGTCTGCGCCGACGGGTGGCGGAACTGGAGGTGGAACGCGAGATCCTGAAACGATCGGCGGCCTGGTGGGTGAAGGAGTCGATGCCGTGAGCAAGTACGCGTTCATCGATGCCCACCGGGCCGAGTTCTCCGTCGTCGATCTGTGCCGCGTCGGCGGTGTGTCGACGTCAGGGTTCTATGACTGGCAGGCCCGCCAGACGGCCGGGCCGTCCGACGCCGAGCGGCTCGAGGCCGAACTGGTCGCGGAGATCCGCGAGATCCATGCCCGCTCTCGCAGCGCCTATGGCTGCCCACGGGTGGTCGGCGCGCTGCATCAGCAGGGCCGCCGGGTGAACCACAAGCGTGTCGAGCGGCTGATGGCCGTCCACGGCATCCGGGGGCGCTGCGGGCGGCGCCGGGTGCGCACGACGATCCGCGACCCGCACGCCCGCCCAGCGACCGATCTGGTGAACCGCTGTTTCAACCGCGACCGGCTCAACGAGTTGTGGCTCGGCGACATCACCTACATCCCGACCGGGGAGGGCTGGCTGTATATGTCGAGCGTGCTTGACGCCTGCTCGCGTCGACTACTCGGCTGGTCGCTGGCCGGGCACATGCGCACCGACCTCGTCGCTGGCGCACTCGAGGCGGCCGTCGGTCAACGCGGCGGCCGTCGCCACATCCGCGGTGTCGTGTTCCACGGCGACCACGGCAGCCAGTACACCTCCGACGACTACCGCAAGCTCTGCCGACGGTTCGGGATCACCCAGTCAATGGGCACAGTCGGCGATTCGTACGACTGTGAGCATGATCCACCGGCCTGGCGGGTGTCCGCGACGACACTGGTCTGGCGCCAGCAGGCGGCGGCCTGACCCTTGCTTACGACTGACCGAGACGTGTCCTGGCTGTTGATCTGTCGGTCGTCGTGTGCTGGCTGAACCACAAGCACCTGCTGGCCGGATGGGCAGTGACCGAATAGGGGCCTGCGCGAACACGACCCGTCACAGTCCTGTCCTCCCACCCGGCCAGCCGGCGACCGGCAGACCAAGGAGGCCACACCGTGACATCAAGCATGCCAGCACCCACCGAGCGACGGAAGGTGATCATCGGGGTCGACACCCACAAGCACGTCCACGTCGCCGTGGCAATCGACGTGTGGGGGATCCGGCTCGAGGACCGATCGTTCCCGGCTGACTCGGGTGGCTATCGCCAGCTGATCGCATGGGCGGTCGAGGTCGGCCCGATCGAGGCGTTCGGCATCGAGGGCACCGGCAGCTACGGCGCTGGGCTGACCAGCGCCGTTCGTCGCGCCGGACATCGCGTGATCGAGGTCAACCGAGGCGACCGACGCGCTCGCCGCGCCAACGGCAAGTCCGACACCTTGGATGCGGAGCTGGCTGCCCGTTCCGTGCTCGCCGGCCAGTCCAGCGCCGTGCCGAAGACCGCTGATGGAGCGGTGGAGATGATGCGCCAGCTCAAGATCGCCCGCGACACCGCCGTCAAGGCCCGGACCTCGGCGATCATCAGCCTCAAGCAGATCATCGTCAACGCGCCGGCCGAGCTGCGCGAGTCGCTCGCCGGGCTCGCCGACAAGGCGCTCATCGATCGCTGCGCCGGGTTCCGGCCCGGATCCATCAACTCGACGACCGCCTCGGCGAAGCACACGCTGCGGGCGCTCGCTCGCCGCTGGCTGTTCCTCAACGACGAGATCCACGAACACGACCGCCACCTCGACCAGCTCACCGCCGGCACCGCACCGAAGCTGCGCGACGGGTTCGGCATCGGCCCGGACACCGCAGCCGAGATGCTGATCATCTTCGGTGACAACCCAGAACGGATCCACTCCGAAGCCGCGTTCGCCAAGCTGTGCGGCGTCTGTCCGATCCCGGCATCGTCAGGCATGACGACTGGCCGGCACCGGCTGTCGCGCGGCGGGCACCGTCAAGCGAACTCGGCGCTCTACCGCTCGACCATCGTGCGCATGCGGTTCCACCAACCAACCATCGACTACGTCGCCCGACGCACCGCCGAAGGCATGCCCAAGCGCGAGATCATCCGCTGCATCAAACGCTTCCTCGCCCGCGAGATCTACCAGCGCGTCATGACCGACCACCGCGCCCGAACCACGACCAACGGCGTCGGACCGCCCGCACCCTCGAAACCACCCGCCCTCGCCGCAGCGGTCTGAACGCCACCGAGAGGCCGACCCGGGCGGCGTCTTGACATATAGGGGCGTCAACGCGATGGCGGAGTCGTTCTGGGCCAGCCTCAAGCGCGAGCTCGTCGACTGGTCACACTTCGCCACCCACGCCGAAGCCCGCGCCCCGGTGTTCGAGTGGATCAACTGGTACAACCACGAACGACTGCACACCTCGCTGCAGATGCAGTCACCACACGACTTCGAGCAGACCCTCACAGAGCAACCGCTCGCAGCATGACCCGTGTCCGCTCCGGCGGGGGATGTTCAG
>JBEVOM010000165.1:0-4752 GCA_040507575.1 Ilumatobacteraceae bacterium
CCACCGGAGGTGACGACCACCACGGCGCCACCGCCGCCCCCGCCGCCGACGACGACGCCACCGGAGGTGACGACCACCACGGCGCCACCGCCGCCCCCGCCGCCGACGACGACGCCACCGGAGGTGACGACCACCACGGCGCCACCGCCGCCCCCGCCGCCGACGACGGCCCCACCGGACGTGACGACCACGACGGCACCCGCCGTGACCACCACGACGGCACCCGCCGTGACCACCACGACCGCACCCGGTTCGGTGGCCGGTGACTCAGGGACGGTCCCGCGCGGAACGGCCGAGGTGACCACCGCGACGAACGCGCCCAGTGAGGTGCTCGGTCAGGTGCTCGGTCAGTCGGGCGTGGTCGTGGCAGGAGTCGCCACGACGGACGAGCTCTCGACGACCGGGAGCAACGCCGGCGGACTGGCGGCCACCGCGGCCGCCCTGCTGGCTGCCGGCGGCGGCATGCTGCTCGCCGCACGGCGACCCCGCAACCGCTGATTGACGGGTCGAGCGCCGGTTCGAGGTTGGCACACCTCGGGCCGGCGCTCCGTCGCGTGCGGGGCCCTCACGACCCCGCCGTCAGCGGATGGGGCCGCGATCGCGGGAAAGGCGCGGGGCAGGGTCGGCCAGCGAGCTGGGGCTGAGCGATCCGTCGACGACAGCCCGCGCCACGTCGACGAGGCGCAGGTTGCCGTTGCGGGCGTGCTTGCGCAGCTTGCCGAAGGCGTGCTCCATGTCGACATGCTGGTGCTCGGCGATCACGCCCTTCGCCTGTTCGATCACGATGCGACTCGTCAATGCGTTGTTCAGCTGGTCGTTGATGGTTCGGGCACCGACCACGGCGTTGTGCTGCAGGATGGCGATCGTGGCGACGTCGGCGAGGGACTGGGCAGCGACGAGGTCGGGCGTGCCGAGCGCGCTCGGTCCGATGTGGAACAAGTTGAGCGCGCCGATGACCTCACGACGCAGACGCATCGGGAGGGCGTCGGCGGCGTGGAACCCCGCCCCGGTGGCGACGGCCGCGAACCTCGGCCAGCGACCGCCGGGCGCGTCCAGATCGTGCATGACGACGGGTTGACCGGTTCGATAGCACTCGAGGCACGGACCCTCCTGCGCCTGCAGCTCGAACAACTCGACGACGCGCATCGCCGCGCTGGAGGACGTCATCAGGCGGAGCTGGCCCTCGGCGTCGATGAGCATGATCCCGGCCGCGGCGACTCCGAGCACCCGCACGCAGCGGTCGGTCAGGGTGGTGAGCAGATCAACGATGTCGAAGTCGTCGACGAGCGAATCGGCCAGCTCGACGAGGGTGCGGGCCAGATCTGACTCACGTGTCATCGGTCCTTGCTTCCTGATCGACCCTGCGGATGGATGGACCGCCTAGCCGCCATCCGCGGCCTCATCGTACGCCGTGGAGGCCGACCGGGTCGTACCGCGCCGATCGGGGGCGAGAGCACCGGGACCGGTGCACGTGCCCGACCCGCAGGTCCTGGCCTAGCCTCCCGTCGTGCCCGCCGATCTGGACCAGGTGCACGACGAGTTGCAGGCCTGTGCCGAGCACGTGCAGCGGCGCCACTCGATACCCGCCGTCGTGTGGGGCGTCGTGCTCGACGGACGGCTGGCCGTGAGCGGCGGCGCCGGTGTCGTTGCCGGTGCGCCGGTGACGTCCGACACTGCGTTCCGCATCGCGTCGATGACGAAGAGCTTCACGGCTGCCGCGATCCTCGTCCTGCGCGACGAGGGGATCGTGCCGAGCCTCGACGAGCCGGTCCCGGGCATCACGCCGCCGACGGCGGACGCCGCACCGGTGACGCTGCGGCTGTTGCTGTCGATGGGGGCCGGCTTCGTCACCGACGACCCCTGGGCGGACCGCCACCTCGACATCGACCCGGCGGACTTCGACGACATGATCGCGGCGGGCGTGTCCTTCGCGGCGTCCCCGGCGACGACGTTCGAGTACTCCAACCTCGGCTATGGCGTCATCGGGCGGACCATCGCCCGATGCACCGGCGAGCTGCCCCAGACGGTCATCGAGCGCAGGGTGCTGCGACCGCTCGGCCTCGGCCGCACGGCATGGGCGGCACCCGCCGATGGCGACTGGGCCCGCCCGTTCCACCTCCAGGACGGCATCGTCCGTCCCGACGGTCCGCTCCTCGCCGATGGCGCGCTGGCGACGATGGGCGGTCTGTGGTCGACGGTCGCCGACCTGGCCCGCTGGATCGCGTGGCTCGACGATGCGTTCCCCGCCCGCGACGACCGGGACGACGGCCCACTGCGGCGATCGTCGCGGCGTGAGATGCAGACGGTTCACCGGGCGACACCGCTGGCGATCACGGCGGCCAGCGGGGACGGGCCGGACCACGTGCCGGCCCGCATCGACGGCGGCGGATACGGCTTCGGGTTGCAGATCATCCACGACGACCGCTTCGGCGTGATCGCCGGCCATTCGGGCGGCCTTCCCGGTTACGGGTCGAACATGCGCTGGCTCCCCGGGCGACGCGTCGGCGTCGTGGCGCTCGCCAACACCCGCTACGCGCCGATGCGCCTGCTGACGCAGCGGATGCTCGAGCTGCTCGACGACCGCGGTGTCGTGCCCCCGCGCGTCGCGCCGGTCACGCCGGCCCTTCGGGATGCGGCGCACC
Source organism: Ilumatobacteraceae bacterium (assembly GCA_040507575.1). Taxonomy (GTDB): domain Bacteria; phylum Actinomycetota; class Acidimicrobiia; order Acidimicrobiales; family Ilumatobacteraceae; genus JALZMG01. The sequence goes on from JBEVOM010000165.1 coordinate 2,643, forward strand.
GCCTCGTCGCGCTGCTCAACGACTGGGACGACGGCGCGGCCACCGACCTGTTCGCCGACAACGTGGCGCTCGACGAATCGTTCGCCCGTCGTGCCGACGCGGCGCGCGCCGTCGTCACCGAGCACGGACAGCTGCGCGTCGTCGACGTCGTCGCCGGGACGGCCACCGAGGCGACGGTCGCGGTGATCGCCGCCGACGGGTCCGCGGCGAGCGTGGAGGTGCTGCTCGCCCCCCTGGCCACGCCGCTGGTGCAGCGCTATCGCCTGCAGCCCGGCGCCGCGTGATCGTCCCCGACCCGGCGCTCTCACTAGGGTCCGATCGATGGTCGTGCTGGTCGTGGTCCTCGCTGCCGTCGCGCTGGTTGCGTTCCTCGTCGTCGGCGTCGCGACGAGCCGACTCGGGCGCGAGCGGGAGATCGCCGAGAAGGCCGCACTCGAGCGCGCCGCGGCCGAGGAGCGAGCGGCCGACGCGCTGCGTCAGGCCGAGGAGCGGGCAGCCGACGCGGAGCAGCGCCTGACGGCCGCCGAGGAACGGGCGGCCGGGTTCGAGGAGCAGGTCACGGCGACCGAGGAGAGGCTGGTCGCCGCCGAGGAACGTGTCGTCGTCACCGAGGAGCGGGTGACCGAGGCCGAACAACGGGTCGACGAGCTGGCCGCCCAGGTCGCCGCGGCCGTCAGCGGGACCGGCATCGACCCGGATCTGCTGTGGGTGCTCGAGCAGGCCCGCAGCGAACGCACGTGGCGCCACAGCGTGGCCCCCGGGCCCGACAGCCCGTCGGTGTTCGCGACGGCCTCGAGCCCGCTGCGCGAGGCACTGCTCGTGGAGCTCGACGCCGCCCGTGAGGACATCGGGGCGATCGTGGAGCTGGATGCCGATCTGCCGCCCACGGTAACGGCCGCCGGCTCCGTGCTCGTGCTGCGGGCCACCCAGGAGTTGCTGGCCGGCGTCGTGCGGCGGGCCGAGGAGACGACGGTCCGGGTGTACGCCGACGGTGCCGACCTGGTCGTGACGCTGCACCCCGTCGACGACGAGGGCCGGCCCGTCACCGTCGACGTGTCCGCCATCCCGCCGTCCGCCCACCTCGAGCTCGTTGACGGAGGCGTGCGCGTGCGGGGCGCCGTCGTGTCCGACCGCGGCGATCGCGCTGGTCCTGAGGACACCGGCGAGACGGGGTCGTAGTCGACGGTCCCGCCGTTCGGCGACGCCGCGGCTCGGGTGACCCCGTGTCCAGGTGAGCTGTGGTGCTGTGGCAAGGTCGGCGCCCGTGATCGAGTCACCCGAACTGGCCGACGTCCGCCCGGGCGAAGCGCTCGACTGGTCGGCCCTGGAAGCCCACCTGCGGGCCGGGATCCCCGAACTGACCGGCCCGATGGCCGACGTGCGCCAGTTCCCGAACGGCGCCGCGAACCTCACTTATCTCCTGAGGTTCGGCGAGACGGAGCTCGTCGTGCGCCGCCCCCCGTTCGGCGTCGTCGCGCCCGGCGCCCACGACATGAAGCGCGAGTACCGCGTGCTGTCGGAGCTCTGGCGGCTGTTCGACCGGGCGCCTCGCGCCTACCTGTTCTGCGACGACCCTGCCGTGATCGGCGCCGACTTCGTCGTGATGGAGCGCCGCCGCGGTGCCGTCGTCCGTGACGCGGTGCCGGAGTCGATGGCCCACCACCCCGATGTCGCCCGGCGGGTGTCGTTCGCCCTCGTCGACGCGATGGCCGAGCTGCACCTGCTCGACCCGGTCGCCGTCGGGCTGGAGCAGCTCGGCCGGCCCGAGGGGTTCGCCGCCCGCCAGGTGGCCGGATGGACCGACCGCTGGCGCCGGGTCCGACCGAACGACGGGCCGCCGCAGATGGACGACGTACCGATCCGGCTCGCCGCCGCAGTGCCGGCTCCGGCGCGGACATCGTTCGTGCACAACGACCTCAAGCTCGACAACTGCCAGTTCGATCCCGCCGATCCCGACCGGGTCGCGTCCATCTTCGACTGGGACATGGCCACCCTCGGCGACCCGCTGATCGACCTCGGCACCCTGCTCAACTACTGGCCCGACCCGTCCGACCCACCGGACGCCTGGCGGGGGAGCCACGAGCTCCTGAAGGAGCTGGGCCTGCCGGCA
>JBEVOM010000173.1:0-18054 GCA_040507575.1 Ilumatobacteraceae bacterium
GACCTCGGGCTCTCGGGCGGGGTGCTCTTTCTGTCGCCGTTCCGCCACCAAGGGGCTATCTCACCGAGTCGGCCTCGCTCGCCCCCGTGCTCGGACGCCATCGCCTCGACCGTCGCCACATCCTTGTCCAGGAACTCCCGCAACCGCTCGAAGATGTGCTCGGGATCGGTCGCCGCCATCTGCAGCCCGAAGCTGCGGCCGCTGGACTCGCCGACCGCCGACAGGGCCGCCGCGGCGTCGACCCCGAGGTCGGCGGCCATCCGGTAGAGGTCGCGGGCGAGGCGCACGTTCACGGCGAACTGCAGGTTGTTGAGGAGCTTGACCCTCTGGCCGTCACCGAGCACGCCGAGGTGGAGGATCGGGTGGCCGTACGTGGCGAGCGCCGGACGGGCCATGTCGAGCGCAGCGGCCGGTCCCCCGGCCAGCAGCGTGATGTGTCCCGCGACGATGTCGGACGCCGGGCCGCTGACCGGGACGTCGAGCACGGTGACGCCCTCCGGCGCCGCCGCCTGGAGACGTTCGGCGAGCCGTGGACTACCCGTCGTGTGCAGCACGACCGTCGAGCCGGCGGCCATCACACCGAGTGCGCCGTGCTCACCCAGCAGGACCTCTTCGACCTGGCGGTCGTCGAAGACGCATTCGATGAGGACGGCGCAGGCCCGACCGACGTCGGCGGGCGTATCGACGACCGTCACGCCGATCGCTCTCACCTGATCGACGAGCTCGCGTCGACGGGCGACGGCCACGACGGGCATGCCCGCGGCGCGCAGCCGCTGCACCATCGGCAGGCCCATGCGGCCGGCACCGATGAACCCGACTGCGGGGCCGGCGTTCACCCCGCCGGCCCCACAGTCGGCTCGGTGTTGACGACGCCGACCATGTCGGCGAGGAGCGCGGCGTACCGGGCACGACTGTCGTCGTCGACGAGCGCGTCCGGCAGCATGTCGACGATCCACACCAGCGTCGACGTGCCGTCACCGTCGTCGAAGACCTGCATCGACGCGTGGTGGTGGGTGGCACCGCCGAGCCCGGCGATCGTGTACGACGCCCGCCGGTGCTCGGGATCGACGGCGACGTTCAACTCCCAGATCTCCCGACCGTCGGTCGTCGTGACGACGCGGTGGTCGCCCTCCTGGCGCTCGTCGACGCACGGCGAGAAGAAGTGGCACTCCGACCGCGTGTACCGATCGAGCCACCACCACGCGGTGTCCGCGGACACCTCGAGCTCAGCCGTCTGGTAGATCGTTCCCACGGCCGGAGCGTGGCACACCCACCGACGGCTGGTCGAACCCGGAGGGTCGGCTGCTACGGTCCCACCGATGGGGGCGCATGGACGTGCACGGCAGGGGGCGCGGTGACCAGTGGAACGAGCGTTGAACGCAGCGGTGACGTGAAGTCGGTCGGGTTCATCGGACTCGGCTCGCAGGGCCTGCCGATGGCCCACCGCATCGTCGACGGCGGCTACGAGCTGCACCTGTGGGCCCGCCGGCCGACCAGCGTGGCCCCCTTCTCCGGCAAGCCGATCGTCGTCGAGGACACCCCGGCCGCGCTCGGGGCGGCGTGCCAGATCGTCGGACTGTGCGTCGTGAACGACGACGACGTCCGCCAGGTCGCGTTCGAGCACGGTCTGGTCGCGGCGATGGCGCCCGGCTCGATCCTCGCCGTCCACGCCACCGTCACACCGGGGTTGATGGACGAGCTGGCCGCGGCCGCCGAGCCGCACGGCGTCGACGTCATCGATGCCCCCGTCAGCGGTGGCGAGGTCGCAGCCGCCGAAGGCCACCTCACCGTGATGTGCGGCGGCGACCCGGCGGTGATCGAGCGGGCCCGCCCGGTGCTCGAGACGTTCGGCGACCCGGTGCGCCGGCTCGGCGGTCTCGGTAGTGGCCTGATCAGCAAGATCCTGAACAACGGACTGTTCACGGCCAACCTCGGCCTGGCCCACGACACGATCCGGATCGGGACCGCGCTCGGTCTCGACCCGGCCGCCCTCACCGCCGTCCTCATCACGGGCAGCGCCTCGAGCACCGGCCTCATCTCCCACGACCGGCTGTTCACGCCGGCCGGAGCGACGCACGGCGGCCGGCTGCTCGAGAAGGACGTCCGCCTGCTCCGCGAGATGACCACCGCGCTCGGCGCGAGCATGGTCGAGCGTGTCGCCGCCGAGACCGTCGATCTGCTCGTCGAGGCCTCGACGAGCACCGACTGACCGATCAACGAAGGGGAGCGATGGACAGGGAACGGCATCTCGACCGAGTGGTCGTCGTCACCGGTGCGGCATCCGGCATCGGACGCCAGGCGTGCCTGCGCTTCGCCGGTGAGGGCGGCACCGTCATCGCCAACGACAAGGACGGTGCCGGACTCGCCGAGACGGCCGCCGCGGCAGACGGCAAGACCCCGGTGACGACCGTCGTCGGCGACGTGCGCGAGCAGACCGTGATCGACGAGATCGTGGCGACGGCTCTGGACACCGGCGGCGGCATCCACGTGCTGGCGAACATCGCCGGGATCATGGACCACTTCGTGCCGGTCGATGCCGTCGACGACGCGCTCTGGGCCGACGTGCTCGCCGTCAACCTGACGGCTCCGATGCGGCTGTGCCGAGCCGTGGTCCCGCACATGCGCGACCACGGCGGCGGGAGCATCGTCAACGTGTCATCGGAAGCCGGCATCGGCGGGTCGGGCGCAGGCGCCGCCTACCACGCCTCGAAGCACGGGATCATCGGGCTGACCCGACACATCGCGTTCGTGTACCGACCGGTCGGGATCCGATGCAACGCCGTGTGCCCGGGCGGCACCAACACGAACATCGGGACGTCGTCGACGCCCACGGTCGAGTGGGCCTACGAGCGCCAGCTGACGGCGATCACCCTGAACGAGCGGATGGCCGAGCCCGAGGAGATCGCCGCGGTCATCTCCTGGCTCGGCTGCACCGAGGCCAGCAACGTCAACGGTTCGGTCGTGATGGCGGACGGCGGGTGGAGCGTCGCCTGACGCAGGTGACCGGGCGTGGGGCCGTTCAGGTGACGGCGCCCTCGATCTTCAGTTCGATCATCTCGTCCTGCGTCTTGCCGAGCTCGGCCAGGATGTCATCGGTCTGCTCGGCGAACTGCGGGGCCCGGCGGATGTCGGCCGGTCGCTCGTCGAACTGCACCGGGTTGGCGACGAGCTGGCGGGTGACGCCCTCGGCGTCCACGACGTCGGCGATGAACCCGTTGGCCACCAGCGACACGTCCTTGCCGACCTCGAGCGCGTTCTGCACGGCGGCCCACTGGCCCTCCATCGACTGGAACCGTGCGACCCACTCGGCATACGGGCGGGACGCGAGGATCTCCGCGACCAGTCGCCCGGCCTCGGCGGCGTTGGCCATGATCTTGTCGACCGTGTCGAAGCGCTCGTCGGTGATCAGGTCTTCGCGCTCGACGTAGCGGCAGAACTCGGGCCAGTAGCGGCCGGGCTGGAGCATCGACAACATCAGCCATCGGTCATCGCTCGTGCGGAACGCGCCGATCAACGGGTTGGTCGGGGCGCCACTGACGACCTGCGGCTTCGGCGGCGCCTCGTCGCGCAGCAGTGCCATGTTCACCGACAGCGCCGTCGCCCACGCGCCGGTGCTCAGCAGCGACACGTCGATCACCGACGTCTCACCCGTCTTCTCGCGGGCGAACAACGCCGCCGAGATGCCGCCGGCGATCGTCATGCCGCCCATCGAGTCACCGTATGCGCCGGCGGGCATGCCGAGCACGCCGTCGACGCCCTCGGGCGTGACCCCGGCCGCGCTCCCGCCGCGGGCCCAGAACGCCGTGCTGTCGTAGCCGCCCTTCTCGCGCTCCGGGCCCTTGTGACCGAAGCCGCTGCCACGCACGTAGATGATGTCGGGGTTGATCGCCCGGATGTCCTCGAGCTCGATTTTCAGCTTGCGGCGGGCGGCGGGCAGGAAGTTCGTGAGGAACACATCGCTCGTCCGCGCGAGCTCGTACAGGATGGCGCGGGCGCTCTCGTGCTCCAGCGCCAGGCCGATGCTGCGCTTCCCGCGGTTGGGGTGCTCCATGATCGGGGCGAACGTGTTCCCGCCGAGCGGCAGACCGAGGAGGTGCGACAGGCCGCGCTGCGCATCGCCAGTCTCGGCGTGCTCGACCTTGATCACATCGGCACCCCAATCGGCCAGGACGGCGCCAGCGGCCGGGACGAACGTGAACTGGGCGACCTCGAGGATGCGTACTCCGGTCATCGGTTTGTGGGCCATGGTGACCTCCCTTTCCAGTGTTGGTGGCGGACCAGCCTGACGCTCCCGGCACACGTACCACTCTTGTCTTGACTCCCACTCTTGCCGCGCCGCATCGCCGCCCGCGCATCCCGTCACCGCTCCCCGGCGGGGCCGGGCCGCTCACATCAGCGCGGTGACGTTCCCGCCGTCGACGACGACCGTCTGGCCGGTGATGTAGCTCGCCCGGGACGAGCACAGGAACGCGGCAACCGCCGCCATCTCCTCGGGCTGGCCGAGCCGGCCGGCCGGGATGTCGTCGTTCTTGGCGGCCTCGAACTCGTCGTACTCCTGGCCCTTCTCCTCGGCCCGCACCCGCATGTACGAGCTGAACCGCTCGGTCATGAAGCCACCCGTGCCGAGCGTGTTGACGGTGATCCCGAACCGGGCGAGCTCGGCCGAGATGGTCTTGTTGAACGCGACGGCGCCGACGCGGGTCACGTTGGCCGTCAGGAGCGGCAGTTCGCGGTGGACGTTCTTCACGCAGTTCGAACCGACGGTGACGAGCCGGCCGAAGCCGGCCGCCTTCATGTCGGGGATGACGAGGCGGGTCATCCATTGCAGCGCCATGACCATGTCGTTGTACGCGGTGAGGAAGCTCTCGTCGTCGGTCTCGTCGAAGCGGCCCGACTGCGGCCCGTAGACGTTGAACACGGCGATCTCGATCGGGCCGAACGCCGCCCTGCCCTCCCGCACGACGCGCTCGATGCCGTCCTTCGTCGTGAAGTCGGCCGGCACGCCGACCGCCGTCCCGCCGGCCGCCACGAGGGCATCGACCGTCTCGTCGACCGCCTCCTTGCCGCGCGCCGTCACCACGACCTTGCAGCCCTCACGGCCGAGCTCTTCGCTGATGGCCCGGCCGATCCCCTTGCTGCCACCCGACACGAGCGCGACCTTGCCGGCGATCCCCAAGTCCATGACGTCTCCTCGCCCCCGTTGAGTTGTCCAGTCGGAGCGGCCGCACAATAACGTGGGCGGCGGCGACCGGTCGACGTAGACATCGGCGCGCCTCCGAAGGGGATGCGATGAGAGTGGGTCTGATCGGCACGGCGTTCGGGGTGGGTGTGCACCTGCCCGGCTACCGCCTGGTTCCGGGTATCGAGGTCGTCGCCATCTGCAGTGCCCAACTCAGTCGGGCCGCGGCGGCGGCCGAGCAGCACGGCATCCCGAGCTTCACCGACGACTACGCCACCATGGTGCAACGCGACGACATCGACCTCGTCGACGTGTGCACGCCGGCCGACTCGCACCATCCGATCACGCTGGCGGCCATCGCCGCCGGCAAGGCCGTGCTGTGCGAGAAGCCGCTGGCGAGCGACGCGGCCCAGGCCGTCGACATGGTCGATGCCGCCGCATCGTCGGGGGTCGTGAACGCGGTGACGCACGAGTTCCGGTACATGCCCGTCCGACGGCACATCCGCCAGCTCGTACGGGACGGCTACGTCGGTGACATCCACTTCGTCAACGCCAGCGTGTTCGCCGACTACGCGCTGAACCCGTCGATGGAGCCGCACTACCACACGTGGGTCTCGATGCGGGCCGAGGGCGGGGGCGTCGTCAATGGGCTCCTGAGCCACCACATCGACCTGCTGCGCTTCTCGTTCGGCGACCTCCACGACGTCGGCGGGGCGACTGCGACCATGATCACGGAGAAGCCGGTGCTGCCGTGGGAGTACCGCGACGGCGACCCCATCGGTCCCGAGACCGAGACGATCGGGATGAAGGCCGTCGACGCCGACGACGCCGCTGTGGTCCACGCCAAGCTCGCCAACGGCGCGCCGGTCGTGCTCACCGGGAGCTGGTCGGTCCATCACGGCAGCGGCGTGCGCCTCGAGGTGTACGGACGCGACGGCACGCTGATCCTCGACAACACCGGCACGCTGCACGGCGGCCGCACCGGCGAACCGCTCGCCGAGATCCCGATCCCGGCATCGGTCGCTGTGCACCACGCCGACGCGCCGTCGCCGCTCGTGTCGATGTTCGCGATGCTGGCCGAGGACATCGCCGCCGCCGTGGACGGCGCGCCGCCTCCCGCCGGTGACGACCACCTGTTCGCCCAGCTCGCCGACGGACTGGCGGTCCAGCAGGTGATCGACCGGGTATCACCCATGATGTCGCCAGACGAGATGAACGGAGCATGACGATGCCGCTGCAGGAGCACATGAAGCTGATCTCGGTCGACGACCACGTCGTCGAGCATCCGATGGTCTGGCAGGACCGGCTGACCGGGAGGCACCGCGAGCGGGGTCCCCGGATGATCGAAGCACCGCCGGGCGCGGTCGACGCCGGCGGCCAGCCGATACAGACCGGCGCCCAGGCCTGGCTCGTCGACGGCGTGCTGCACCCGACGGTGGCCACGAACGCCGTCGCCGGCCGGCCGAAGGAGGAGTTCGGCTTCGAGCCGTTCCGCCTCGACCAGGTCCGCCCCGGCTGCTACGACCCGGTCGAGCGGGTGCGCGACATGGACCTCGACGGCGTCCAGGCCCAGCTGTGCTTCCCGACGCTCCCCCGGTTCGCCGGGACGTTGTTCCTCACCGTGCAGGACCGCGAGCTGGCTCTCGATTGCGTCCGCGCCTACAACGACTTCATCCTCGACGAGTGGTGCGGTGCGGCGCCCGACCGGCTGATCCCGCTCGTGATCTTGCCACTGTGGGACGTCGAGGCGTCCGTGGTGGAGCTGCAGCGCACGGCCGCTGCCGGCGCCAAGGCCGCGGCCTTCCCCGAAGGCCTGACGCCGCTCGGTCTGCCGTCGATCCACACCGGCTACTGGGACCCGGTGTTCGCGCTGTCGTCGGAAGCGGGGATCCCGCTGTGCCTGCACTTCGGCACCAGCGGCCAGCGCCCGACGGTGTCGGTCGACTCACCCGAGCCCGTGTGGATCAGCCTGATGGCCTGCAACTCGATGGCGGCGTGCTCCGACTTCGTGTTCTCGTCGGTGTTCCACCGGTTCCCCGATCTGCGGATCGCCCTCTCCGAGGGTGGCGTCGGCTGGATGCCATGGCTCATCGAGCGCATGGACTACGTGTGGGAACAGCACCGCCTGTGGACGGCGATCGATCGCGACGTGCGCCCGTCGGAGGTCTTCAAGGACCACATCTTCGGGTGCTTCATCGCCGACGACGTCGGCGTCGCGCTGCGTGACCGGATCGGCATCAGTCAGATCATGTGGGAGGGCGACTACCCGCACTCCGACTCGACGTGGCCCGACGCCCGCAAGAAGGCCGCCGAGGCGCTGGCCGACGTGCCCGACGACGATGTCCACCGCATCGTGGAGCTGAACGCCCGCGAGCTCTACCACTTCACCGCCGATCTCGACATGGCCGCCACGGCGGCGCCCTGAAGCGTCGCCGCGGCGGCGCCCTGAAGCGGATCGGGCGGAACAGCGCCACGCTGTAGAGCCCACCCGCCAGCGGCTCGACGTCGACGGTGACCCGCATGCCGACCTCGACGTCGGCGGGCTCGATGCCGACGATGCGGGCCGGGAGACGCAACCCGACCTGCTCGTCGAGCTCGACCAACCCGACCGTGTACGGCAACTGGTCCCGGTATCCGGGGATCGCCGGCTGGTGCACGATGATGAAGCTGTACACCGCACCCGTCCCGGCGACGACCTCGAAGGACGTCTCCCCCTCCTGCCTTCGATCGCGTGGCCACCGTATTCGGCGCCCCGCCCGCCCGCGTTGCCGCGCGCTCGGCCGACGTGGCATCCTCGGCCGATTCGAGCCCGGGAGGTCTGTGATGACGGTGACGGAGGACGATCCGGCGACGAGCGATCTGCTCGACGGGATCAAGATCATCGATTGCGACACGCATTGGAACGAGACACCGGACCTGTGGACGTCGCGGGCACCGGCGTCGATGAAGGACCGGATGCCCCAGCTGCGACGGGTCGGCAACGAGGATCGTTGGTTCGTGGACGACAACGACATCGGGATGATGGGCGCGACGGTGGTCACCAAGGATCTCGACAAGATCCACGACCGGGTCAGCCTGGAGCGCTGGGACATGATCGACCCGGCGGGCTACGAGGTGCCGGCGCGCCTGCAACGGATGGACGACGCCAGCATCTTCGCCCAGATCGTGTATCCGAACGGAGCCGGGTTCATGGGCGCCAACTTCGCCGGGGTCACCGACCACGACCTGCGCCTGGCGTGCGTTCGGATCTACAACGACGCCGCCGCCGAGTGGCAGGCCGCATCGGGTGACCGCTTGCTCCCCCAGGCCCTGATCCCGCCGTGGGATCGCGACGAGGCGGCGGCCGAGGTGCAGCGGGCCACCGAGGAGCTCGGCCTGCGCGGCGTCACCCTCGGCGACCCGGCCAAGTTCGGGGTCCCCGGGTTCACGACCGAGCACTGGCAGCCGTTCTTCGAGTACTGCGACAGCGCCCGCGTGCCGGTCAACTTCCACATCGGGGGCACCCGCGGCATCGACTCGTTCTCGGCGGTCTGGGACGACTACGGCGAGGAGAAGCACCTCGCGCTTGCCTCGACGCTGTTCTACCTGGCCAACTGGGCGACGATCGGCAACTTCCTCATCAGCGGCCTCTTCGACCGGTACACGAACCTGAAGATCGTGTCGGTCGAGAGTGGCATCGGTTGGATCCCCTTCGCGCTGGATGCCCTCGAGTACCAGATCGACGAGACCGCACCGAACGAGACCCGTCACCTCCAGCGTCGGCCGACCGAGTACTTCCGGGACCACGTCCTCGCCTGCTTCTGGTTCGAGAAGTTCGCGCCGGTCAAGCTCATCGAGGCGATCGGCGTCGACAACGTCCTGTTCGAGACCGACTTCCCGCACCCGACGTGCCTGTGGCCGGACTCGCTCGGCCACGCCGTGCGCGTGCTCGGCCACCTCAGCCACGAGGACCGCAAGAAGGTGCTCCAGGACAACGCCGCGGCGTTGTACAAGATCGACGTCGACGCCTGACCGCCGAACAGATCTCCCCGGTCAGGGCGTGCCGACGTGGCACGTGAGCCGGTCGCCCACTACGATGATCGCGGGGCAAGAACGTCGGGAGGATGCCACGTGGACGTCAATGACATGATCATGGTCAGCATCGATGATCACTTGATCGAGCCGCCGGACGTGTTCGAGCGGCACATGCCGGACAAGTACAAGGATCAGGCGCCGAAGCTCGTCAACGACGTCTCGAGCGCCGGCAAGGCTGCCGATGCGCACGTGTTCGACTACGACGTCGGCGTCGACCGCTGGGTGTTCCAGGACGAGTCGATCGGGGTGCTCGGCCTCGGCGCCGTCAAGTCGTGGCCCGACGAGGAGTGGAGCTTCGACCCGGTCAGCCTGGCCGAGATGCGGCCCGGAGCGTATGACGTTGCGGAACGGGTGCGCGACATGAACGCCAACGGGACGCTGTCGTCGATGAACTTCCCGACGTTCCCCGGCTTCGCCGGCACGCACCTCGCTCGGATGCCCGACACGAAGCTCACGAACATCGTGGTGTCGGCGTTCAACGACTGGCTGATCGACGAGTGGGCCGGTTCCGCGCCCGGCCGGTTCATGCCGATGGGTGTCCTGCCGTTCTACGACATCGACGCCAGCGTCGAGGAGGTCTACCGGATCGGCAAGAAGGGCAGCTTGGCGATCACGCTGCCCGAGACGCCCTACGGCCTCGGCCTGCCCGACTTCGGCTCCGGGCACTGGGACCCGGTGTTCAAGGCGATGAGCGACACCGGCCAGGTCGGCTGCCTACACATCGGCGGGAGCTTCGGGCTGTTCCAGCGCCCGGGCACGGCCACGATCGACGACCTGATCATGCTGGCGCCACAGCTGACGGCGATCACGTGCAACGACATCATGCTCAGCGGCCGGCTGAAGATGTTCCCCGACCTCCGGTTCGCCCTGTCCGAGGGCGGGATCGGCTGGATCCCGTTCTACCTCGACCGCTTCGACCGCCACCTCACGAACCAGTCGTGGACGCACCTCGACAAGCTGCCGAACGGCATGAGCGCCACCGAGACGTTCCGCGAGCGCTTCATGGCCTGCTTCATCACCGACCCCTCGGCGCTGCACCTGCGTCACCGGATCGGGATCGACGCGATCGCCTGGGAGTGCGACTTCCCGCACTCGGACAGCACGTGGCCGGAGTCGCCCGAGGTGCTGTGGAAGGAGTTCCAGGACGCCGGATGCACCGAGGAGGAGATCAACAAGATCACCTGGGAGAACGTGGCCCGCTTCTTCAACTACGACCCGTTCGCCCACATCGCCAAGGAGGACGCCACGGTCGGCGCGCTCCGGGCCCTGGCCACCGCCGACGGCGTGGACACCGGCATCACGTCGCGGGCCGAGTACAAGCGGCGCTGGGTCGAGCGTCACGTGGCGGCGTAACCCCGGCCAGCAACTCTTGGTCCGGATGTTGGTCGCACGTGCGACCGATATCCGGACCGAAACCGTCTCGGCCGGTCGGGAAGGCCGCTGCCCCCGCCGGTGACCACGGCGACCTTCCCGCCCAGTGACCACAGGTCGCCGATCGGGACATCGGTGAAGTCCGGGATGCGACTCATCGACCCGGTTCGGGAGGTGGCGACAGGTCGAGTCCGTACACGCACATGTTGCGGCTGGCCAGCCGCCACGTGTCGTCCTCGGGCTTCCAGATGTCGTCGTACTTGCCGTACCCGTGGACCTCGGTGGCCCCCGACTCGATGTGGACGTAGGTGGCGTACGACCGGCAGCGGATGGTGCCCTCGTCGGTCGGTTCGATGATCTGGGTGCCGATGTGGTGGACCATCGACCCCGGCCACCAGCTCTCGGCCGTACGGGCCCACCCGGCGACCATGAACGAGATGATCCGGTCACGGCCCCGCACCCGCGACACCTCCGACGTGCCGTGCGGCCCGCCGGTGTTGAGGACGAGCTCGCCGTCCTCGGCGTAGATGTCGTACAACGCCGCTTCGTCGCGGGTGTCGACGGCCCACTTCTGGCGGCCGAGCTGGGCCCGCACGACGTCGAACGGCGTCATCGCCGCCGCGAGCGCGGCGAGGTCGGTGCTGGTGGTCGTGGTCACGAGGCGTCCTTGCGACGGCGGTCGGGCTCGACGCCGTACTTGTCGATGTACGGCGCGAAGCGCCGCCTCAGCTGGTCGGCGTCGAGGCCGAACTGCTCGGGTGTGTAGGTGTGGCGGCCGTGCTTGTCCTTGGGGTTGTCGTCCTGGAACGACGCCACCCGTCGGCGGGTCTCGTCGTCGACGGCGACACCGAAGTGCTCGTAGATCCCGGTCACGGTGGCGACCGGGTCGGCCGTCAGGTCGTTGTAGTGGACGTCGTAGAAACGGCGCTCGTCGGCGGCATGTTCGCGCGCCGCGATGCCCCGCAGCAGGCCCGTCTCCTCGAGACCGACCCACTCGGCGCCGAAGCGCACCGGGTCGAACAGCGGGCTCGCCATCTTGCGGATCGTGCCGACGAAGCTGGTCGCCGAGGAGATGACGCTCGCCGGGTCGCGGTGGGTCCACACGATCCGGGCGTCCGGATAGGCGGCGAGGAGACCCTGCAGCGAGAAGAGGTGCTTCGGCCACTTCAGCACCCAGTCCCCCGGGTTGTGCCATTGCAGCTGCTGCAACGCCCGGCGGTGGTGCTCGTAGAGGACGCGCTGGTCGGCGCCGAGGAACCACTCGTAGTACGACGGGATCCGGTGCGGGGCCAGGAACGCCTGGTTGACGAAACCCCAGTCGACCAGACCGATGCACTGCTCGGGGCGGGTCGCGCCGAACGGGTGGATGGCCTGCAGCTCGGCGTTGTTCGGGCGGGCGTCGAGCGCAGCCTGGACCTCGGCGATGCGCGAGTCGGTGGCGAACGTCGCCGCGTCGGGCGGCGGCGACGGCAGGTTCATCTCCCACTGCAACGGCGCCCGCGACCCGGGCCGAGCCGCCAGCAGCGCGTGGAGGTGGGTCGAACCGGTCCGCGGCAGCCCGGTCACGATGATCGGCGCCTCGATCCGCTCGTCGGCGATCTCCGGGAACTGCTTGCGATCCTCGACGAGGCGCAACCGCTTGACGAGCAGGTCGACGTGACCCTTCACCAACGCCTCCAGACGGTCAGCCGGATGACCCGACTCGTGCTCGAGCGCCCACAACTGGGCATCGAGCGCCTCCTGGAACGGCAGATCGCCGAAATCGCTGAGGCCCGTCTCGGCCGATGCCTGCTCCATCAGGCGCTCGGAGTGCAACTTGCTCACGTGTCCGCTCCCGTCGTCTCCGCCGGCGCGGGTGCCGGCGTGACGAGCCGACCGGGGTAGCGCTCCTCGATCAACCGTCGGAAGCCGTCCTGCCACTTCACCTTGCACTCACCGACCAGCGAGATCCGCTTGGTGTTGTCGGTGGCCCGCGGATACGCGGTGATCTCCTTCCACTCCTCGAACTGGTACGTCGTGCCCATCTGCTCGGCGATCCACGGCACCAGCATCTCGACGGCAACGGCGTCATCACCGGCCCAGTTCGTGATCGTCCCGCCGACCGACGCGCCGTCGAAGAACCCGTCGATGTGCTCGGCCATGTCGTCTTCGTGGATCGGACCGCCGACGAACTCCCAATCGGGCGAGATGCCCACCGGGATGCCCTCCGCCACGCTCGTGACGAGCCGACCGGGCATCCCGGCGTTGCCCCCCTTGCCGTACGACCAGTTCATCCGGGCGATCGTCAACGGCACGTCGTGGATGCGCGACATCGTGCGGGCAACCGCCTCACCGGCGAACTTGCTCGTCCCGTACGCGAAGCGCGTCGTGATCCGCGTGCTCCCCCCGAGACGGTCGGTCTCCTTGTACTTGTACCAAGGGTCCGGATGTTCCCAGTACACCCCCGTCGTCGACACGTAGATCCACGACTTCGCGTTCTTCAGGTGGTTGAACAACAACCCCGTCCCCTCGGCGTTCTGCCTGACGCCGGTGTCGATGTCGACCGGGTACACGTCCGCCGCGGCATGCAGCACGTAGTCGAAGTCATCGGGCACACCGCTGAAATCACCCGTCGTGTAGTCGCACATGATCGGCGTGACACCCATCGCCTCGACCATCTCCCTCGAACCCGGCTTCGAGTACCGGGCCAACCCGTAGATGTCGTTGTGCGGCGCCAAGATCGCCGCGATCGAGCTGCCCAGCTGCCCGGTCATCCCGGTCATCAGCAGCCGCTTGTCCTTCAACAACGTCGCTCCCTTCGGAGGTGGTTCAGGCGACGCCGACGAGCGCGGCGAGCGCCGCGTCCGTCCACGTCGGGTAGGTGATGAGGAGGTCGGGGAGGTACGGGTCGGCGCGGTTGTAGACGAGCGGCGAGCCGTCGATCCGGGTGGCACCGATGCCGTTGGCGACGACGACGGCGACCGGCGCGGCGCTGTCCCACTCGTACTGCCCGCCGGTGTGCGCGTAGATGTCGGCATCGCCGCGCAGGACCGAGATGGCCTTCGCGCCGGCCGAGCCCATCGGTACGAGTTCGTGGTCCATGGCGGCCCCGAGAGCCGCCGCCGCCGCTCCGGGACGGGTGCGGCTGACGGTCACCCGCGGCCGGGTGGGCCGCTGGCCGGCGACCACCGGCAACGGCCGTCCGGTCGACCACACCTCACCCAGGCCGGGCAGCGCGACGGCACCGACGACGGGCACGCCGCCGACGACGAGGGCGACGTGGACCGCCCAGTCGACGCGGCCGTCCTCGCCGAACTCGCGCGTCCCGTCGAGCGGGTCGACGATCCACACGCGGCGGGCGGTCAGTCGGGCGGGATCGGCGACACCTTCCTCGGACAGCACGGCGTCGTCGGGTCGGCGCCGGGCCAAGCGGTCCATCAACAGGTCGTGGGAGCGACGGTCGCCAAGCGCCTTCAGCTCGTCGGCCTCGGCGACGCCCGAGGACCGCAGCGCCAGCAGCAGCGCGCCGGCCTCCTCGGCCAGCTCGGCGGCGACCGCGTGGTCGTCGTCGGTGACGTGATCCAGGGCACCGGACTCCGGGCCACTGGGCTCCAGGGCACCGGCGCTCACGGCTCGATGCGGTTCATGCGAGGACGCCCTGACGGCGCAGCTGCTCCACCACGAGCCGGACGCCGTCGTCGATCGACTGGCCCGACGTCTCGATGTGCACCTCCGGGTGCTCGGGCACCTCGTAGGGCGAGTCGACACCGGTGAAGTTCGGGAGCTGGCCGTCTCGCGCCTTGCGGTACAGGCCCTTGACGTCGCGCTCCTCGGCGACCGCCAGCGGCGTGTCCACGAACACCTCGCAGAACTCGCCCGGCGCCACGAGGTCGCGGGCGATGCGCCGCTCCGAACGGAACGGCGAGATGAACGACACGAGCACGATGAGCCCGGCGTCGACCATCAGCTTCGCAACCTCGGCAACGCGACGGATGTTCTCGACGCGATCGGCTTCGGTGAAACCGAGGTCGCGGTTGAGGCCGTGACGGACGTTGTCGCCGTCGAGCAGGATCGTGTGGCACCCCAGCGCGTGCAGCTGACGTTCGACCGCGTTCGCCGTCGTGGACTTGCCGGCACCGGACAAGCCGGTGAACCACACCACGCACGGCTGGTGACCCTTGAGCACGGCATGGGCCGGCTTGTCCACGTCGACGGACTGCCAGTGGACGTTCTCCGAGCGGCGCAGCGCGAAGTCGACGAGGCCGACGCCGACCGTGACGTTCGTCAGCCGATCGATGATCAAGAAGCCGCCCGTGTCGCGGTTGTCGGCGTACGCATCGAACGGGAGTGGCCGGTCGACGCTGATCGTGCACACCCCGATCTCGTTCACAACCAGCTTCGTCGCCGCTGACCGTTCCAGCGTGTTGACGTTGATGCGGTGCTTGATGTTCGTCACCGTGGTGACCGCCGACCGGGCGCCCATCTTGATGCCGTAGGGCCGACCGGGCAGGAGCGGGGTGTCGCTCATCCACACGATGTGCGCCTCGAACTGGTCGGCGACGCCGGCCGGCTCGAGCGCGGAGGACAACAGGTCCCCGCGACTCACGTCGACGTCGACGTCCAGCGTCAGCGTCACCGCCTGACCGGGCTCTGCCTGGTCGAGATCGCCGTCGAACGAGACGATCCGCTGGACCCGGGCCGTCGACCCGATGGGCAGGACCTGCACCTCGTCACCCGGCCGCACGACGCCGCCGACGACCGTGCCGGAGTAGCCGCGGAAGTCGAGGTCGGGGCGGTTCACCCATTGCACCGGCATGCGGAACGGACGGTCGACCGCGCCGTCGTCGACGACGACCGTCTCGAGGTGGTCGAGCAGCGTCGGGCCCACGTACCAGGGAGTGTTCGGTGACAGCGCCACGATGTTGTCGCCGGCCAGCGCGGAGAGCGGGATCGCCGTGATCGACGTGACGCCGAGGCCGGTCGCGAACTCGCGGTACTCGCGCTCGATCGAGTCGAACACCGCGCGGTCGTAGCCGACGAGGTCGAGCTTGTTGACGGCGAGGACGACGTCGCGGATGCCGAGCAGCGACACCAGGAAGCTGTGCCGCTTCGTCTGGGTCAGCACACCCTTGCGGGCGTCGACGAGGATGACGGCCATGTCGGCCGTCGACGCGCCGGTGACCATGTTGCGGGTGTACTGCTCGTGACCGGGCGTGTCGGCGACGATGAACGTGCGGCGCTCGGTCGTGAAGAAGCGATAGGCGACATCGATCGTGATGCCCTGCTCGCGCTCGGCCGCGAGGCCGTCGACGAGGAGCGCGAGGTCGAGCTCCTCGCCCTGTGTGCCGTGGACCCGCGAATCGGCTTCGAGCGCGGCCATGTGGTCTTCGAAGACGAGCTTGGACTCGTAGAGCAGACGGCCGATCAACGTGCTCTTGCCATCGTCGACGCTGCCGCACGTGATGAACCGCAGGAGCGTCTTGCGCTCGTGCGCGTCGAGGTAGGCCTCGACGTCGGTGGCGGCCGTGGTGGCGGACATCAGAAGTAGCCCTCCTGCTTCTTCTTCTCCATCGAGCCCGACGAGTCGTGGTCGATGGCCCGGCCCTGGCGCTCCGACGAGGTGGCCAGCAGGATCTCGGCGACGATCGCGTCGATCGAGTCGGCGGTGCTCTCCACGGCCCCGGTCAACGGGTAGCAACCGAGCGTGCGGAACCGCACCTTGCGCAGCTGCGGCACCTCGCCGTCAGCCAGCGGGAGGCGGTCGTCGTCGACGAGGATCAGCATGCCGTCGCGGTCGACGACGGGCCGCTCGGCGGCGAGGTACAGCGGCACGATCGGGATCCGCTCGCGACGGATGTAGTGCCAGATGTCGAGCTCGGTCCAGTTCGACAGCGGGAACGCCCGCACGCTCTCGCCGACGCCCTTCTTGGCGTTGTAGAGCCGCCAGAGCTCCGGCCGCTGGGCTTTGGGGTCCCACCGATGCTGCGCCGAGCGGATCGAGAAGACCCGCTCCTTGGCCCGCGACCGCTCCTCGTCGCGGCGCGCCCCGCCGAACGCGAGGTCGAAGCGGTACGTGTCGAGCGCCTGCTTGAGGCCCTCGGTCTTCCACATGTCCGTGTGCACCGACGACCCGTGGTCGAACGGGTTGATGCCCAGTTCGATGCACTCCGGGTTCTGGTGGACGAGCAGCTCGAGGCCGTGCTCGGCGACCGTGCGGTCGCGGAACTCGTACATGGCCCGGAACTTCCACGTCGTGTCGACGTGGAGCAGCGGGAACGGCGGCTTCGAGGGCGCGAACGCCTTGAGGGCGAGGTGCAGCATCACCGAGCTGTCCTTGCCGATCGAGTACATCATCACCGGCCGCTCGCTCTCCGAGACCGCCTCGCGGAAGATGTGGATGCTCTCGGCCTCGAGCCGATCGAGGTTGGTCAGCACTGGATCGTCATCCCTTCAGGGGGGTCAAGGATCGGGGAACGGCCGAGCGTTCGAGCGCACCGTACGTGACCTCGCCGTCCCACTCCCACCGGCAGATCGCCGGCGACAGCGTGAACGCGGCACCGTCGTCGTCGTGTACGCCGAGGCGCCGACCGCCGGCGCCGGCGGTCACGAACGGGGCAACGGCCGTCTCGCCGGTGACCACGACCGACATGCCGTCGTCGGTCACGAGCTCGACGCGCACGCGCTCGCCACTCGACCGGGCCTCGGTGAGGTGCGGCCAGTCGACGACGTCGGCGTCGTGCATGCGCCCGTCGACGTACACGAAACCCCGGCCGCGCTCGGGGAGGTCGGCCGTCGCCCGGTAACGCAGGAGCCCGAAGCCACGCCCGCTCCCCGGGAAGAACCCGTTCAGGATGGCGTGGCCGGTGTAGCCGGCCATGTTGTCGCGACGTCGGCGGGAGTGGCTCCGGAACCCGACGCCACCGAACTCGTGGACCTCGCCCTCGACGTCGATGCGGCCCGTCGCCGCGTAGAACTGGTGGTACCGCAACGACGGCGGCTGCTCGCCCCAGGCACCCTCGGTGTCCCAGACCGGCGACACCGACTCCACCGCGACCTCGACGGACGCGACGACCTCGGGTCGCGTCGCCGGCGGACCGAGGACCAGTTCGTCGCCGACGAGGCGTTGCATCGATGCGCGGTAGCGGCCGATCCAGCGCCGCCACGGCTCGACGCACTCGAACTCGAGGTGATCGCCGGCGGCCACGCCGGTGCGGGTCCCCCGTCCGGCGCCGCTGCCGGCGAGGACCGACCCGTCGGGCAGGTAGACGAAGACGCTCTCGCGGCGCAGCTGGGCGTCGTCACGCTCGGCGGCCAGGTACAGGTATGCGCCCGTCGAGGTCGCCGGGTCGTAGCCGTAGAGCCAGTTGGCCTCGTTGTGGTCGGGCGGATCCTTGACGACCTGCGGCAGGTCCACGTCGGCCGCCCAGCCCGCTGACAGCTCGGCTCCAGGC
>JBEVOM010000223.1:0-9750 GCA_040507575.1 Ilumatobacteraceae bacterium
ACGTTAAACGTTACGTCGAACCCCGCCCATAGCCCGGGCGCGCTCCTAGCATCAACGACCATGTCCGCCGATCGCGCCCCCCGTCCCCCGCGTCGTGGAGGCGGGTCGAGCGCCGGTTCGGCGGCGGGCCGACCGGCCGGCGCACGTCCCGCCGGCGGACGCCCGCCGAGCGGTCGCCCGTCCGGGACCCGTGGCGAGGGTCCGCGCCCCGGAGGATCGCGCAGTGGGCCGCCGCGGCCGGGTGGCTCGCGAGACGGTGCTGGCCGGCCCCCTTCGGGTGGTCGGCCGTCGTCGGGTCGGCCGTCGTCGGGTCGGCCCCCTTCGGGTGGTCGGCCGTCGTCGGGTGGTCGTCGCCCGGCCCCGAGGCGGCCCGTCCCGCAGCTGACGGATGCCGAGAAGCGGGCCAAGGAGGTGAACGCCCGCCGGGTGCTGCGCCCCGAGGCCGACCCCGACCACGAACGGGCGAAGATCGAGGCCCGCACCACCGAGCAGTGGATCGACGAGGGTGCGCTGCGCGCCGAGGCGTCGGGGGCGGCCACCCGGGCGGCGGCCGCGCCGGTCCGGTCCAGCCGCCGAGCCCGGCACGTCGATCCGAGCACGTCGGCGGTCATCGCCGGCGCGGCGCGGGACGCCAAACGGGCTGCTGTGCTGACCGAGCGGTTGGGTCACGCCCAGGAGGCGTTCGAACGCGAACGGTTCGACGAGGCCCGGCGACTCGGCACGTCGCTGCTGCGCGAGCTGCCCGGTGTGGCCGCCATCCATGAGGTGATCGGACTGGCCAACTATCGCTTGGGGCGTTGGAAGCAAGCGGCGCAGGAGCTCGAGGTTGCCCAGCAGCTGGCACCGAACATGGAGCTGCTGCCGGTGCTGGCCGACGTCTACCGCGCCCAACGGCGCTTCGCCGACGTCGAGGACGTGTGGGGCGAGATCCGCGCCGCGTCCCCGGGTGCCGAGGTGCTGGCCGAGGGGCGCATCGTCGCCGCTGGGGCACTCGCCGACCAGGGCGACCTGAAGGGTGCCCTCCGCACGATGGGCAAGGCCTCACCGGCACCGAAGCGGGTACGCGACCACCACCTGCGGCAGTGGTACGTCCTGGGCGACCTCAACGACCGTGCGGGTGAGCCACTCGAAGCTGCTCGCTGGTTCGAGCTGGTCGCCGCCCACGACCGCGACTTCGTCGATGTCGGCGAGCGGTTGCGAGCGCTCGGCCGCTGAGCGGGCGCGCCCCTACCGTTCGAAGACGAGGCCGATGTCGGCGGCGATCGCCGCCGCCAGGTGATCCTCCTCGTCGGCCGTCGCCGCATCGCCGTTGGCGGCGCGCTGGCGAACGACGGCGGCCAGCGCGTGGCGGAACCGTGCCTCGTGGGCCCGCATGCCGAACCGCGCGCTGACGGCGATCGAGTCGCGCAGCAGGCGCTCGGCCCCATCGAGGTCCCCCGTCGCATGGGCGGCGAGACCGATGTAGCCGCTGACCGGCCCGATGGCGATGCCGGCGAGGCCGCTGACGGCCATGCGTGTCGCATACGGCTCCAAGGCATCGCGCACGACCTGGGCCCGCTCCCGGTCACCGACCGCCAGCGCGACCTCGGCGAGCGTGCAGGTGGAGGGCAGGAACATCTGGTTGTCCCGCATGTGCACGCCGTCGGGGCCGACGAGGTCGGCCAGCACTGCCTTGGCGTCGTCGAAGCGCTGCGCCGCGACGAGCGCCCTGACCAGCGCGATCTGCCACATCCGCAGACGCGGTGACACGGTCAACATCCGCTCCGTCTCCGGGATGGTCGACGGCAGCCGGCCGAGGTCGAGGGCCAGCCGGTACCAGATCCCGGCGTAGGACACCTCGGCGTTGACGCCATGCGACCGGATGCCGGCGGCGAGCGCCGCCTCGGCAAGTCGTTCGGCCCGGTGGTACTCGCCCGCCGAGAGGGCATGGGACGCCTCCATGAACGTCGCGTACACCTCGAACAGCGCGATGTGCAGCGCGCCGGCCCGCCGTTTGAAATCGGCGAGCATCGCCATGTGCTCGTCGAGGCGGCCGAGCTCGAGCAGGTCGGTGAGGGCGAACAGCATGGCTGTCAGCTCGAGCTGCACGTTGCCTGACCGGTGGGCATCGGTGACTGCCGCGAGGACGGCTTCGGTTCGCTCCTCGAGGTTGTCGAGTTGCCAGAGGGCCAGGCGGCGGGCGAGCAGCGCCGACGCCCGCATCTCCGGGTCGCCGTCCGCGATGGCGATGTCGAGTGCCTCCGCGGCGAGCTCGAGCCGGCGCGACGAATCGGGATCGGGCACGAGGACCGACGCCAACATGCTGCGGATCCGGACCTGGTAGCGGCGGTCCTGGGGGCCGAGCGTGGCGATCGCCTGCTCCATGAGATCGACGAGCTCGGCGTCGGGTGGACGTCCGATGTCGAAGCCGACGCCCGACAGCGACATCATCCAGCCCTCGGCGGCCCGGGCCAGCAACATGGCGTCACCGGTCAGCCGTCCCCACTCGGCCGCCTGTCGGGCGGCCGCGATGGCCGCGGTCCGATCGCCGAGCGCCACTTCGGTGTGGCAGCGCAGCAACGCCACCTCGGCTCGCTCGCGCGGCTCGATCTGATCGGTGATCAGGGCCTCGACCCGGTCCAGCCACGCGCCCGCGTCCTCGTAGGCGCCGATGTCGAGCGAGTGCCGGGCGGCGACCAGGCCGGCGGACACGCGGGCCTCCCGATCGACCAGCGAGCCGGCCTCCAGGAGGTGGTGGGCGAGCATCGCCGGCGAGGACTGGCGTTCGCTGGCCTGGGCGATCGCGTTGGCAACGCGGCGATGGAGGTCGAGCCGGCGGGTCCGCCCGAGCCGGGCCCGGATGGCCTGACCGATGAGGGCGTGGGGCATGCCGATGCGGCCGGCGCCGTCCTCGACGAGCAGGCCGGCGGCCACGGCCACATCGGTGGCGTCGAGCAGCTGGTCACCGTCGAGCCCGCTCGCGGCACCGAGAACGGGAAGCGTCGCCGCCGGTCCGGCGACGGCGGCCAGGTTGAGCACCTGCACGACGACCGGGTCGAGGCGGTCGAGGCGAAGTCCGATCATGGCCCGGATGGACTCCGGGAGGTCGACGCCGATCTCGCCGTTGGTGTGGCGGATCAGCTCGGTCAAGAAGAACGCGTTGCCGCCGGTCGCCGTGCGCAACTCGCCGGCCGACGCCTCGTCGCGACCACTGGCCCGCAGCAGCTCGGCGACGCTGCCCTCGGCCAGCCCGTCGACCGGGAGCCGGGTCAGCAGGCCGTCACGGGACAGGCCGGCGACGACGCGGTCGAGCTCGGGCGTCGGGTCATCGGCCGGGAACCGGACCGTCGCCAGCACCATCACCTGACCGGGCAGCTCGTGACGCAGCACGTGTTCGATCATCTTCAGCGACGGCGCGTCGGCCCAGTGCAGGTCGTCGAGCACGATCAGCATCGGGTGGCGTGACGACTCGGCGCGCAGCAGCTCGGCGACGGTCTCGAACAGCAGGTAGCGCTCGACGCTCGGGTCGGGTCGCTCGAAGCGGGCCTCGGGCACCAGCTGCTCGAGCTCCGGCAGCAGCAGCTGGAGGATGCCCCGCTCGGCGGCGATGCGCCGGCGGGCCTCCGGCGACACCGTCCGCAGGACCGTCCTCACGGCCTCGACCATCGGCTCGTAGGGCACGATGGCCTCCGCCGTCGCCCGTCCCCACAGCACGATGGCGCCGTCGTCGTGCACCTCGGTCGCGAAGCGGGCGGCCAAGCGCGACTTGCCGGCACCGGCCTCGCCGACCAGCAACGTCAGATGGCTGTCACCTGCCGTGCTCGACGTCCAGCGGGCCCGGAGCACCTCGAGCTGCTTCTCGCGCCCCACGAACGTGCCGGTGGCGGCGCGGGCGGCGGGCCCGGGCATGGCGACGGGAGACGCCTGTGGCCCCGTCGGCGCCGGTTGCCCCGCTCCGGCCGCCGGGATGGTCGCGAAGCCGCGGACGTCGTCGGGTCGTGGGGCGAGGTTGGGGATCGTCGATGCGGGCGCGGCGAGCTCGGGGTCGTGATTGAGGATCGCCGTCTGCAGGTCGGCGAGCTCCGGCGTCGGGTCGAGTCCGAGCTCGTCGGCCAGGACGCTCCGGGTCTTCGAGAACACCCGGAGCGCGTCGGCCTGGCGGCCGCTGCGGTAGAGCGCGACCATGAGCCGGCGGGCGAACGCTTCACGGAGCGGGTACTCGTCCACGGTCCGCTCCAGCTCGCCGACGGCTTCACCGTGACGGCCCAGCGCCAGCAGCGCGTCGAAACGGGCCTCGAGCGCCTCGAGCCGCAGCTCGTCCCAACGGACGGCGGCCGGGCGGGCCCACTCCTCGTCGGCCACGTCGGCCAGCACCGGCCCGTGCCACTCGGCGAGACCGGCCTCGAGGTGGGTGAGCGCGGTCTGCGGATCGGTGGCCAGGCTGGCCCGGGCGTCGGCGACACGGTCCTCGAACCGCGCCGCGTCGAGCACGCCGCGCTCGATCACCAGGACGTATCCCGGCCCTTCCCGGCGCAGCAGCTGGGCGTCGCCGAGCGCGCGTCGCAGTAGCGACACATAGCTCTGCAGCGTGTTCACCGCGGTCACCGGCGGGTCGCCGGCCCACACGTCGTCGACGAGGCGGTCGACCGTCACGACCTGTCCGCTGACGAGGGCCAGCCGGGCCAGCACGGCGCGCTGGCGCGGCCCGCCGAGCGACACGGCCTCGCCGTCGCGCTCGGCCGTCACGGGTCCGAGCATCCGGATGTCCAGGTTCGCCGTCCGCCCCTGGGTCAACGCCGCCTCGCTCCCGTCACCCCTCGAACACTACGGGGTGGGAGCGAGGCGACGAAGACGGCTCAGACGGTCTGCAGGGTCGCCGCCGGCTGCTGATCGAACATCGCGATCAGCTGCTCGAGGACGTTCTGGTCGGGCATCGCGGCGACCGGCGCACCGGGGAGGTGGCGCATCCGCTCGAAGGCCAGACCGATCGAAGCGCCCGACAGCATCGGGCCATGGGCGCCGACCATGACGGTCGGGTGCAGCGCGGCGACCCGGTCGACCCAACGGCCGAACTTCGTGGCGTCGACCACCTCGTGCCACGGGCTGAGCATCGAGGAGAACGCCATCGCGGTCTCCTCCAGCATGGCCTGCGGCATCTCGTCGATGTGGTCGATGAGGCCGAGCACGGGCGTGCCGAAGGCGTCGCTCGTCCAGTACACGCCGGTCGACGAGTCGTAGAGGCCGCGGGTGGTCGGGGAGTCGAACGTCGGTGGGCGCACGGCGACCAGCGTCCGGTCGGGCAGCTCGAACGACTCGCCGTCGCCGACCCAACGCTGGCGGTGCAGCGGGAGCACGACGTCGCCGCTCATCCGCTCGGTCGCGAACCAGCTCGTCACGAGCGTGGCGTTCGGGCACATCTCGAGCGTCAGCTCGAGGTTCCCGGTGTGATCGCCGTCGTCGTGGGACAGGAAGATCCAGCGGACGTCCTGTGGGTCGACCAACGAGAAGACCTGCTCGACCCACTGCTCGCGGAACAGCGCGGCGCCGGTGTCGACGATCACCGGCTCAGGACCCTGGATGAGCATCGAGTTGATGTGCATGGCGACGGGCGCGCCGGGCGCCTGAGCGAGAGGACGGATGAGGTAGGTGCCCTCGGCCACACGGAGCGGGTCGGGGAAGGTGACGCTGATGTCCATGAGACGCACGGTGGCGGAGGGGCCATGGAGCGCGCATGTGGCGACGATGTGACCGCCGACGCGCCGCATGAGGCCGGCATGGGCCGGGCACGGCCCCGATGAGCCGTCCGCTGACTGCGATCGGGCGACGGCGCACCTAGCGTGTCGCGGGTGGGCAGCCGTCACTTCCGAGCCGGGGTCGTCGCCGTGGTGCGCCGGGCCGACGGTCAGGTGCTGGCGTTCGAACGGGTCGACAACCCTGGCGAGTGGCAGCTGCCGCAGGGCGGGCTGGAGAAGGGGGAGGTCCCGGTCGACGCAGCGTGGCGGGAGCTGGAGGAGGAGACAGGACTGAGCACCGCCGACGTCGAGCTTGTCGCCGAGCACCCGGACTGGGTGCTCTACGAGTGGCCGGGCGCGGTCGTCGGCGGTGGGAACCGCCTCGGCCAGGTGCATCGCTGGTTCATGTTCGACGTGCGCGACGAGTCCGTCGAGCCGACACCCGACGGACGCGAGTTCTCGGCCTGGCAGTGGGTCGACCCGGCGTGGCTGATCGACAACGTCGTGGCGTTCCGGCGGCCGGGGTACACCCGCGTGCTGTCGTGAACGGGCGCCCGGTGTGAGCGGGGACCTGTTCAGCGCGGCGGCCGAGGACCGGTTGCGGCGTCAGGCTCCGCTGGCCGCCCGGCTGCGGCCGCGGACGATCGACGAGGTGGTCGGCCAGGACCAGCTCCTGGGTCCGGGTCGCCCGCTGCGGCGGCTCGTCGAGCAGGACCGTCTCTCGTCGGTGTTGCTGTGGGGGCCGCCGGGCACGGGCAAGACGACGCTTGCGCTCGCCGTGGCCGGCACGACGTCCCGGGCGTTCGAGCAGCTGTCCGCGGTGACGGCCGGCGTGAAGGACGTGCGCGAGGTCATCGAGCGGGCCCGCCAGCGGCTGGGCGAGCGCGACCAGGGAACGATCCTGTTCCTCGACGAGATCCATCGCTTCACCAAGTCGCAGCAGGACGCGCTGCTGCCGGCGGTCGAGGACGGCACGCTCGTGTTGATCGGGGCGACGACCGAGAACCCGTTCTTCGAGGTCAACCCGCCGCTGCGCAGCCGCTCGACGCTGTTCCGCCTGCAACCCCTCGAACCGGCCGACCTGGCCGTGCTCGTGGCGCGGGGCCTCGAGGCGCTGGGGGCGGCGGCGACGCCGGAAGCCGTCGACCTGCTCGTCGAGCGCAGCGGCGGTGACGGGCGACAGGTCCTGACCTCGCTCGAGGTGGCGGCCGCGCTGGCCGATCCCGGTGTCGTCGAGCTGGTCCACGCGGAAGCGGCGCTCGGTACCAGCGCCGTGCGCTACGGACGCGACGACCACTACGACGTCGTCAGCGCGTTCATCAAGTCGATGCGCGGCTCGGACCCCGACGCCGCCATCTACTGGCTGGCCCGAATGCTGGAAGCTGGAGAGGATCCGCGGTTCGTGGTCCGGCGGATGGTCATCTTCGCCAGCGAGGACATCGGCATGGCCGACCCACAGGCACTCGTCGTCGCCACCTCGGCTGCGCACGCGTTGGAGCTCGTCGGCCTGCCGGAGGCCCAGTTGAACCTGGCCCAGGCTGTCATCCACCTCGCGACGGCGCCGAAGAGCAACCGCAGCGCGCTCGCCATCTGGCAGGCTCGTGCCGACGTCGCCGCCGGCTCGCTCGGCGAGGTGCCCGCGCACCTGCGTGACAGCCACTACCAGGGCGCGAAGGTGCTCGGTCACGGGACGGGGTACGAGTACCCTCACGAGCACGACCACGATGAACTCGGCGCCTGGATCGACCAGCAGCACCTGCCCGATGCCCTGCAAGGCCGCACCTGGTACCGCCCCAGCCGTCATGGCCACGAACAGGAGGTTGCCGACCGCATGAGCGCACGTCACACGGAGCGCACCGCCGCGGACGGCGAGGCGCGATGACGACCGGTGAGCTGCTGCTCGTCATCGGCGCCGTGCTGTGCGTCCTCGCGTTCGCCGCCCTCGCGGTGACGTTGGTCAGGGTGCGCGACACGCTCGGGTCGCTGCGGGCCGAGGTCGCGGAGCTGCGCACCGAGACCGCCCCGCTGCTGAGCGAGCTGCGCACGTCGACCGACGATGCTCGGTCGACGATCGACGCCGCGCGCGCCGACCTGGAACGCTTCGACAGGGTGCTCGGGTCGGCCGAAGCGATCGGAGCCACGGTGGCCCGTACCAACCGCGTGGCCCGCACGACGCTCTCGGTGCCGATGATCAAGGCGGCCGGACTGGCCACCGGGACGTCGCGCGCGGTCAAGCGCCTGCGGCGGGGCGCATGATGCGCCGGGCGGTCTGGTTCGTCGGTGGCGTCGCCGCCGGAGCGGCGGGAGCTGGCTACGCCAAGCGGAAGGTGACGGCGACGGCCAAGCGTCTGGCCCCGGCCAACGTGGCCAAGGGCGCGGTCGGGACGGTCAGGCGCTCCGGCCAGCGGGTCGCCGATGCCGTCCGCGAGGGCCGCAGCGCGGCGCAGGTCCGCGAGCGCGAGCTGAGAGCTGAGCGCGATGGACGTCTCGTGCGGATCGAGGACCACCTCCACCCCGGCGACGAGCTGCTCGTCGACGGCGAGCCGGTCGAGTCCGGGCGGGTCATCCTGATGCGCCGACCCGACGCCCACCGTCCACCGTGAGCGAGCGTGCCCGACCGATCGCGCCGCAGGGCCCGACCGATGCGAGCGAACACGACGTGACCGTGAGCGAGCGTGCCCGGTGTCGGGCGACGTCGTGAACGCACTCGTCGAGGACCTCCGCCGGGCGATAGGCGCCGACCACGTCCGTGACGGGGCGACCGAGCTGTCGCTGTACCGCCACGACGCGTCGGGGATGGAGGGGCGCGCACGTGCGGTGTGCTTCCCGACGTCCACCGACGACGTCAAGGCGTGCGTCGAGATCGCGGTCCGCCACGGCGTGCCGTTCGTGGCCCGCGGTTCCGGCACCGGCCTCGCCGGTGGCGCGGTGCCGCCCGAGGGTGCGGTCGTCATCACGACGACCAAGATGAACCGCATCCTGTCCGTCGACGCGCCCGCCCGGCGAGCCTGGGTCGAGCCCGGCGTCCTCAACCTCGATCTGACCCGCGCCGTCGTCGTGCACGGGTTGCACTTCGCCCCCGACCCGAGCAGTCAGCAGACGTGTTCGATCGGCGGCAACGTCGCCAACAACGCCGGCGGGCCGCACTGCTTGGCCGACGGCGTGACGAACGCGCACATCCTCGCCCTGGAGGTCGTCCTGCCCGACGGCTCCGTCGCGATGCTCGGGGGCGACGACCCCGAGCCGCGCGGGCTCGACCTGCGCGGCGTGTTCGTCGGGAGCGAGGGCATGTTCGGGGTCACGACCCGCGTGCTGGTGCGGCTGACACCGGACCCGCCGGCGGTGTCGACGATGCTGATGGACTTCGCGTCAGTCGAGGACGGTGCGTCGACCGTGAGCGCGGTGATCGCCGCCGGCATCGTCCCGGCGGCGATGGAGATGATGGACCAGTTGTGCTTGCAGGCCGTCGAGGCGTACATCCACGCCGGCCTGCCGGTCGACTCGGCGGCCGCGCTGCTCGTCGAGGTGGTCGGCCTGCCGCACGCCGTCGAGCGGGACGCCGCCGCGATCACCCGGATCGCCGGTGACCACGCCGTGCGCGCGGTGCGGGTCGCCGCCGACGACGCCGAGCGGGCCCTGCTGTGGAAGGGGCGCAAGTCGGCGTTCGGCGCGATCGCCCGCATCAAGCCGAACTACTACCTGCACGACACAGTGGTGCCGCGGGCCCAGCTCCCGACGGTGCTGGCCAAGGTCTACGAGATCACTGCGAAGTACGACCTCCTGGTGCTCAACGTGTTCCACGCCGGGGACGGCAACCTGCATCCGCTCCTGGTGTACGACGGACGCGAGCCGGGCATCCACGAACGCGTGCACGCGGCGGGGGAGGAGATCGTGCGGGCGTCGGTCGCGGCCGGCGGGGTCCTCAGCGGGGAGCACGGCATCGGTCTCGAGAAGCGTGACCTGATGCCGCTGATGTTCGCGCCGGTCGACTTGGCCGCCCAGGGTGCCCTCCGGGCCGCGTTCGACCCGCGGGGCCTCG
>JBEVOM010000236.1:0-20461 GCA_040507575.1 Ilumatobacteraceae bacterium
CACCAGCCCGAACCTCCATCCAGAACCGGCGCCGCACCTCTCCCGGCAACCTCGGACGACCCCTCATCACACACCTCCATCACGAAGGTGTTGCGATGACCAGTAGAACCCGCCGACCAATATCCGGACCAAAACCGGTCAGCGCGGGTCGAGCACGACGACTTGGATCGGACGGTCGGTGCGCGACTGGTACTCGTCGTACTGGGGGAGGATCGCGGCCATCATCGTCCAGAGGCGGTCCCGCTCGGCGCCCTCGGCGGTACGCGCCCGCACCGGGATGACGTCGTGGCGGACCTGGATCTCGCAGTCCGGGTTGGCGGTGATGTTCTTGTACCAGCCGGGGGGCTCGGGCGCGCCGCCCTTCGACGCGACGATCACGTAGCTGTCGCCGTCGCGCCCATAGATCAGCGGCCGGGTCCGCAACTTGCCCGTGGTGCGGCCCGTGGCCACGAGCAGCAGGGCCGGGACGACCTTGCCGTACGGGTTCCAGTCGTGGCCCTTGTCCGGATCCTCGCGGTACTGCGCCAGGTGGTCCTTGGTCCGTTCGCCGCTCTCGACATCTGCCACGCGTTGCCCCGTTCCTCGTCTGTGCGCACCGCGGTGAGCGCGGCGTCGGTCACCACGATCGCATCGACGTGGTCGGCGCGACGAGACGAGCTGCCGGTGACGTGGATCGCCGGTGGCGGCCCGACCGTCGGTGGCCAGCCGATCCGGATCTAGCATCGCCGACGCATGACGTTCCGCATCACCGAGGAGCAGGTGCAGCTCTCGGCGCTCGTCGCCGACATCCTGGACAAGCACGGCGATGCCCGCCGTGCGTACGACAAGGGTCCGAGCCGTGACCCGGAGCTGCTGACGCGCTTGGCCGAGCTCGGGCTCGTCGGGCTGGCGCTGGACGAACCGCTGGGCGGCGGGGGCACGTTCGTCGACGAGGTGCTGGTGGCCGAACAGGTCGGCCGGGCCGCGGCGATGGTGCCCGTCGTCGGGCTCGGGATCACCACCGGTGTGCTCGACGCGCTGGCCGCGCCCCAGTCGCCCGAGGCCCTGACCGTGGCCAACGCGCTGACTGCTGGCGGCTACGTCATCGGCGCGGTGTCGGCGTCGAGCGGCTTCGGAACCGGGTTCGCGGTCAGCCGCGATGGCGCGGACTGGCGGCTGACCGGCACCGCCGACGACCTCCTCGACGGCGCGGCCGCCGACGCCTTCGTCATCCCCGTCGTGGGCGAGGCGGTCGAGTGGTTCCTGGCCCCGCGCGACGCACCAGGGATGACCGTGGTCGATCAGCCGTCACTCGATCCGACGCAGCGCCTGGGCGCGGTGACCGCCGCCGGCGCCGACGTGCGCCACCTCGGCACGACATCGACGGCCACGCTCGACGACCTCGTGCAGCGGGCGTGGGTCCTGCTCGCCGCGCAGGCGACGGGCGCGGCCGGCCGGGGCCTCGACATCACGGTCGAGTACGCCACCACCCGCCACGCGTTCGGGCAGCCCATCGGGCGCTTCCAGGCGATCAAGCACCGCACCGCCGACGGGCTCGTGCTCCTGGAGAACGCCCGCAGCGCGACGTACAACGCAGCGTGGGCACTCGACGAGCAGCGCGCCGACCGGGAGATGGCCGCCCGGATGGCGAAGGCCGTGGCGACCGAGAACGCGGTCCGCCTCCTCCACGACGCCATCCAGTCCCACGGCGGCATCGGCTTCACGTGGGAGTACGACCTGCACCTGCTGCTGCGCCGCGCCAAGTCGGCCCAGTTGGCCCTCGGCGATCCTGATCATCACTTCACCGCGCTCGGCGCTGCGGTGCTCGCTCCCGCGCTCGAGCAGGTCGGAGGCACGCCATGAACAACCTCCAGGCCCTCATTGACGCCGCCGACGACGAGGAGTTCCACGACGAGCTGCGTACGTTCCTCGACGAGCACGTCGCGCCGCGTTGGGGCACGCCACCTCGGCTCCCCGTCACGCCGGCGGAACGGCGCGAAGCCCTGCGGGACCTGCAAGGCACGCTGGCCGACGGCCGGTGGGTGGGCATCCACTGGCCCGAGGCCTACGGCGGGCGCAACGCCACCGTCGCCCAGCAGATCATCTACAACGCCGAGTTGGCGGCCAGGAAGATCCCGGCGATGCTCGGCCACCGCGGCCTCACGATCGTCGGCCCGACGCTGATCCGCCACGGCACCAACGGGCAGCAGGAACGGTTCCTCGAGCGCATCCGCTACGGCCAGGACCTGTGGGCCGGAGGGTTCTCCGAGCCCGACGCCGGGTCCGACCTGGCGTCGCTGCGCACGCGTGGCGTCATCGACGGCGAGACGATCGTCGTCACCGGCCAGAAGATCTGGACGTCGGGCGCCCACTTCTGCAACTGGATCTACACGCTCGTGCGCACCGATCCCGAGGCGCCCAAGCACAAGGGCATCAGCGTCGTCGCCATCCCGCTCGACAGCCCGGGCATCGAGATCCGCCCGATCCGCCAGATCACCGGGTCGTCGGAGTTCAACGAGGTGTTCTTCGAGGACGTCGTCGTCCCGACCGGCAACATCATCGGACGAGTGAACGACGGGTGGAACGTCAACCGCACGACGCTGTCCCACGAGCACTCGACCCTGTTCATCGGTGCGCAGGTGCGGTACTCGAACTCGCTCGCCGACATCGTCGACCTGGCCAGCCGGGTTCGCGGCGTCGACGGTCGACCACGCGGGACCGAGCCCGGCGTGCAGGCCGCGATCGGCCGGGCCTGGGCGGCGTCGCAGCTCATGCTCGTGAACGGCATGCGCAACGTCGGCAAGGTCGTCACCGGCGGCAACCCGGGGCCCGAGGGCTCGATCATGAAGATCTATGGCCAGGAGTCGGAGAAGGCGCTGTTCGAACTGGCGCTCGACATCGCCGGGCCACGAGGCCTGCTCGACCGTCACGCTGAGGGTGCGGTCGACCGGGGCAAGTGGCTGTACGGCTACCTCGGTGCGCGCGCCGCCACGATCGGCGGCGGCACGAGCGAGATCCACAGGAACAAGATCGCCGAGAACGTCCTCGGCCTCCCTCGCGACCTGTGGACGCTTTCAGACGCGTCCGACTGACCGCCGACCCGACGGCTACAGCAGGATGCCGCGGACCTTGAGGTCGAGGATCTCGTCCTCGTCGAGGCCGAGCTCGGCCATGACCTCGTCGGTGTCGGCACCCAGCTCGGGCGCCGGGCCGATCGGCGACGGCGCCTTGTCGAACTGGACCGGCGTGCTGACCATCGTGAGGCTGCGCCCGTCGCCGTAGTCGACGTCCTGCGTGTACCCGTTGGCGATCGCCTGGCGGTCGTCGGGCAGCTCACCGGCCTTCTGCACGATGTCCCACTGCCCGGGCTGCGAGGCCAGGACGTCGACCCACTCGTCCAGCGGTCGCGTGGCGAAGATCTCGTCGAGCGTGGCGATGCAGGCGTCGATGTTCGTGCCTCGGCTGGCGTCGTCCGCGTAGTCGGGATCGGTGATGAGGTCGGGACGACCGACGGCCTCGCAGAACCCCGGCCAATATCGCTGGCCCTGCAGCATGCACAGCGCGACGTAGCGGTCGTCTGATGTGCGGTAGGTGTTGACGAGCGGGTTCGGGATCAGGTTGCGGCTCATCTTCGGCAGCTCGGGGACACCGAGGATCCGCGAACCGACGATGCCCGGCTGCAGCGCCCACATCGCCGACGCCAGCAGCGCGCTGTCGACGACGCACCCCTCCCCGGTGCGGGCCTTCTGGACCAGCGCGGCGGCGATGCCTCCAGCGAAGATGGCGCCGCTCATGCCGTCGCCGAACGCGCCGCCCGGCATCTGCAACGGGTACGGCAGGTCGTTCGGGGTCACGGCCGAGGCGATGCCGCTGCGGGCCCAGAACGAGATGGAGTCGTAGCCGCCCTTCTCGGCGTCCTCACCGCGGGCCCCCTGCCCGCTGCCGACGGCGTAGATGATCGACGGGTTGACGGCGCGGATGTCGTCGGCGTCGATCTTGAGCTTGCGCCGGGCGGCCGGCAGCAGGCTGACGAGGAACACGTCGGCGTCCTCGACCATCTTGTACACCAGGTCGACCGCGCCCTCGACCCCGAGGTCGATGGCGACGTTGCGCTTGCCCCGGTTGAAGATCTCGTACATGAACGTGAAGCCGCCGTGACCCGGCGCGATCCCCGCGTAGTTGAGCCCACGCACCGGATCACCGGTCCTCGGTTCGACCTTCGTGACCGACGCCCCCCAATCGCTCAACACCGCGCCGGCCGAGGGCACGAACGCCCACATCGACACCTCGACGACCTTGATCCCTTCCAGTGGCCGTTGCCCCATGACGTTGCTGCGCTCCTCGTGTCCTGATGAGACGCCGAGGGTAGTGCGGCCGTGGTCGACCCCGGTGCGGGCGGAGCGCCGAAAACGTGGTGAGATGGGGGGAGTGCCGGACCTCGACCTGTTCGACAAGACCGAGCTCTGGCTGGTCGGCGTGACGCTCGACGACGTCCGGCTGCCCGAGCTGGCGGCGACGGCTGCGGAAGCGCTCGGGTTGTCGGCGCGGGAGGTGTTCGTCACCGATGTGCGCGACGACCACGTGGTGCTCGACGTGCTCGCGGCCCGGGTGCGGATCGAAGATGTCGTCGGTCGCGGGTCGGCGCTGCTGGCGGCGCTCGGGGGCGTGCCCGGGGTGACCATCGCGCCCGATGCGGAGGTCCACAGTCGAGGCGTGCTCGGCATCCTCGGCGCACCGGCCGAACAGGTCGCCGGGGTCCTGGCGGCCGCGTCGAAGCTGGAGGCCGACGTGCGGGCCTATGTCGCCCGCCGGGTGGCCGTCGTGTCGACCGGCGCGGAGGTCGGCGATCGCCGCATCCACGACTCGAACGTCGAGGTGTTGAGCCAGGCACTCGGTGCGGCCGGCTACGAGGTCGCGCCCGGCGGGGTCGTCGATGACGACGAGCGGGCGATCGCCGGCCGGGTCGCTCGCCTCGCCGAGGACGGATTCGGTGTGATCGTCACGACGGGCGGCGTCGGCGCAGAGGACAAGGACCGCACCATCGAGGCCCTGCAGCTGCTCGTCCCCGACCTCGCCACGGCGGTGCTCGCGACGTACGAGGTCGGACACGGTCGCCACGTCAAGCCGCACGTGCGGGTCGCTGCGGGTGTGCTCGCGGGCGACGTCGTGGTCGTGGCGCTGCCCGGTCCGACCCGCGAGGTGCGGGCCGCCGCGCCGGCACTCATCGCGGCGCTG
Organism: Ilumatobacteraceae bacterium; assembly: GCA_040507575.1. GTDB lineage: Bacteria > Actinomycetota > Acidimicrobiia > Acidimicrobiales > Ilumatobacteraceae > JALZMG01. The sequence continues at coordinate 5,215 of JBEVOM010000236.1, forward strand.
GCTGCCGGCCGGGCGCCGAGCGCGATCGCCGAAGCTGTGGCCGAACCGATCCGGGCGCTGTGGCGGGACCACGACGTCGTCGTGCACGGGGGCCGCCCATGACGAAGGTCGTGCGGATGGTGGCCGAGATCCTGGCCGGCAACTGCACGGGCTGCGCGCTGTGCGTCTACGTCTGCCCGACCGTCGCGCTGACGCTGCGCGACCGCCGCCCGGACGAAGCTGGTACGCATCGGCGCATCGCCGAGCTCGCCGAAGCCGATTGCTACAACGCCCAGAACTGCATGGAGATCTGCCCGGACGAGGCGATCGTGATGCACCACCTGGCCGAGCCGTTCACGGTCGGGACCGACGTCGCCACTGCTGACGCCGACGCCGTACGGGCGCTGTGCCGGTCGGCCGGCATCGGCTCCAAGCAGCTCATCTGCATGTGCGCCGAGACCACGGGCGGCGAACTGGCCGCCGCCGTGCTCGCCGGCGCGCACACACCCGAGGCCATCTCGTTGGCGACCGGCGCCCGCACCGGCTGCACCGAGCTGTGCCACCAGCCGATCATCCAGTTGCTCGCGGCGGCCGGCCACGGCGACCTGCCCCGCAACCCGCCCCGTGGGTTCCAGTGGTATGGCCTGGCCGCCCGGGCGCTCGACCTCGTCGCCGACGACGGGACGGTGGCGCCCGAGCTGGTCGAGGCGTACTCGCAGTACCCCCTCGTCAGCGACCTGCGCGCCATGCGGGGCGATTTCAGCGAGTTCGAGCCGGCGGAGGTTGCCGATGACTGATCTGCTGCTGCCACCGATGACGCCGCCTGCGCTGATGCGGACGTGGACGGGGCGCGAGCCGGCATCCGCGGTGCGGATGCGCGCCGCCGAGCTGCCCGGGATGGTCGCGCTCCCGGTGCGGGCCATCGACCCGGCGTTGCCCCAGCCGATCTGGGCCTCGGACGCGTCGCTCGGCCCGACCGACGACGGTGAGGTCCGTCGCACGACCCGGGCCCGGCTGCACGACGCCGACTGGTCGCGCATCACGCCGGGCTCGACCGTCGATCTCATCGCCAACCCGCACGGCTTCTTCCTCTGCGGCCTGGCCTACGTCGCCATGCTCGAGGAGACCCAGCGCCACCTCGTCGCGACGCGCGACTGCACCGTCCGGCTGCGCGTCGCCGAGTCGATGGGTCACATCGAGAACCCGGACTGGATGCGCATCTTCGATCTTCCCGGCCGCTTCGGCGACGCCAAGGAGTGCCCGCAGATCGGTCGGGGTGTGGAGATCGACACACGCGTCGGGCCGTTCTGGCTCACCCGTGACCTGTTCACGGCCGACCACTTCGTGCACACCCACGTGGCCGAGATGCGTGAGGGCTACCTGCATCGCATGATCGACCGGCTGCACAAGCCGTTCGGGATGGGCTACACCCGCCTCGAGACCCGTTCGGCGTACCACTTCGGATGGGGGCCGCGGACCGGTCAGCTCGTCGCCCGCGCCGTTTTCGAGAGCGACTTCGTGCAGCAGCGCTACGCCGGCACGGTGGTGCTCGACACGACGCCGGAGGGGGTGATCGGCGTCGACGCCGACGTCGACCTCGACGAGCTGAACGATCGCGTCTCGGCCGGCGTGCTGCGCCACTACGGGACTCTGATGCGGTTGATGGCCGAGATCGACGACGTGATCGTCGTGTTCGACGGCCACGGGTGCCACATGTACAGCTACGCCGGTGGCGTCGCGTTCGACTGCCTGATGTACGCCCAGGTCGATTTCCTCGACCTCGACAACCTCGCGCTGCTCAAGGGCTTCGCATCCAAGGTGCCCGCCACACCAGGGCTGACCATGGAGTTCAACCCGGCCATCAAGGCCCAGATCATGAACTACATGAGTGGTGGTGTGCCGTACACGATGATGACCCGGCGCCTGCCGACGTGGCTGGTCGACGGGCCGGCGGCCGAGTGGATGATGGACGACCCGTCGTCGCCGTGGCTGGCCGAGCGGGCGGCGATCGCGCCTGACCTCGCCGCGGCCGTGGCTGCGGCGCGTGCCCAGACCGGCACCGACCACGTCATCGTCTTCGACTCGTTGGCTGGTGCGCTGCACGTCTCCGAGCCGCTCGGTCGCCTCCTGCTCGAGCGGGCGCCCGCCGTCGCCGCGCATGTTCGCGACACGGCTCTGCCCAAGTGGCTCGCCCAACGCCGGTTGCACTGAGCCCCGTGACGCCGCGACGTGTTCGCGGCACTCAGCGGACGAGCTGGAGGTGGAGGTCCCACAGGGGGGCGTCGAGGACGGCCCGTCCGATGTCGACGATGTCGGCGCCAGCCGACCGGGCGGCGCCGAGCGATGCAGCGGTGACGCCGCCGGCGAACGCCACCTCCACCAGCGGGCGACGCCCGGACGCCCGGAGGTCGGCGTCGACGGCAGCGAGCAGGCCGAGGTCGCCGGTGTCGACCATGACGATCCCGCAGCCGGCGGTCACGGCCGTCCGCGCCTGGTCGAGGGACGTCACCTGGACGGCCACCGGTCCATGGCCGAGCGATCGCCCGGCGCCGACCGCGGCGGCCATGCCGCCGGCCAGGTGGGCCACGTTCTTGTCGATGTACACGAAGTCACCGTCGACCAGCCGGTGTCCGAGCCCGGCCACGCTCAGCGCCGCCCGGAGCAGCGGCTTGAGCGGCGCCGGCAACTTCTTCCAGCCGCCGCACACGAGGTGCAGATCGTCCGGTGCGCTCGACCGCAGCTCACGGGCGCGCCGGGCTACCCCGCCCGACCACCCCAGCGCCCCGAGCACGTGGTCCTCGGCGACGGCCAGCTCCCACGCCGTCCCGGTGACCTCGACGATCGGTTCGTCGACGTCCACGAGGTCGCCGTCGACGCGCAGGGCCTGCCAGGTCCCGGCGGGGTCCGGTGCTGCCCCGGCGTCGAGCAGGTCGATGCCGGCGACCACCCCGGGCTCGGTCGCGGTGACGACGGCGACGTGGATGCCACCGACGCCATCGAGCAGCTCCTTCGTGATGCGCCGCACCCGCCCGCCGTCAGGTCGGCGGGCCCGACGCCGCCACCCACGGGCGTCGGCGGTCGTAGTCCTGTTCGAAGTGCTCGATGGCATCGGCGCGCTGGAGCGTGGCAGCGATCTCGTCGAGGCCGGCGAGCAGCATCGTGCGGTGGTACGGCTCGATCTCGAACCGGTGGACGCTGTCGTCGGGTCCGGTGACCTGCTGCGCCGTGAGGTCGACGGTCACCAACGCGCCCCCGGGGACGTCGACCAGCGCCAACAACGCGGCGACGTCCTCGCCGCCGAGGCGCACCGGCAGCAGCCCGTTCTTGCAGCAGTTGCCGTAGAAGATGTCGCCGAAGCTCGGCGCGATGATGCAGCGGATGCCGGTGCCGAGCAGTGTCCACACGGCCATCTCACGCGAGGACCCGCAGCCGAAGTTGTCGAGCGTCACGAGGATCGCGGCCTGGTCGAACGGCGGCTGGTTGAGCACGAACTCGGGTCGTGGTGTCTCGTCGGCGTTCCAGCGCCACACGGCGAACGCGTTCTTGCCCAGTTCATCGCGCGACGCGCCGGCTCGGCCGAGCTTGATCGGGCTTGTCGCCGGCGCTGGGAAGATGTCGTCGGTGTTGATGTTGGCGATCGCGAGGGGCGCCGCCACCGATGTGAGCGTGACGAACGGCTGCACGCCGGCTCAGCCGAGCTCGCGGACGTCGGTGATGCGTCCGGTCACGGCGGCGGCGGCCGCCATTGCCGGGCTCATGAGGTGGGTGCGGGCGCCGCGACCCTGGCGGTTCTCGAAGTTGCGGTTCGACGTCGACGCACACCGCTGACCGTCGCCCACGCTGTCGTAGGCGCCCCCGAAGCACATCGAGCAACCAGGCAACCGCCACTCGAACCCGGCGTCGCGCAACACGACGTCCAGACCCTCCCGTTCCGCCGCCTCGCGCACGAGGCCCGAACCGGGCGTCACCATCGCGTGGACGCCGGGAGCGATCCGCCGACCACGCACGACGGCTGCCGCAGCGCGGATGTCCTCCAGCCGACCGTTCGTGCACGTCCCGATGAAGACGCGGTCGACGGCGACGTCGGCCATGGCCGTGCCCGGTCGGAGGTCCATGTACTCGAGCGCCCGACGCCAGGCATCGGCGGTCTGGGCGTCCGGGGCGTCGTCCGGGTCGGGCACGGCGCGGTCGACGCCGACGGTGTGCTCGGGGCTGGTGCCCCAGGTGACCTGGGGCCCGAGCGCGGTGCCGTCGAGGCGGTGCTCGGCGTCGAACGTCGCGCCGTCCTCGGTGCGCAGCGTCCGCCAGTACGCGACGGCCTGGTCCCACGCCGTCCCGACCGGAGCGAAGGGCCGGCCGTCGAGGTACGCGAACGTCGTCTCGTCCGGGGCGACCAGCCCGCTGCGCGATCCCGCTTCCACGGCCATGTTGCACAGCGTCATGCGGCCCTCCATCGACAGCGCATCGATGGCCGAGCCGGCGAACTCGATGGCGTGGCCGTTGCCGCCGCTGGCGCCGATCTCGGCGATCATGGCGAGCGCGAGGTCCTTGGCGAAGACTCCGGGCGCGAGCGGGCCGTCCACCGTGACCCGCATCGAACGGGACGGCCGCTGCGTCAACGTCTGTGTCGCCAGGACGTGTTCGAGCTCGGTCGTGCCGATGCCGAACGCCAGGGCGCCGAACGCGCCGTGCGTCGAGGTGTGGCTGTCGGCGCACACGAGCACGAGTCCGGGCAGCGTGAAGCCCTGCTCGGGCCCGACGACGTGGACGATGCCCTGGCGGCGGTCCTCCAGCGGGATGTGGAAGATGCCGTGATCCCGGCAGTTCCGATCGAGGGCCTCAACCAGGTGGCGGCTCCCGCTGCGCATCGCTTGGGGTGAGCGGTCGTGCGTCGGCACCATGTGGTCGGGCGTGGCGAGCGTCGCCGCCGGCCGCCGTACCGGGCGCTTGGAGATCTTCAGCGCCTCGAACGCCTGGAAGCTGGTGCCCTCGTAGATCATCTGGCGGTCGACGGCCAGCAGGCACGTGCCGTCCGGGTACGTGTCGATGACGTGGTCGTCCCAGATCATCTGCTGGAGCGTGCGCGGCATCACCGTGAACGGTACTGCTCCACGATCCGGCGACTGGTGCCGGCAGGGTCAGGTCAGGCCGGTGGTGGGCAGCGAGCGGAACTGCTCGGGGTCATGGCCGAAGATCAAGCGGCAGCCGTCGTCGCGCATGTCGCGCAGCGTCCGCATCGAGGCGAGCTGCTGCTCGGTGTCGAACCCGTACGCGGGCGTGCGCATCTCGTCGAGCATCTGGCTGAAGTAGATGCAGTCGGCGGTCAGGACGACCGGGCCCGACGGCAGCTCGACGCGCAGCGCCTGGTGCCCCTTCGTGTGCCCGGGTGTCGGGATGCACACGATGGTGCCGTCCCCGAACACGTCGTGGGCCCCGTCGATCGGCTGGACCTCATGTCCGACGTCGAAGTCGTCCGGGTTGTAGTAGCCGACCTCGACGAGCTTCGGGTGGTGGCCCGCCTTCCACTCCGCCTGCTGCACGATCACGCGGGCGTCGGGCACGTCGGCCATGCCGCCGACGTGGTCGAAGTGGAGGTGGCTGATGATCACCACGTCGATGTCCGATGGCCGGTATCCCGCGCCGCTCAGCTTCGTCGGCAGCTCCTCGCCGGCGTGGTAGTCGACGACGGTGTCGGCGAACAGGCCCTGCAGCCGGCTCGTGGTCGTCTGCAGCTCCTGGTGCAACCCGGTGTCGAACATGACGAGCCCGCGGGGGTGCTCGATGATCCAGCTCGGGATCGGCATGCGGACCTGGCCGGGTGAGCCGACGAGGTCCATGAGGTCGCTGTCGAGGCGACCGATCTCCAGTGGGACGAGCTTCGCAGCGGTCGTCATGGCAGCGATCCTCCTGGTGGGTTCGGCATGGGTCAGGCCCGGACGACGCGGCGAGCGGCCCCGAGCAGCCGTCCGAGGGCTCCGGTCAGTTCGGCCTTCGGGACGTGCGGGGCGTTGACGACGATCCTGCTGACGCCGGCTGCGGCCTGTGCGTCGGCGTCCTCCTCGGTGCGCGGCGCGTCGGCCGTGATCTCGATGGCGTCGGCGTCGCGCCCGGCGGCGACCGCAGCGTCACGCACCGTCGACACCAGCTGGGTGAGCCGCTCGCCCTGGCACGACAGCGGGAAGAAGCCGTCGGCGAGGCGACCGGCGCGGCGTGCCGCAGCCGGGCTGTGCCCCCCGATGTGGATCGGCACCCGGTGGGCCGGCGTCGGCTCGACGTGGACCGGGTCGAACGTGACGTGCCGACCGGTGAAGGCCGTCGGGCCCGGCGACCAGGCCCGTCGCAGCACCTCGATGTGCTCGTCCATGCGCGGGCCGCGGGAGTCGAAGTCGGCGTCGAGCGCGTCGTACTCCTCGCGCAGCCACCCGGCGCCGACACCGAGGATCACCCGCCCGCCGGTCAGCCGGTCGAGCGTCGCCACCTGCTTGGCGACGACGAGCGGATGCTGCTGGGGGAGCACGATGATGCCCGTGCCGAGCAGGATCCGCGAGGTCAGCGCGCCCGCCCACGCCAGCCAGACGAGCGGGTCGGGGATCGGGATGGCCTGGCCACCGGGGACCGTCCCGCTCCCGGAGTACGGGTACTCCGATGCGTGCGCGACGGGCATCACGACGTGCTGCACGGCCCACAGCGACTCGTATCCGGCGGCCTCGGCGGCGATCGCCAGCGCGGCGGCGTGCTCCGGCTCGGCCCCCTGTGCGCCGTTGGCGAACATCAACCCGACGCGCATGCGCGAATCCTCGCACGCCGCGCTGCTGTGATTCGTGCCCGCCTGGCGGGGCTCGCCAACATGGCGGCGTGGACTTCGACCTGAGCGACGACCTCCGCCGTCTCCAGGAGCGGGCCCACGACGTGGCGCTCGACGGCGTGGCCCGGTTCGGGCGCACCAACGACAGCTGGATCAACGGGTTCTCGACCGAGTTCGCCGAGACGCTGTCGGCGGAGGGCTGGATCGGCATGGGGTGGCCGGTCGAACACGGGGGTGGCGGTCGTTCTCCGCTGGAACGGGTGATCGTGGCCGAGCAGATGATCGCCAGCGGTGCGCCGATCGCGTCGATGTGGGTCGCCGACCGGCAGATGGGCCCGTCCATCATCGCCCACGGCACCGCCGACCAGAAGGCCCAGTACCTCCCGGACATCCTCGCCGGCAAGTCGGTGTGGTGCATCGGGATGTCCGAGCCCGATGCCGGCTCCGACCTCGCCAACCTGTCGACGTCGGCTGAGCGGCGCGGCGACCGCTGGGTCGTCAACGGCCAGAAGATCTGGACGAGCGCGGCCGCCCGTTCCGACTTCTGCTACCTGATCTGCCGGACGTCGTCCGAGGGTCCCCCGCACGCCGGGATCTCCGAGATCATCGTCGCGATGGACACGCCGGGGATCGAGGTCCGCACGATCCGCGACCTCGTCGGCAACGAGCACTTCTGCGAGGTCTTCTTCACCGACGTCGAGGTCCCCATCGAGAACCTCGTCGGCATCGAGGGGGACGCGTTCCGCCAGACGATGAGCCAGCTCGAACACGAGCGCGGGGGCATCGACCGGCTGGTGTCGAACCGTCCGCTCTTCGACGTCGCCCTGGAGCGGGCCGACCACCGCGATCCGCTCGTGCGCGACGCCATCGCCCGCCTCGAGACCGGGTATCGCATCGGTCGGATGCTGGTGTACCGAGAGGTCCTGCGTCAGGCCCCGACGGGTTTCAGCGCAGCGACGAAGTGCTTCTGCACCGAGCACGAGCAGCGCGTCGCCGCGTTCGCCGCCACCGTCCTCGGCGCCGACGCGACGCTGTGGTCCAGCGCGCCCGACGACGTCTGCCGCCACGTGGCCTACGCCCCGGGGTACACGATCATGGGTGGCACGTCGAACGTGATGAGGACCATCCTCGGCGAACGCGTGCTCGGCCTGCCGCGCGAACCGCGCCGCTGATCGACGCGGCGACCGACGCCGTCACGGCGCCGCCCGCACCGAGCGGGGCTGGGGGACGGGGATGGCGTCGACCAGTGCCCTCGTGTACTCCTCGGTCGGTGATCGGTAGAGCTGGGCCGGGGTGCCGGTCTCGACGATGCGGCCGTCCTTCATCACCGCGACGCGGTCGGCCAGGACCTCGACGAGCGCCAGGTCGTGGGTGATGAAGAGGTAGGCGATGTCGCGTTCCTGCTGCAGCTCGTGCATCAGGTTGAGGACCTGGGCCCGGACCGACACGTCGAGCGCCGCCACCGGTTCGTCGCACACGATCAGCTTGGGCTCCATCGTCAGCGCCCGGGCGATCGCGATGCGCTGCAACTGGCCACCGGAGAGCTCCGAGGGGTAGCGGTCGAACACGTTGCTGCCGAGACCGACGCGGTCGAGCAGGGTGGCCATCTTGCGGAACCGTTCCCGGTGGTCGAGGTCGAAGTGGACCTTGAGCGGCTCCATGACGGCCTCGGCGATCGGGATCCGCGGGTCGAGCGAGCTGTGCGGATCCTGGAAGATCATCTGCATGTGCTGGCGGGCCCTGCGCAGGTCGTGCTTGTCGAGCAACAACACGTCCCGGCCCTCGAACAGCACCGCCCCGGCGTCGGGTTCGATCAGTCGCAGCACGAGCCGGCCGGTCGTCGACTTGCCGGCTCCCGACTCGCCGACGAGCGCCAGGGTCTCGCCCCGTTCGAGGTCGAAGTCGACGTCGTGGACGGCCGTGAACCGTCGCTGCACGCGCCCGAACAGCGATCGTTCCGTCACGAACGACTTGACGAGCCCGCGGGCCTCCATCAGCACGGCGCGACCACTCCGGTGAGTGACAGCTCGGCCGCCCGCACGCAGCGCGCCCGTTGCGTCCCGACCGGGTCGAGCTGCGGGTGCTCGGTGTCGCAGCGACCCTCCACGGCGTACGGGCAGCGCGGGTGGAAGTGGCAGCCGGTCGGCATGTGCCCGGGGTGGGGCACGTTGCCCGGGATCGAGCGCAGCAGGCGGCCCTGTCCCGGGTTGGGGATCGCCCCGAGCAGGCCCTCGGTGTACGGGTGCGTCGGGTGGGCGAAGATGTCCTCGATCGTGCCCCGCTCGACGATCTCGCCGGCGTACATGACCGCGACCGTCTGGCACACGTCGGCGATCACGCCGAGGTCGTGGCTGACGAAGATGATCGCGATGCCCAGCTCGTCCTGGAGCTCGCGCAGCAACGACAGGATGCGGGACTGCACGGTCACGTCCAGCGCCGTCGTCGGCTCGTCGGCGATGAGCAGCTGCGGTTCGCAGGCCAGCGCGATCGAGATCATCACCCGCTGGCACATGCCGCCGCTCAACTGGTGCGGGTACGCCTTGGCCCGGCGCGCCGGCTCGGGGATGTGGACCCGATCCAACATCTCGACGGCCCGGTCCCAGGCCTCGCGGCGCGACGCACCGCGATGGCGGCGCACCACTTCGGCGATCTGGTCACCGACGGTGAACGCGGGATCGAGGCTGCGGATCGGCTGTTGGAAGATGACGCCGGCGGCATTGCCGCGGATGCGGTTGAGCCGTCGTTCGCTCATGCCGACGAGCTCCTGGCCGTCGAGGACCACTGAACCCGACATGATCTTCGCACCCATCGACGTCGTCAGGCCGAGCAACGAGAGCGCGGTGACGGTCTTGCCGGACCCGGACTCGCCGACGATGCCGAGGGTCCCTCCGGCCGACACCTCGAACGACACATCCTGGACGACGGGGTTCCAGCCGCGATCGCCTGGGAACGCGACGGTCAGTCCGGCGACCTCGAGCAACTCGGTCATGACGGCTACACGGCCTCGCCGACGATGCGGCGGGTGCCGAGCGCGTCGCGCACGCCGTCGCCGACGAACGTGAGCGCGAGGACGGTGAGGGCGATCACGATGCCGGGCGCGTACACGAGGTACGGGCCGCGGCTCATGTTGGCGGCCGCCGAGTTGAGCATCGACCCCCAGCTCGCCGTCGGCGGCTGCACGCCGAGGCCGAGGAAGCTGAGGCTGGCCTCGACCGTCACCGCCGCACCGAGCATCAGCGACACCTGCACGACGAGGGGCAGCATGACGTTCGGGAAGAGGTGCCGCCACACCGTCCGCGACGAGCTGCAGCCGAGAGCCCGCGACGCCTCGATGAACGTCTCCTCCCGTACATCCTGGGTGGCGGCTCGGGAGATCCGGAAGAAGCGGGGGATGAAGATGATCCCGACCGCGATCATCGTCACGGTCAGCCCGCGTCCGAACACGGCGACGACCGTCATGGCGAAGATCAGCGCCGGCACGCTCATCAGGGCGTCGTTGAACCGGCCGAGCACGGCGTCGAGGCCGCCGGGCTTGTAGCCGGCCAGCATCCCGAGCGGCACGCCAACCGCGGTGCCGACGAAGACGGCGATGAGGGCGGCCAACAGCGAGACCCGCGCGCCGTAGATGAGGCGGCTGAGCTGATCGCGCCCGAAGTCGTCGGTACCGAGCCAGTGACCGCTGCCGGGCGACAGGAACGTCTCGCTGAGGTTCTGCTTGTTCGGGTCGGCGGGAGCCAGTACCGGCGCCAGGATCGCGACGAGGACGAGCAGCAGCACGAACGCCGCCCCGATGAGCGCCGCCCGGTTGGCCCGGAAGCGGCGCACGAATCGGCGCAGGGCGAGCCGCTTGGGGACCGCCGCCTCAGGCGCTGCGGCCACGACGGTCGTCGTGGTCATGTGCGCACCTTCGGGTTGAAGTAGCCGTACGAGATGTCGACGAGCAGGTTCACGACGATGACCGTGATCGTGCTCATCACGACGATCGCCATGATGATCGGGATGTCCCGGTTGAGCGTGGCGTCGACCGCTGCGCTCCCGATGCCGTTCAGGTTGAAGACCCGCTCGACGATCACCGTGCCGCCGAGCAGTTGGGCCATGCGGTGCCCGAGCACGGTCACGACCGGCACGGCAGCGTTCTTCAGGCCGTGCTTCAGGATGACGGTGCGGGTGCTCATGCCCTTGGCCCGCACGGCGAGCACGTAGTCGCGTCCCATCACCTCGACGAGCGACGCCTTGAGCTGCAGGGTCAGCTCGGCGCCGGGTAGCAGCGCCAGCGTGAACGCCGGCAGGATCAGGTGACGCAGCCACTCCCACCAGCCGTCCGCGATCGGCGAGTAGCCGAGGGCCGGGAACCAGCTGCGGTACACGGCGAGTTGCAGGATGAGCACGAGTCCGAGCCAGAACGGCGGGATGGCGACGGCGATCGATGCCAGCCACGTGATCAGGCGGTCGGGCCATCGGTTGCGCCACGTGGCCGCGATGATGCCGAACACGAGGGCCCCGCCGACCATCATCACCACCGTCACGAGCGCCAGCGAGAGCGTCACGGTGATGCGGTCCTTGAGCGCCGTCGTCACCGCCTGACGGTTTGCCAGCGATGTGCCGAAGTCGCCCGTGAACGCCGACGAGACGTAGTCGACGTAGCGCGCGGGCAATGGGCGGTCGAGCCCCAGCTCCTGGCGCACGGCCTCGATCCGCTCGGGCGACGGGTTGTCGCCGGCGAGGTTCGCGGCGGGATCGCCAGGCGCCAGGTCGACGAGCACGAACACCACGAACGTGACGATGAGCAGTATCGGGACGGCGAGCAGGAGGCGCTGCAGCGCCGGGCGCATCACGTCACATCACCCTCCCGGTGCTCGTGCGTCCGTGCATCTTCAGTCGGCAGAATCGTCAAACTGAATGCATTCGACGACCTTATTGGACGGGCCAGAGCGGGACAAAGACGGACCGGATCCCCCACGATGAACTCCCCGTTCCCGGAGCGTAGCCCTCCCGCGGCACGGCAGGTTGACGATCGACGTGACACGACGTCATAGAGTTCGCCCCGGCGACGGTGGCCGTCGCCGAGGCGACATCGAAGGGGGAAGCGTCATGAGACGATCGAGGATCGTGCGAGCCTGCGCACTGATCGCCACGGCGGTGCTTGCCACCGCGGCATGTGGTGGCGACGATGACGACGACACGTCGTCGGACGACACGTCGGCCAGTGCGCCGGCGACCGAGGCACCGTCGGCGACGGACGGTGGGAGCGCCACGACGGCTGGTGGTGGCACCGAACCGGTCGCCACGACGGAGGACTCGTCGGCCACGACCGACGGTGGGGATGCCGCACCGGCGGCCGAGCCGTCGGGCTCGCTCAAGGCGGCCTACCCGGCCGGGAGCCGCAGCCTCGATCCGCACAAGCAGGCGTACGTGGTCGACGCCATGTACACGTTCCCGCTGTTCGACCGGCTGACGAAGATCAACAACAAGACGTTCGCGGTCGAGCCGATGCTGGCCACGTCGTGGGAGTTCGCGGCTGACGGGAGCACGCTCACCATGGAGCTGCGTGACGACGTCACGTTCAACGACGGCACGCCGTTCGACGCCGCCGCCGTCGTCGCCAACATCGAGCAGCAGATCAACGGCGACGACACGTTCACGATGAAGGGCCTCTTGAGCAGCGTGGCCAGCGTCGAGGCGACCGGCGACTACGAGGTCGTCTTCACGCTCAATCCCGGTGTCGGCGCCGAGCTGCCCGAGAACCTGGCGACGGCCGCGGGGGCGATGATCAGCCCAGAGGCGATCGCCGCCGGCACCGACCTCACCGTGACGCCGGGTGATGCCGGGTCCGGCGCCTACCTGCTCACCGAGTACGACCCGACCGCCAAGTACGTCTACGACAACGCACCGGCCGACTACTGGGATCCCGAGGCCGGCCGGCTCGAGCAGCTGGAGATCGACATCGTCCCGCAGACCGCGGCCCGCGTGACCGCCGTGCGGACCGGCGAGGCCGACTTCGCCCACATCCAGCTGCCCGAGGCGATGGAGGCGCTCGACCTGGCCGACCAGGGCGAGTTCAACGCGTTCAAGGTCGAGAACTTCCTGAGCAGCCACGCGCTGGAGTTCAACGGCGCCGACCCGGCGCTCAGCGACCCGGACGTGCGCAAGGCGATCGCCATGGCGATCGACCGCCAGGGCATCTCCGATGGCCTGTTCGGCGGCGGGTGCACCGTGAGCGACGACATCTACCCGGAATCGCACTGGGCGGCCAACCCCGAGATGGAGGGGACGCTGACGTACGACCCGGAGGCGGCCCAGCAGTTGCTGACTGACGCCGGGGTCACCAGCATGGACGTCAACATGCTGGTCATCGGCGGCGGCTCACCGTTCGAGCTCGTCGCGACAGCGGTCCAAGCCCAGCTCCAGGAGGTCGGGATCAACGCCACGATCGATCCTCGGGCGACGGCGGCCGATGCGCTCGTGGCGTTCCGCAACAACGAGGCCCCGATGTTCGAGTCGTCGATCACGGCCAGCCCGAGCCCGTCGGTCCTACTGAACGACTACTTCATCGGCACGTACCCGCTGGTTGCCGACGAGGCGTCACGGACCGAGATCACCGACGAGGCGAGCTCCGCCCTCGATCCGGCGCTCGACCAGGAGGAGCGGGGAGACATCTACCGTGACATCTGGACGAAGGTCGCCGACGGGAACTGGTACGTGCCGGTGTGCCGCACGTTCCAGACGTACGCGTACGGCGACAACGTCGGGGGGATCGAGGACATGGGGCTCATCTACTCGGGCTACTTCGACTTCCGCAGCGTCTACGTCGAAGAGTGAGATCGGAGCGATGACGTCGGTGATGTCCGCGTGACGATGCCCGTGCCGTCGCGGGACCCGGGAGCGGCCGGTCCGAAGGCGGCCGTCGTCATGAGCGCCACCGGCGTCACGCTCAGCTACGACGAGCTCATCGATCACGCCAACCGCGTCGCCGACGCCCTCCGCAGCCTTGGACTGCGCGTGGGCGACGGCGTCGCCGTGCTGCTGGAGAACCGCCCGGAGTGGTTCGAGATCGTCTGGGCGACACGGCGGTCGGGCCTCTACCTGACACCGGTCAACACCCACCTCGCCCAGGACGAGGTCGACTACATCGTCCGCGATAGCGGCGCCCGCGTGGTGTTCGTGTCACCGCCGCTCGCCCACCTGGTTCCCGAGGGGGCGGTCGAGCACGTCGTCATCGTCGGTGGCGACGGCACGACCGGCGACGGCACGACCGGCGACGGCGCGCTCGACTACGGGGCGCTGCTCGCGGCGGGATCGCCCCAGCCGGTGATCTCCGAGCTGCCGGGCTCGGAGATGTTCTACTCGTCGGGGACCACCGGGCGGCCCAAGGGGATCAAGCGGCCGCTGGCGTCGCTCGACGACGCCCATCCGATCGTGCAGTCGCTGTCGCACGCCCGCGACCTCTACGGCCAGACCGCGGACTCGGTGTACCTGCTGCCGGCGCCGATGTACCACGCCGCCCCGCTCGTCGGCGGCATGACCGTGCACCAGACCGGCGGCACGGTGATCCTGATGGCCAAGTTCGACGCCGCCGAGGCGCTCGACGCCATCGAGCGCCACCGCGTCACCCACGCCCAGTTCGTGCCGACCATGTTCGTGCGCATGTTGCGCCTGCCCGAACACGAGCGCTACGACGTGTCGTCGTTGCAGGCCGTGGTCCACGCTGCGGCCCCGTGCCCGGCTCCGACGAAGCAGGCCATGCTCGACTGGTGGGGCCCGGTGATCCACGAGTACTACAACGCCACCGAGGCGTTCGGCGGGACCCGCATCACGCCCGAGGAGTGGCTGGCCCACCCGGGATCGGTCGGTCAGGCGCCGGCGACGCTGCACGTTCTGGACGAGCACTTCGACGACGTCGGGCCCGGCGTGCCCGGCACGATCTGGTTCGAGACCCAGAGCAAGTTCGAGTACCACAACGACGCGGCCAAGACGATCGCCAACGTCAGCCCCCAGGGCTACCGCACGGTCGGCGACATCGGCTACCTCGACGAGGACCGGTACCTGTTCCTCACCGACCGGGCGACGTTCATGATCGTGTCGGGGGGTGTGAACATCTATCCCCAGGAGATCGAGGCGGCCATGATCCAGCACCCCGGAGTCGGCGACGTCGCCGTGTTCGGGGTGCCCAACGCCGAGTTCGGCGAGGAGGTCAAGGCCGTCGTCCAGCCCAGTGATCCCGCTGCTGACCACGACGTCCTGCGCGACGAGCTCGTCGAGTTCTGCCGCGCCAGCCTCGCGTCGTACAAGCAGCCCCGCTCGATCGAGTTCCTCGACGTGCTGCCCCGCGATCCCAACGGCAAGCTCTACAAGCGGCGCCTCCGCGACGGCTACTGGTCCGGCCCGTCCCGGATCGTCTGACCGCTCCAGCGCCTCGTCCCGATTCTGACGCGTGTTCGGGGCCAGAACTGACCCCGAACACGC
>JBEVOM010000258.1:0-13194 GCA_040507575.1 Ilumatobacteraceae bacterium
GATCGGCGTGCTCCCTGGCAATCCAGGTGACGGCCACGATATCGACAGAACGCCCGTACTGCAAACATCCCCGCCGCGACACGGCTCGGCGGGTCGGACATCGCGCCTGCTCACGACGGTCCGCGGCGGGCCGGCGGGCCCTCAGACCACGCGACTGGCGCCGGCCACGAGGTCCTCGACGACGGCGAGGTCGTTGGCGACGGTCTCCGTGCGCTCCTCGCGCTCGAACAGGTCGGCGAGGTGTTCGGGGAGCGCCGGCCGCACACCGGTGGCGCGCTGGACGGCGTCGGGGAACTTCGCCGGGTGGGCCGTCGCCATCGTCACGACGGGGTGCTCACCGGCCAGGCGGGCGGCGGCCAGCGTGCCGGTCGCGGTGTGGGGATCGACGAGCAGTCCCGTCGCCGCGTGGACACGGGCGATCTCGGCGAGGACCTCGTCGTCGGTGCTGCTGGACGCGCGGAACGCCCCGTGGATCCAGCGATCCATGGTGTCGCCGTCGATCTCCAGCCGCCCGGAGGTCCGCAGGTGCTGGAGCTGCTCGCCGGTCCGCGGACCGTTGCCGTCGTTCATCACCCACAGCAGGCGCTCGAAGTTGGACGAGACCTGGATGTCCATGCTCGGGCTCAACGTCGCCACCACGTCGGCGATCGACATGTCGGCGTCCTCGACGAAGCGGGTGAGGATGTCGTTGGCGTTCGAGGCGATCACGAAGTCGGCGATCGGTGTGCCCATCCGCCGGGCCACCCAGCCGGCGAAGACGTTGCCGAAGTTGCCCGTCGGCACACAGGCCGTGACCGGCCCGGCCAGCGAGCGGGACGTCGTGACGTAGTAGACGACCTGCGCCATCACGCGTGCCCAGTTGATGGAGTTGACGGCCGAGAGCCGCATCCGCTCGCGGAACGGCGCGTCGTTGAACATCGCCTTCACGAGGTCCTGGCAGTCGTCGAACGTGCCGTGGACGGCGACGGCCCGGACGTTCGGCGAGTCGACCGTCGTCATCTGCCGGCGCTGCACCTCGCTCGGACCACCGGCCGGGTAGAGCATGACGATGTCGACGTTGCGGCAGCCGTGGACCGCCTCGATCGCCGCCGACCCGGTGTCGCCACTGGTCGCGCCGACGATCGTCACGTGCTCGCCGCGCGCACCGAGCACGTGGTCGAAGAGCCGGCCGACGAGTTGCAGGGCAACGTCCTTGAACGCCAGCGTCGGGCCGTGGAACAGCTCGGCCAGCCACTGCCGTTCGTCGATCTGGACGAGCGGCACGACCGCGGGATGGCGGAACGTCGCGTACGCCTCGTCGCACATCCGTCGCAGGTCGTCGGACGACACGTCGTCGCCGACGAACGGGGCGATCACGCGGTGGGCGACCTCGGCGTAGCTGGCGGCGGCGTCGAGCTGCTCGGGCGGCGGCAGCATCGGCCACTCCGCCGGGACGTACAGCCCGCCGTCATTGGCGAGCCCGGCCAGGAGGACGTCACAGAACCCGAGCTCGGGGGCCCGGCCGCGCGTCGAGACGTATCGCACGTTCAGCTCCCGATGACCCGCAGCAACCCGCCGACGTGGCGGACGACGGCGAGCTCGCGCAGACCGTGGACGGTGGCCTGGATGGCCGATTCGCGTGCCTCGTGGGTGATGAACACGAGGCGGGCATCGGCGCCGAAGCCCTCCTGCTCGGCGGCGCGGATGCTCACGCCGTTCTCGGCCAGGACACCCGTGACCGCGTGCAGCACGCCCGGCTCATCGGCGACCTCCAGCCCGAGCAGGTACTGGGCCGAGGTCTCGTCGATCGCCCGGATGCGGGCCTTGGCGAACGTCCCGAGGGCGCCGTGCGTGCCCTTGGTCAGGTTCACGGCGGCATCGATGACGTCACCGAGCACGGCGCTGGCCGTCGGCAGCCCGCCGGCGCCGCGGCCGTAGAACATCAGTTGCCCGACGGCGTCGCCCTCGACGAAGACGGCGTTGAAGCTCTCCCGCACGCTCGCCAGGGGGTGGTGCAGCGGGACGAGGGCCGGGTGCACGCGCACCGCGATCTCACCCGTCGCGTCGTCGAGCTCGGCGATCGCCAGCAGCTTGACGACGTAGCCGAGGCGGCGGGCGACGTCGATGTCGTTGGCCGTCACGTGGCTGATGCCCTCGTGGTAGACGTCGCCGGCGACGACGCGAGCACCGAACGCGATCGTCGCCATGATCGCGGCCTTGGCGCCGGCGTCGAAGCCCTCGACGTCGGCCGTCGGGTCCCGCTCGGCGAACCCGAGGCGCTGGGCCTCGGCGAGCGCCTCCCCGTACGCCGCGCCCTGTTCGGTCATCTTCGTGAGGATGAAGTTCGTCGTGCCGTTGACGATGCCCATCACGCGGCGGATCGGCTCCCCGCGCAGGCTCTCGCGCAGCGCCCGCACGAGCGGGATGCCGCCGGCAACAGCGGCTTCGAACAGCAGGTCGACGCCGTGCTCGTCGGCGACGCCGAACAGCTCGACGCCGACGTTGGCCAACAGCTCCTTGTTCGCGGTGACGACGGGCTTGCCGCCGCGCAGCGCCGTGGTGATCAACTCGCGCGCCGGCTCGATGCCGCCGATGACCTCGACGACGAGATCGACGTCCGGGTCGGCGACGACGCCCTGGGTGTCACGCGTGAGCACACCGGGGGCGAGCTCGACATCGCGGTCGCGCGACAGGTTGCGGACGGCCACGCGGGTGACCTCGAGGTGCACCCCGGTGCGAGCCTCGACCTCCTTGCCCTGGTCGGCGACGAGTCCGGCGAACGCGGCCCCGACGTTGCCGCACCCGAGGACGCCGATCCGGACGTGCTGACGTGTCACGGGAGCAGAGGCTACGGCCCTCGCGCGGGACCGGTGTCCTGCGTTCCGCGTCGCTCGGGGCGCGGACCCGGCGCTCAGTGGTGCCGGATCTCCTCCCAGTGGTTCGACGGCACGCCCCAGGTCTCGGGGTCGTCCTCGAGGGGCATGGAGTCGCCGAAGTTGATGCCCATGTCGCGTGCGGTGAGGATCGTGTCGCAGTCGAGCGGCACGCTCTTGAGGCGGCTGATCGCGTCCTCCAGCGGCACGTAGTAGACGTTGGGCGGATCGAGGGCGACCATCACCCCGGACTCACCCTCCTCCAGGGCGCGGATCGCCGCCGCGCCGAAGCGCAGGCCGAGCAGTCGATCGAACGCCGTCGGGCTTCCGCCGCGCAGCAGGTGGCCGAGCACGACCGTGCGGGCCTCCTTGCCGGTCAGGTCCTCGAGTCCCTTGGCGACGACATCGCCGATCCCGCCCAGCTTCTCGGCCTGCCCGATGGCCTTGCCGAGCACGGACACGGTGCCGCCCTCCGGGACCGCGCCCTCGGCGACGACGACGATCGAGAACTTCGCGCCGCGGGCCTCGCGCTGGGCGATCGTGGCCGCCACCGGCGCGAGGTCGAACGGGATCTCGGGGATGAGGATGGCGTGCGCGCCGGAGGCCGCCCCGGCGCTCAGCGCGATCCATCCGGCGTACCGGCCCATCACCTCGACGACGACGACACGACCGTGGGACGTGGCGGTCGAGAACAGGCGGTCGATGCACTCCGACGCGAAGCTGACCGCGGTGTCGAAGCCGAACGTGTCGGTCGTCTTCTCGAGGTCGTTGTCGATCGTCTTCGGGACACCGACGAGGCGCAGGCCGGCCTGGTGCAGGCGGTTGGCGATCGTCATCGAGCCGTCACCGCCGACCGTGATCAGCGCATCGATCTCATGGGCGGCGAACATGGCGACGAGCTCGTCGCTGCGGTCGACCTCGGTCCACGAACCGTCGGCCAGCTGCACCGGGTACGCGCACGGGTTGCCCCGGTTCGTCGTCCCGATGATCGTCCCGCCCTGGTGCACGATGCCGCGCACGGATTCGCGCGAGAGCCGTACGACGCCGCCCTTCGGGTACAGCTCCGGGGTCAGCAGACCGCCGAACCCGTCGCGGATGCCGACGACGTCCCACCCCCGGTTGCGGGCGGCGAGCGTGGCGGCTCTGATGACGGCGTTGAGGCCGGGGGCGTCACCGCCACCCGTGCTGATGGCGACTCGCTTGATCTCATCTCCCACGCGCCGAGCGTAGGCCGAGGGCGCGGTGCCGTGCGCCGGGAACTGGGGGTGCCGCCGGCGCGACGCGCCCCGCTGACAGCCCGCTCCCGGACCTCGTTCAGGCGTCGATCACGGCCGCAGCAGGACCCGACCGAACGCCTGGCGGCTCTCGACGTAGCGGTGGGCCTCGGCGGCATCGGCGAGCGCGAACACGCGGTCGACGACGGCCCGCAGCTCGCCCGACGCGACGCGCTGCAGCAGGGATTCGATCATCGGGCGGGTGCGGGCCCGGTCGACGGCCAGCTCGGCACCGAGGAACACCCCCGACAGCGTGGCGTTCTTCGCCATCAGGCCGCGCACATCGGCTGGCGCGGTGTCACGGCCGGCGGAGCCGACCCACGACACGCGGCCGCGATAGGCGAGGGCGGCGATGCTCATCTCCAGCGTCCGGCCGCCGACCGGATCGACGACGAGGTCGACGCCGGCGCCGCCCGTGTGCTCGCGCACGGCCGCCGCGACGCGCTCGGTCGAGACGTAGTTGATGCCGACATCCATGCCGAACTCGCGCAGTCGTTCGAGGCGCTCGTCACTCGACGCCGTCGCGATGACGATCGACGCGCCGGCGGCCCGGGCCAGTTGGATCGCCGCGAGGCCGACGCCACCGGCGCCAGCGTTGATCAGCACCGACTCACCGGCGGCCAGGTGCCCGAACTCGAACAGGCAGTCGTCGGCCGTGCCGAACTCGATCGGAACGGCGGCCGCCGTCTCGACGTCGAGCCCGGCCGGCAGCGCGAACACCGTCGCCGCCGAGACGCTGGCCAGTTCGGCGTGGCTGCCGTCGCCCATCGTCGCGACGACCGCCTGGCCGACCTCGAGACCGGTCACCGCGGCGCCGACCTCACGGACGATCCCGGCGGCCTGGTAGCCGACGACGTGCGGGACGGATCCGAGCACCCCGCTGGCCCGGTGCAACACGTCACCGCCCTGGATGCCGATCGCCTGGATCTCGAGGATGATCCCCTTCGGGCGCAACACCGGGTCGGGCACGTCGACGTACTCGAACACGTCGGGCCCTCCGGTCGAGGAGTACGCAGCGGCCTTCACGCGCCGGACACTACGAGGACGACAGCGAACGTCCACCACCGACGTCGCGCGACCCGGAGCACCCCGGATCCCGCCGACTCCTCCCGGTGTGCCGATCCGTCCCGACGCGTCGGCCGCGCCACCGCGACCTCAGCGGACGACGTCGTGCAGACGGTCGACCGCTTCGATGACGGCGTCGAAGCGCCGGCGGCCGAGGATCGCCCCTTCACGGCGGACCTCCCCCGGTTCGATGTCGAGCAGGCGATCGACCTTGGCGTAGCTCATCCGTCCCTGGGCATCCCACGGCCCGGTGCCGACCTCGACGTGGTCGGCCCGTTCACCGTGCTTGGTCGTGAGCGCGACGCCGCACAGCGCGTCACCACGCCGCCCGATCACGATCACGGGCCGGTCCTTGCCGAGCGTCGGATCCTCCTCGAACGGCACCCAGGTCCACACGACCTCTCCGGGGTCGGGATCGCCGTCCAGCGCCGGGGTGTACTCGATCCGCACACCCGCGTCGACGGTGCGGTTCGGCGGTTCGCGCCGGCGGGTCGTCTTCCCCGTGCTGCGCTCGGCGTTCTTGACCGTGGCGGCCACACGTCGGAGGAGATCACGAGGTGCGTCCAGCCATCCGGGCATCCGCGCAGGGTACGCGGCTCAGCCGACGTCGGTCGCAAGCAGGTCGTCGTAGGTCTCTCGACGCACGACGACCCTCGACGTGCCGGCGCCGACGAACACGATCGGCGGCCGCGGCACCTTGTTGTAGTTGGAGCCCATCGAGTGGCCGTACGCGCCCGTGACGGGCACCGCGAGCAGGTCGCCGACCGTGAGGTCCGACGGGAGGTGGGCGTTGAAGAGCAGGACGTCGCCCGACTCGCAGTGCTTGCCGACGACGCGGACGCGGGCGTCGCGTTCGGCGTCGACCTCGCGGGGGAGGAAGCTCTCGTAGCCGCTGCCGTACAGCACCGGTCGCGGGTTGTCGCTCATCCCGCCGTCGACGGCGACGTACGTGCGGACCCGCGGGATGTCCTTGATCGTGCCGACCGTGTAGAGCGTGACGGCGGCGGACGCGACGATCGCCCGTCCGGGTTCGACGCTCACCGCGGCGCGGACGTCGAGCGCCCGACATGTGTCGAGCACAGCCTTGGCCCACTCCGTGATCGTCGGTGCCACCTCGCCCTCGACGTAGGCGACGCCGAGGCCGCCGCCGAGCACGAGCTCGGGCAGCTCGAGCGGGCGGGCGAACGCCGCCATCACCTCGGCGGCTCGGCCGAAGCTCTCGGCGGCGAAGACGTTGGACCCGACGTGGCAGTGCAGTCCGACGAGGTGCACCGCAGGTGACCGACGGGCGCGATCGACGGCCGCCGCCGCCGACCCGTTCCCGAGGTTGAACCCGAACTTCGAGTCGTCCTGACCCGTGGCGATGTATTCGTGGGTGTGGGCGTGGACGCCGGGGGTGATCCGCAGCAGCACCTCGGGCACCGGCCCGGCGCCAGAGGCATGCAGCGCGTCGAGTCGGTCGAGCTCGTCGAAGCTGTCGACGACGATGCTGCGGACGCCGGCCTCCACGGCGGCGCGCAGCTCGGCGACGCTCTTGTTGTTGCCGTGCATCGTGCAGTCGGCGGCCGGCACGCCGGCGGCGAGCGCGACGTGCAACTCACCACCGCTGGCGACGTCGAGGAGCATCCCCTCTTCGTGCGCGAGGCGGGCCATCGCCCGGCACAGGAACGCCTTGGTCGCGTACGTCGCCCGTTGGTGACCGAACGCGTCGACGGCCTCGCGGCACCGGGCGCGGAGATGCGCCTCGTCGTACACGAACACCGGCGTCCCGTGCTCCGCCGCGAGGTCGTCGAGCCGGCAGCCGCCGATCGTCAGCCAGCCGTCGGCGGCGACGGATGCGGTGTCGGGCAGGAGGGTCCGGGGCAGCGAGCTCACGCTCGCCCGACGATACGCCTGCCGTGTCGTTCGGCACCCGACGACAAACCCCCTTGCGCTTGCCGCGCGAGTTCGGTGACAATGGCCCCACCGAACGACGAGCCCCGAAGGAGGTGCCCCCGATGACGATCCCCGCTTGCCACATCATGATCCCCGCCGGCGGCGCCGACCTGGCGTCGGCCGCGTACGGCACCTCCGTCCTCGGGTGAGCCTCGCGGCTCCCTGACGACCCGGTCTCCCTCTTGCATCCCAGCACCTGACCGCGCTCCGCGGTCGCCCACCCACACCGTCCTGAAAGGACACGCCATGCACCAGCACCAACTGGTCGCGCGCGCCCTCGTGCAACAGCGAGCGGCGTCGTTCCATCGTGAGGCCTCCGGCAGCCACCGGCTGCGCCGCCGCGCGACGGAGCTCGACCGTGCTGCCGACGAACCGCGCTGAACCGCGGCCGTCGACCATCCGTACCAACCACCGAACCGACCAGACAACCAGACGAATCCCACGAGGAGCCCCACGATGATGTACGTCAACTCCATGCTCGCCGAGACGATGGTCAAGGACCGCCAGCGCGACCTGCAACGCGTCAACGGTCACGGTCGTCCCCGACACGACGCCCGTCGCTCGGTGGACCGTCGACGAGAACGACCGTTCACGCGCCGGTAGGCGCGTGAACGCCTACTGCGCCACCTAGAGCTGCTCGGGCGCTCCGATCCCGAGCAGCTCGAGTCCGTGCGCCAGCACCCGGGCCGTCACATCGCTCAACGCGAGGCGACTCGCCCGGGTGCCGGCGTCCGGCGCCGTCAGCACCGGGCAGTGCTCGTAGAACGCGGTGAAGTCCGACGCCAGTTCGTACAGGTACGTGCAGAGCCGGTGCGGGCTGGAACGGTCGATGGCCTCGGTGACGGCGCTGCCGTATCCGAGCACCTTCATGGCAAGCGTCCGTTCCTGCACCTCGGCGAGCTCCGGCACGGTCGTGCGGACGTCCGCCCGCTCGATGCCGGCGCGCCGGAAGATCGAGCAGATCCGGGCGTGGGCGTACTGCAGGTACGGCGCCGTGTTGCCGTCGAACGAGAGCATCCGGTCCCAATCGAAGACGTAGTCGCGCGCCCGGTCGGTCGAGAGGTCGGCGTACTTCAAGGCGCCGATGCCCACGGCGTGGCCGACGGCGAGCTGTTGCTCCGCCGGCAGCTCGGGGTTCTTCGCCACGACTGCGGCGACGCCGCGGTCGATCGCCTCGTCGATCACCTCGATGAACCGCACCGGTTCGCCGCTGCGGCTTCGCAGCCGCTTGCGGTCCGTGCCGAGCACGAGCCCGAACCCGGCATGCTCGGCGTGGGCGGGCGGCACCAGCCAGCCGGCCATCGTCGCCACTGCGAACACCATTGCGAGGTGCTGTGACTGCTCGTTGCCCACGACGTACAGCAGCCAGGTCGCGCCGACCCGCTCGACGCGGTCGACGACGCACGCCAGGTCACTGGTCGCGTACGTGTACGCGCCTGCTCGGCTGCGCACGATGAGCGGCAGCGGCTCACCCTCGCGATTCGTGAAGCCCGGCGGGAAGACGACCTCGGCGCCGTCGGACTCCTCGAGCAGGCCGGCCGCCCGCAACCGCTCGACGACCACCGGCATCAGCGCGTCGTAGCGACTCTCGCCGGCGAGGTCGTCGTCGGTGAGCAGGACGCCGAGCTTGCGGTACACGTCGTTCCAGTGGTGCGCGCTCTGCGCGATGAGGGCCTGCCAGAGCGCCATCGTCTCCGGGTCCCGGCGCTGCATGAGCACGACCCGGCGCCGGGCCCGCTCCTGGAAGTCGGGATCCTCCTCGAACGCGGTGGTGGCGTCCTTGTAGAACGCGTCGAGGTCACCGAGGACGAGTGACTCGGCGCGCTCGGGTCCGAGCTCGGCGAGGTGCTCGATGAGCATGCCGAACGGGCGGCCCCAGTCACCGATGTGGTTCTCCCGCACGACGTCGTGTCCCACCACGACCAACATCCGCACGAGGGCGTCGCCGATCACCGTCGTCCGGAGGTGGCCGATGTGCATCTCCTTGGCGACGTTGGGCGCCGAGTAGTCGACGACGACGCGCTCGGGATGGCGGGCGGGCGCGATCCCGAGGCGCGCGTCGGCGGCCACGTCGGCGACGAGCGAGCCGATGAACGACGCTTCGAGCGACAGGTTGATGAAGCCCGGGCCGGCGATCTCCGCGGTCGCGACGCCGACGAGATCGGCGGCGTCGAGGACGGCCCGGGCGACGTCGCGCGGGGTGCGTCCGAGGGACTTGGCGAGCGCCAGCGCGCCGTTGGCCTGGGCGTCGGCGCGGTCGCTCGGGCGGACCACGGGATCGGTGCCGGGCGCGCCGGCCACCGCGTCGAACGCCGGTTGCAGCCGGGCCGTGAGGACGTCGAGCGGATCAGCCATGGGAAACGACATTGTGGCGGCCGCGCGCCGCGGCGCGGCAACGCGATCTGCGCCGCAGCTGACCGGGGGCGTCAGACCGACGCGGTCGCCTCGTCGGCCGACACGTCCGGGGACGGCGCACCGGCGGCCAGCTCGACGTCGATGGTGTGCACGAGTCGCTGGTCGGTCCCGGCGACGTGGGCGTGGTCGATGCTCAACTCGGCGGCGCGACCGGCGAACTCGATGGTCATCACGCCGTTGTCGAACCAGGGGCCGTGCTCGACCCGCCACGTGAGGTCGACCTCCTCGACGTGCGCCCATCGGGCCAGGCGGTGCATGACCGCGTTCAACCCCTTGCGGTTGAGGAGCCTGTTGCCGTACTTGGCGACCTTCTCGATGTCGTTGCGGAACGGCGACATCGTGAGTTGGTGGATCGCCGTCCCGGGGTGCTCGACGGTGGTCAGCTCGGCGACCGCGGTGTAGCTGCAGTGCACGTCGCCGGAGAGCATCAGGATCGTCGACGGCACCGGCGCGGTCCGCGCCACGACGTCGTTCAGGAGGTCGGTCGTCTCGTCGAAGGACTCGCGGAACGCCGCCCAGTGCTCGAGGTCGAGGAACTGGCGCAGCCACTCCCCGAACCGCTTGCCCGGCCGGCCCCAGGCACCGGAGGAGATCGCCTCGTCCCACCCCTCCATGTGGTGGACGCCGGGGATCATCAGGAACGGCAGCGTCGAGGCCAACACGAGGTGGTCGTAGGGTTGGTCGGGATCGAGGACGGCGTCGCGGACCCATGCCCACTCGGCGGCGTCGACCATCCGCCGGTCGTCGGGGTCGAGGTGGCGCGAACAGCGCGAGTCGATGGCCACGAGACGCACACCCCGCCCTGCCCCGCCGAGGTCGCGGACGTAGCTCCAACGGATCGACGACGCATCGACGTCGGCCTGCCACGCCACGTCGTCGAGGTAGCGGGTCCGCTCGTCGTCGTCGTCGATCGCGAGGATGCGTTCGTAGACGTCGTCGCGGTCGAGCTGCTCGGGACTGAGGTTCCCGAGGTGCTGGTACACCCAGTACGAGCCGTAGGCGCCGACGACCCGGTCGTGCCACCACGGTTGGGCGGTGACGGTCCGGCGCCACGACAGCGACGTGTTCCAGTCGTCGCGCAGGTCGTGGTCGTCGAGGAGCATCCCGGTCGGGACGGTCGACAGGAGCCAGCGCACGGCCGGCGCGGTCCAGGCCTCCTGGTACAACCAGGTGTACTCCTCGAAGTCCTGGATCTCCCCGGCCATGGCGGCATCGGTGTCGCGATTGGCCTCGGCGAGGCGGGCGACGATCTCGTCCGACGGGTCGTCGGCGTAGACCTGGTCGCCGAGCAGCAGGAGGATGTCCGGCCACTCGTCGTGTGGCACGGCGACCATCCGTCCGGCCAGCGCGACCAGCGCGTCGGCTCCGAGCTCGTCGAGGTGCTGTTCGTCGAACGGCGACGAGCGTCGGCAGCTGCCAAACGCCAGGAGGTAGGACGCATCCGCCCCGGGCGTGCGGATCACGCTCGGCGGGAACGCCGCGTCGGCCGGTGGCCAGACGGCCCGGCCATCGAGCTCGATGGTGTACGGCGTGACGCTCCCGACCGACAGGTCCTCGATGCGCACCAGCGCGTAGTGGTGGCCGTGGACGCTCCACGTCGGCGCGTCGTGGCGATGCCCGTCACCGCCGGTGTCCACGGTCACCACGGTGGGCCGGTCGGTCTCGACCCAGATCGTCGCCTGGTGCTCGTCGACGTAGCGCAGCAGCGGGCCGACGACCAGCTGCGGCAGCTCGCCCGTCAGGTGACCGTCGTGCGCCCGCATCGGGGCGCCAACGTACCCCGTCGGAGCGACGGCCAACCGCCATCGACGGCGCCCCGGAACGGCCACGGGCGCCGCTAACCTGCCTGCCTCGTCAGTCCCGCCCTCGTAGCTCAGGGGATAGAGCATCGGCCTCCGGAGCCGTGTGCGCAGGTTCGAATCCTGCCGAGGGCACTCCCCGCTCGCCGGACGGTTCTCTGTGAGATCCGGGGCCATTTCTGGCCCCGGAACAGCGTCAGAATCAAGGGCTCGGTGCCATCGAGCAGGGTGCACTTCAACGGCGGGATGGGTCGCGTCGACGCCCGCGAGGTGTTGGGCCTGCTGGACATCCACCGCGAGATCCTGGCGACCTGAAGCCAGCGGTCCTGCCAGCGGCCGTCGCCAGGACGCTCATGATGTGGTCACGACCGCCTGGTCGCGAGCGAGCTGCTCGAGCATCGACTGCCACTCCGGCCGAAGACGTTCGGCGGCGGCCGCGCCCTCGGGTCCGTAGAGGTACGCGGACAGGCTGACCACCGTGCCGGCGTCGGATTCGTGCGAGAAGCAGGACACCAGGCCCGGGACCGGACGTTCGATGCGGACCAGGAAGTGCTGGGCGATCGTGCGCTCGACGATGCCGTCGACCCCGGCTGCGTCGACGTGATCGCCGACGGTCGCCACTCCGAGCGCGGCCCGCACCCGGTCGATCGCCTCGACCGGCGTCACGGCGAACATGGCGGTCGACGTGGTCGCGGTGGCCCGCTGACCGGCGAAGTGGGCGAGGTAGATGCGCAGGTTGTCCAGCATCGGCGCCCAGCCCCACACCATCTCCTCCCAGAACTCGTTCTCCCAGTCGGCGCCGGTCCCGTAGGCGCTGGTGACGACCCGAACGACGCACGTCCCCCCCGAGCGGGCGTCCACGAGGAACTCGGTCGCGAGTGGGGTGACGTCGGCACCGGCGTGACCGACGAGCGTCGCCCAGTCCTCCTCGTACGCGATGCGCCGGGTCGGCTCGAACGCCGTGACCGTTCCCTCGGACGCGACATCCGGCCCCATGCGGAACGTCACGGCGCCGCCCTCGCGCGGGTCCAGTTCGGTCTCGAGCATCCAGGCGCTGATGCCCTCGGCGGTGGCGATCGCGTCCCAGACCTGCTCGGGTGTGGCCGAGACGGTGAGCTCGAGCTCGAAGCGGTAGGCGGTGGCGGGCGTGGTCATGACAGCTCCTCGGTGTAGTTCGGTGGTTCTGACGAGTCGATCGGAATGGACGCATCGGTGGGGACCGGGTGCGATGCGACGACGAGGCGATGCGGCCGGCCGTCATCGTGGTGGTAGCGGGCGACGAGGTCGAGCACGGCGACGGCCAGCTCGTCGGCGAACGCCGCTCGGTCCGCGGCGGACGCGAACCCCACCTGGGCGTCGAGCGTGAACGTCGGCACCCGCCGGCCCGCGGCGTCCGCCAGCCGCGCCTGCGCGCCGACCTCGTGCACGATGCGGCCGGCGAGCGAGATGAGGTAGTCGGCCGACAGCTGATCGGCGACCTGCTCCGGGCGGGCCCCGTTGCCGGCGATCGCGGCGGGCGAGACGACGTACGTGGCCGAGGTTGCGCGCACCATGCGCTCCGTGATCCCGCCGCGCATCCGGATCTCGGCCAGCTCGACGAGGCCGTGCGACTCGAGCGTGCGGAGGTGGTAGTTCACCTTCTGCCGGGCCAGCCCGACACGGCCGGCCAGCGTCGCCGCCGACGCCGGCTCGTCACGCAGTTCGGCCAGCAGACGGGCGCGCACCGGATCGAGCGCGGCCACCGCCGCTGCCGGATCCTCGATGACGTCGACCTGCCGCACGTCGTGCAGCATCGCGCTTGACAAGAAGATTTGTCAAGGGAGAATGTCGCCGCTGCATCCGTGGGCGCGGTGA
>JBEVOM010000047.1:0-8252 GCA_040507575.1 Ilumatobacteraceae bacterium
GAACGACTTCATGCCCGCCCACAGTGCCCGCTCTCGCGGCAAACGAAGCGCAATCGCCCGTCGGGCCGGCTGGCGGGCTCAGGTGGCGAGGAAGGAGTCGTAGAGCAGCGACGCCATCCACTGGACCTGTCCGGCGAACGGTTCGACGCCGTCCTCGGTCACGAACCACATACGAGCGAACCAGTAGCCGTGTGTGGTGACTGGGTCCCAATACGTGTCGATCGTGCCGACGAGCGGCTGCCCGTCGAAGTACGTCGCCGATACGTCAACCGATGAGTGGATGATCGCGTTGGTGTCAGGCCCGAAGTCGGTCTGCGTACCGAAGGTCGCGCCCGGGTAGGTGTCGCTCACCCCCTGCCGGGCGAGGGCGACCACGTCGCCAGGCGTGCTCACGACATGGCTGCGGGCGATCACGTCGTGGGCACCGTCGGCGGTCAAGAACGCGTAACCGGGCTGGGCATCCACCACCCGGTAGCTCGGCCCCGGCGTGAAGCTCGCCGGCCCGTCGATCGGCAACTGGGGGTGGCTCGACGGCACCGCTGCCGTGCCTGGATCCGCGATCTCTGCGGGAGTCGCGACCGCTGGGGCAGCGAGAAGCGACGCCACCATCTGTTCCAACCCGGGATATCCGCTGCTGGCCGCTCCTGGCACGGCGCGCTGCACGTAGCCGACGGCAAGCCCGTCGGCTCGGACGAGACCGAGCGCCTGTCCAGAGGTCGCTCCGCCGTCGCCATAGGCCCGATAGCCGACCGACGAGCGCTGCGACGCCATCGCCCCACCGGTGCCGGGCTGCACCGTCGGGATGCCGTACCACACCGCCGGGAAGGCGGAATCCACGGTGCCGACCTGCTCCAGCAGCACGTCGCGAGCGGCCGATCCAGGGGGGCGCTGCTGGACGACGAACGAGACGGTGGTGACACCGTCGGTGAGCTCGGCGGCGTTGGCATCGAGCGTGGCAACCTGCCAACCCTGGGCCAGCGGCACGTACGCGCCGAATCCGAGATCGAGCGCGCCCGGCGGTACGGGCGGCAGCGTCGGGGGCGCGGTGGTCGCCGGCAGCTGGGTGGTCGCAGGCAGCGTGGTGGCCGCGGGCAGCGTGGTCGAGGAGGGCTCGACGATCGTCGCCGGGCCGGCCTCGCCGTCGTCGAAGGCGCGGACGACCAGCACTGAGGCAGCAAGCAGCGCGACGACGCCGCCGGCGATCGCTGCTGGGATCCACCAGCGGCGACGCGCCGCGGGTGCGGGCGGAGGCAGTTCGGCGCCGGCGTCCGTCGGCCGCGCGAACAGGATCGTCGACTCGGCGAAGGCATCGCCGAGCGCCTGCACGAACTCGCCCGCCGACGGCGGGCGTCCTGCAGCGTCCTTCGACAGTCCGAGTGCGAGCACCCGGTCGACCGCGTCGGGCAGGGAGGGTCGCCGCTCCACGGCACTGGGGATCGGCGACTGCAGATGCGCGGCAATGAGGGCCGAGTCGTCTGGACCCGCGGCGAACGGGGACGACCCGGTGAGCAGCTCGAACGCCGTGCACGCGAGCGAGTACACATCGGAGCGCGCGTCGAGCTCGGCGCCGTGGATCTGTTCGGGCGACGCGTACTCGGCGGTTCCGAGAAAGAGGCCGTGCTGCGTGGCCTTGGCGTTCTCGGCGATGTCCTTGGCCACGCCGAAGTCGACGAGGTACGCGCGATGCGGCGTCTCGACGAGGCCGATCAGCACGTTGCCCGGCTTGACGTCGCGATGGACGAACCGACGGCTGTTGGCGAAGTCGAGCGCCGACGCGATCTCGTGCAGGTACTCGAGCGCCTCGACGAGCGGCAGCGGCTCACCCCCCGGCTGCTGGCGCACGAGCTCCTCCAGCGTCACGCCCTCGATGAACTGTGTGGCCAGGAACAGGGTGCCGTCCGCCTCGCCCGAGCCGTAGACGGGGACCATGTTCGGATGGGCGTCGAGACTGGCGGCGACCTGCACCTCGCGGGCGAACCGCTCGCGGAAGTTGGGGTCGGGCGCGTAGTGGTCCGACAGCACCTTGAGTGCTGTCTTGCGCCCGAGGGTGAGGTCGGTGGCCGCGTACACGACCGTGAAGCGACCGCTGTGCACGACGTAGTCGATTCGATAGCGCTCGACGACGTGGCCGACCTCAAACACCATGGAGAGCTCCGTGGGTGGCAGGGGTCATGAACGTCGATCCTTCCAGCCCGGTCCGAGGCGCTCCTCGGCGATGGGGCCGACGATCACGGTCGCCCGGTCGAGGTGGCGGGCGAGGAGGCGCTCGATGCCCGGCGAGAGGAAGCCGCGCGCCGCGTAGAGCGGGACGAAGCGCAGGCCCTCGATCTTGGCGATGGCGGCTCGCTGCTCGTCGTCGAACGCGCTCCTGGCGTACACGTTCGGCCGATCGCCTGCTCCGCGCTGACCGAGCACCCACAGGACGGGCATCCGCACCGTTCCCGGCGGCGTGTAGCCGAGCGCGTCGAGGGTGCGCACGTCGATCGGCCCCTGCCAGTGCCTCCCCCGCCGGCGGGCTACGTAGGGTCCGTCGAACGCGCACCTCGTGTTGCCGAGCACCAGGTGGACGGCGCCGCTGCCGATGAGCGGGATGATCGCGAACGCTGGGGCGACCGCGTATGCCCGGTCGATCAACGCGCCGGCAGCGAGCGCGAGGAACGGCACGAGCAGCCACCAGATCCAGCGCGGCGAGTAGGCGCGGAGCACGACCGCATGGGGAAGCACCGCAGGCGGCGCGAGACCTCGCGGCACCGCCGCTCCGGCATCGCGCAGGGCGACCAACACGTCGGCGTGCCCGTGCTGCATCGCGAGGCGGTAGGGCGTCTCCCACCGGCGGCCATCGTTCGGCGAGACGCCACGGTCGAGCAGGTCGGTGACCTGTTCGGTCAAGCCGTTGGACGCCGCGGTCTGGATCGACGAGCGACCGTTCGGCCATGG
This sequence comes from Ilumatobacteraceae bacterium, assembly GCA_040507575.1. GTDB lineage: Bacteria > Actinomycetota > Acidimicrobiia > Acidimicrobiales > Ilumatobacteraceae > JALZMG01. Next base: position 2,938 of record JBEVOM010000047.1, read on the forward strand.
CGCAGGTTGCGACGGCGCCTCGTCGAGCGACGAGGCGAGGCGGCGCACCTCGTCCGCGACGAGGATCGCGGACGGCGCGCTGACCTCCCCGCGCAGGTGCACGGCGGCGCCAGCGCGATGAGCCTCGGCGATCCAGTGGCGCGTGGCCGGCAACGAGGCGAGCCCGGTCGCGCCCGCCAGCGAAGTCATGCGGATGCCGCCGTCGGCGAGGACCTCGACCACGAGGGCCGGGGGCGTGCTCACCGGCGCCCTCGTGACGCGGCGTCGATGCGGTTCACGACGGCCGGATCGCCGCCTGGACACTGGTCGAGCCGGCCGCGGCCAACCGTGCCCCGATCAGCCCCATTCGCCACTGACCGTCGTCGGTGCCGGCGGCCAGCGCACGTAGCAACTGCATGCGGCGTTCGTCGGGGCACGACCGTTCGAGGGCGGCGAGCGATTCGTCGAGCCCCGGGAACAGCCGCTCGGCGAAGCCGAACCACGTGAGCGCCTCGACGCCGCCGTCGCCGTCGATGGCGACGCTGAGCAACGCCGGCCTGGGGAGCTCGGGGTGTCCGAGCAGCTGGGCGGCCGCGTCTGGCAAACCGCCCGTCGTGCCGAAGGCGATGCGCTCGCAGCGGTCGATCACGGCGCGGTCGATGTTGCCGCGACCGTAGAGCTCGATCGTGCCATTGCTGGCGACGCCGCCGATCCGCCACTGGACGTCGAGGTCATCGAGCACCGGGTGGCGTAGCGGCGCGAGTGCGGACACGCCGGACGGGAGCTCGCCGTACACCTTCAGCTCGTCGCTGTGGCCGTCGTGTCGCCCGCCGAGCCACGCGCCGTAGCGGAGATGACCGCCAGCCTGGACGTCCTCGAGCCAGCCGGCGTCGACGCCGGCGAGCCTGCTGGCGATGGCCAGACGGTCCGCCTTCGGGACCTCGGGCCCGGCGACCTCGGCCGTCCACCGGAGCGCGGTGTGCCTGCTCGACCAGCTGAACTCGACCGGGATCCCGGTGTTGGTCAGCAGCGACAAGCGGTGCGAGGTCTCGGGCCACACCGACTGCGTGATCGGGGAGAGCGTGTCGGCGAGCCGGGCCCGCGCACGCGCGGTCTCGACGGGCAGGATCGGCTCCACCCGGTCGAGCGCCCGAGCGACCGGCGCCAGGCCGGGGTGCAGTACGTCGGTCGTCATGGGCGGACGCCTCAGGCCGTCGCGAAGTCCTCGGGTCGCGGGCGCAGCATCTCCGAGAGGTTGTGGATGTTCGCCGGGTTGACGCGCCAGGCGTCCGCCGCATCACCCGACACGAAGTTCATCACCAGTTGCGCCGTGTCGCGGTGGATCTTCACGATGGCGACATCCCACGATGCGCCGTCGGTCCCGCGCGTCCGATCGCGCAGCTGCACGAACACGTAGCTGTTCTCCGGTCCCTCCGTCGGTACCGGCGGCCCGGACTCGGTGTATCGGTACGCCGTCATCTTCACCGAGAAGTCCGTGACGTCGGCCACCATGGCGTAGGTGTCCCACTCGGGGTCGCTCAGATCCGGAAGCGTCAGGATGTCGCCGGCGATCACTTGCGACAGCTCGGCCAACGCCGAGGTCGAATCACTGTCCACTACCGCTCCCTGCTAGCTGCGCTCGTTCATCAGCCGTCGGCGGATGAGCCTCGTAAGTCTGACCCGGGACGTTGAAGAAGTCACCCCGGACGAACGCCACGACGTTGCCGTCGGCGTCCGAGTAGCGGACCTGGATGGCCACCCTGTCGGGCACCTGCTGGACCGTGGTACCGCCGACGTTCAACGACTGCGTCGGCTGGAAGCCGCCGTGGCGAGTAACCACGAGGTCGACCCGCAGGTCCACGTCGGCGCCGGCGTTCGCCCAGGCGGCCATCTCGCTCTCCAGGTTGGTGTAGATGTGCCTGTTGAAGCCGCTCTCCTGCGGGAACATGTTGTCCCGGCCGAGCCCGGGGAAGAACTGGTGCCCGGCGGCGTGGCCACCGTCGTAGCTCTGGTCCGGCGCGCTGTCGTGGTCGACACCGGTGCGACCGTCATCAGCCGTCGCCCGCTGCGCCCGCGTCTCGGACGACTGGCGAGCTCGTGAGATGTTCGGGTACTGCTCGGTGATCGTCGCCTGGAAGCGCATCGGGACGCCGTCGCTGTCGTAGGTGACCGTCATCTCGTTGCCGCGGACCGTGACGACCGTTCCGTCGGGGAGCGTGGCGTGGCCGTCGCCCGTAGCGGTGAGCGTCGTGACATCGACGGTCCGGAAGTGGTTCTCGTGGACCTTGCCCTTGATCGTGCGGCGCACGACCGGGTTGGCCTCCTCGACGACCACGTGCCTCCGAGTCACGGGCGGCGCCGCATCGGCTGATGCGGCCGGCGCGTTGGGCCCCGGCGACGCCGCCCCAGCGGACGGGGTTCCCGGCGCGGGAGCAGATGCCGATGCCACCGCCGCCGACCCCGTCACCGCCACGGCGACATCCGTGTCGGAGTCGGAGTCGGAGTCGGAGCGGGTGTCGGTGTCGGATTGGGCGTCGGTGTCGGTGTCCGACTGGGCGTCGGTGTCGGTGTCCGACTGGGCGTCGGAGTCGGTGTCGGTGTCGGTGTCCGACTGGGCGTCGGAGTCCGTGTCGGACTGGGCGTCGGTGTCGGTGTCCGCCTGGGCGTCGGTGTCGGTGTCGGTGTCGGTGTCGGTGTCCGACTGGGCGTCGGAGTCGGTGTCCGACTGGGCGTCGGAGTCGGTGTCCGACTGGGCGTCGGTGTCCGACTGCGTGTCCGACTGGGCGTCGGTGTCGGTGTCGGACTGGGCGTCGGTGTCGGTGTCCGACTGGGCGTCGGTGTCCGACTGCGTGTCCGTGTCCGACTGCGCGTCGGTGTCCGACTGGGCGTCGGTGTCCGACTGCGTGTCCGTGTCGGTGTCCGACTGGGCGTCGGCGTCCGACTGGGCGTCGGTGTCCGTGTCCGACTGCGCGTCGGTGTCCGACTGGGCGTCGGTGTCCGTGTCCGACTGCGCGTCCGTGTCCGACTGCGCGTCGGTGTCGGTGTCCGACTGCGCGTCCGTGTCCGACTGGACGTCGGTGTCCGTGTCCGACTGGGCGTCCGTGTCCGACTGGGCGTCGGTGTCGGTGTCCGATTGCGCGTCGGTGTCCGACTGCGTGTCCGTGTCCGTGTCCGACTGCGAATCCGTGTCCGTGTCCGACTGCGAGTCCGTGTCCGACTGCGTATCAACGTCGGACTGCGAGGTCGTATCCGACTGCGTGTCGGTGTGGCTGTCGCCGTTCGACTGGGAGTGGGAGCCCGAGTGGGCGTCGGACGTGTCGACGTTCGCCGTGTCCGGGTGGGGGCGGCCCTCTGGCACCGACGAGCGACCGGGTGCAGGAGAGTCGATGCCCGTCGTCGACGGATCGGCGCCCCCGGTCGGCGATGCAGCGTGCTGACCGGGGAAGTGAGCGTTGTGCAGCGCGCCACCGGCCCCCGCGGAGAGCACGGTGTTGCCCACGATGGAATCGTTGTCCCACTGGCCGTCGGCGCCCCAGCTCTGGGGCAGTGTCACGTCGTACGTCTCACCGAGCACGCCGTCACCGAAGCCGCCGACCGCTTCTTCGACGATCGATCCGCCCCGGCTCGTGATGACCCGGGTCAACGACGGCATCGTCGCGCTCGCACCCCTGGCCACGGCAGTGAAGCCGACACCGACGCCGGCGCCGAACGCACCGCCGGCGGCGCCCGTCAGCGTGTCCTTGATGATCGTCTCGCCATCGAACGTGCCGTCGCCGAGGTGGAGCTGGGATTCGAGGCCCTCCCGGGCCAACCCCGACGCAGCACCCGACGTGGCGCCGATCGCGGTGCCGATGAGGATCGTGGCGACCGGCCCGGCCGCCCCCGCCGTCGCCACCGTGGCCACGACGGCGACCACGGCGATCGCGACCACGGCGATGGTCTGCCACTGCGGACCGGTCTTGCGGTCGCGCATGTCGTTGAACGCATCGATCGAGATCGGCGCGTTCCCCGACGGGTCGAAGAGGTTGATCGGATCGTTGGCGGCGTACGTGTACGGCGACGAGCCCCCCGCCTTGCCCGGCTTCGGCGACAGCGGGTCGGCGGCGAGGAACTGCCGGGTCACCGGATCGTACGGTCGACTCCCGAGCCAGACGAGACCGTCGGCCTCCACCCCGTAGTACTCGTGCCAACGTGTGCGGCGGGCGGAGCCGCCGCCCCACGCGTCGGTGACGGTGAACGGCCGCCACGTGACCCGGCCGTCGCGATCGACGCCGCCAACGGTCGTGGCGTCGACGGTGATGATCGCCTCGTCGCCGATGGCACTCGGCTGGTACGTCCCGGAGGTCTCGTCCCACCGCACCGCCGTCTCGCCCACCGCCTCAAGTCGACCGGATTCACCGGATCGGAAGCGGCGGACGTCGCCGTCGACCACGACGGCGTCGAGGGTGCGGTCACCCCAGATGTAGATCACGTCGCTGGAGCCACTGGCCCGGACACGGCGCCCGCGATCGTCGTACTCGAACGTCGTCACGAGTGATGCACCACCCGGCGGCGTCTCGACCAGCTCGACGAGCTGGTGGGCGACGTCGTAGTGGAACTCGCGCTCGAGGTCCGGCGTCGTCTCTCGGCTCAGCCGACCGAGCTCGTCGTACGTCCAGCGGGCGTCGCCGCCGGCTCCGGAACGGACGATCAGCTCACCGGCCGACCCGTACGTGAACTGGGTGACCACGCCATCGACCTCCTGGCGGACGATGCGCCCGGCGCCATCGCGATCGAGCGTGGTGACGTGCACGGCGCCGTCGACCTCGTCGGTCACGACAAGGATGCGCCCGCAGTCGTCCCGCACCCACCGGCGGACGAATCCCGGCGAGGTGAGCAGTGCCGCGAAGCCGTCGGCGTCGCGCTCCAGCTCGACGGTCGCGCCGGACACGAGCGTCCACGTGGTCACCAGGCCGTCGGGGGTCTCGGAGCGACGGACGACCCCGGTCCCGCCGGCGACGAGCTCCTCGACGTCGGCCGGCACATCGGCGCCGAGCTCGGCGAGCCCCGGCACGGATGGCCGCTCGGGTCGCGGGTCGACGTACGACGTGCCCAGGTACCGGCCGGCGCGGTCGTACTCGGCGTTGATGGATCGGCCGAGCTGGTCGGTGATCGACGTCAGCTGGTGGAAGGCGTTGTACCCGTACGACACCGCCCCGCCCATCGCATCGAGCAGCTCGGCGACGCGCCCGCGCTCGTCGTAGCTGTAGCGCATCGACACCCCGCCGGCGTCCGACGAGGCAACCATCCTGCCGCGCTGGTCGTAGACGAACGTCGAGGCGCGCCCGGTCGGATCG
>JBEVOM010000075.1:0-18588 GCA_040507575.1 Ilumatobacteraceae bacterium
TGAAGACCCACTCTCGGGTGCTGGTCGGCGGGGCGATCGTAGAGAACCCGTACTGCATGACCCCTGACGAGATCCTCGCCGCCTCCGAAGCAGGCACGCTCAACGCGATCGACCACGATCTGGAGGAGGTTGCGCAGTGGTGCTACGACGCGACGACTGGATCGAACTAGCCCGCAAGGTCGACTGGACCTACCGCTACGTCGACGAGCGGGACGTCTTTCCCGAAGCCGTGAGCGGCTCGCCGTGGCTGCCCCACGATGCGTGGAAGGACTGGACCGAGACCTACCGCACCACGTACCGGGAGTATGTGACCAACCAGCGGGCAAAGGACGAGTCCGTGCTCGGCGTGCGCTCGGCGCTCAGCAAGAGCCACGTCCTGGAGGGTCTCGACCCTGGCTGGGTGCAGCTGGTCAAGTTCCACCACGGAGCGCTGGCCCTGGCCGAGTACGCCGGCGCCGTCGCCGAGTTGCGGATGGCGCGGTTCGGCCGCGACAGCGCATGGCGGATGATGGCGAGCCTCGGGGCGCTCGACGAGATCCGCCACACCCAGATCCCGCTGCTGCTCGGACACGACATGTTGTCGTTCGACGGCAACTTCGACTGGACCCACAAGGCGTACCACACCAACGAGTGGCTGATCATCGCGGCGCGGCACCTCTTCGACGACATGTTCCTCGCTGCCGATGCCAGCGATGTGGCGATCCAGCTGAACTTCGTGTTCGAGACTGGGTTCTCGAACCTGCAGTTCATGGCAATGGCGGCGATGGCCGACGCGGCGGACCACCATCTGTTCGAGAAGGCCTTGGCGAGCATCCAGACGGACGAAGCGCGCCACGCGCAGATCGGTCATCCAGTCCTGCGGGTGCTCCTCGAGAACGGGGCGACCGAGCGCGCCCAATACCTCGTCGACAAGATGTGGTGGCGATGCTGGCGGTTGATGCTGGGGCTGACGGGCACGGCGATGGAGTACCTGACCCCGGTCGAAGCGCGCACCCAGTCGTTCAAGGAGTTCATGGAGGAGTGGGTAGTCGATCAGTTCATGAAGAACCTGGCCGAGTTCCAACTCGAGCGGCCGTGGTTCTGGGACCTGTTCGTCGAGGAGATGGACTACGCCCATCACAGCCTCCAGCTCGGTCTCTACGCCTACCGAACGACGCTGTGGTTCGACGTGGCGATGCCTGACGTCCGCGAACGTGCGTGGCTCAGTGACAAGTACCCGGGCTGGAACGACACCTTCGGGCTGCACTGGGATCGTCTCGAGCACCGCTGGGCCACGGGTGGAGAAGCGGACACGCTCGCTGCTGCATTGCCGGCCCTGTGCAACCTCTGTCAGCTCCCGACCCTGTTCGTCCGGCCCGGCCGGAACACGGCGTGCACGCTCGAGCTCGACGGCCGCAAGTACCTGTTCTGCTCCGAGCCCTGCCGGTGGATCTTCACCCGGGAATCACAGCGCTTCGCCGACCACAAGAGCGTCGTCGACCGCATCGTCGTCGGTGAGGCGCCCGGCAAGCTCACCGAGCTCCACACATGGATGGAACTGGACGCTCCGGTCGAAACCGGCAAGGACCTGCGACGAGGGCTCGACGCATGGCGTCTCGCGCCGGTCCCGACGGCGCGAGCCAGGTGATCTGCGTGTATCTCTTCGGTTACCTCGCGGACGACTTCTTCGGAAGGGTCCTCGTCGTCCCGGCCGACCACACGGTCGGGCAACTCGCCCGACAACTCATCGCGTGGGGGCCGACACCCGAGCGAATCGGCCGGTTCTCGGTGACGAACGAGACCGGCAGAGCCCTCGATCCGGTGATGACGCTCGACCAGGCCGGCCTCAGCAACGGCGACCTCTTCACCGTCGACCGGGGAGGTGAACCGTGAACCGTTGGTGTCAGGTGAGCACGCTCGACGACCTCTGGGAGGGCGAGATGCTCGCCGTCACGGTCGACTGCGTGGACCTCCTGCTCTGCGACATCGACGGTCACGTGGTCGCCTTCGAGGATCTGTGTCCCCATCAGGCCCACCCGCTTTCCAAGGGCAACCTCGACGGTTCGGTGCTCACCTGCGTCGCCCACGAGTGGTCGTTCGATGCGCAGACCGGACTCGGGGTCAATCCAGCCACCGCGTGCCTCCGCCGCTACCCGGTGCGCCTCGACGGCAACACGATCCTCGTCGATCTCGCACGGCCGGACCGATGAGCCCGCGCGGCGCGGAGGCCCTCGGTGTGGGACCGGTCCTCCAGTCGACGCCGTTCGCCCGGGAGATCGCGGCAGCGATTGTGGAGGACAACGACGACGTGATCGTCAACGACCGCGGCGGGTATCTCCGGGTGCTCGCCCCGCGCGTCTGCCGGCTGTCCCGGGCCACGGTCGAGGCGGCTACCGGTTCGCCGGTCCGGTTCCCCGGCGAGCTCGAGGTGATCTTGTCGTCGTTCGCCGGCCGCATGTGTCTGACCGAGCACGGCGCGGTCTGGTGGCTCGCCGGCGAGCCCACGCCAGATCCGCCCGGCGTTCCTCCGAACGACGCCGTCCGATGACGGCGCGCCCGCCCTCCCGCAAGACCTACAGCCGTCTCGTCGCCGGCCGGCGCATGCCGTCTGAGTACGACTTCGTCAGCTCGGATCTGCACTACAACCACCCGCATCGGTTCGAACTCCCCGCCGCCAACCCCGTGGTTGCCTGGTACTACCGGTATCGAGAGGGCTCCCGGCTGCAGGCCGGCAACTGGGAGGTGTTCGCCGACCCGCGGCGAACGACATACCGCGCCTACAACGAGCTGCAGGACCGCAAGGAGGATGTCATCGACGGCCTCCTGCGCGAGATCGACGACACCGGCTACGACGCCGTCCTGTGCCGGGACTGGGTGGCCTTCCTCGACCGCTGGTATGCCCCACTCCGCTTCCCGGCCCACGGGCTCCAGATGCTCGGCGCGTACATCGCCCAACTCGCCCCGGCGTCGAAGATCACCAACTGCGCGGCGTTCCAATCGGCCGACTCGATGCGCCGGCTCCAGAGGATCGCCCATCGAACCGTGCAGCTGTCTGCTCACCGTCCAGAGGTCGAGCCCTCGTCGCACCGGCAGACCTGGGAGGACGCCGCCGAGTTCCAGCCCCTGCGCGAGCTCATCGAGCGAGCCCTGGTCACGTACGACTGGGGGGAGTCGTTCGTCGTCACCAACACCGTCATCAAGCCCTACATCGACCGCTTCTTCAACGAGGAGATCGCCGGCACGCTCGCCGCTGCGAACGGCGATCCGATCCTGCAGAGCATCCACTTCTCGCTCGACGAGGATGCCCGATGGCATCGCGAGTGGACGGCGGCGCTGGTACGCATGGCCATCGCCGACACACCGGCGAACGCCGACATCATCGCCGAGTGGATCGATCACTGGCGTCCGTTGGCGCTCCGGGCGATCGACGCCCTCACGGGCGTCCTCGAGCGGGCCCCGGTCATCGGCGACCGCACCGCCGTGCGGGACAGGATCATCGCCGACGTCGATCGTGAACAGGCGTCGTGGTTCCAGGTCGACCCGGTGTGACAGTGCCCGATGGAGTGGTCGTGCGACGCGACAATGAGGTATGCCGAGATCACGAGGGACGAGGTCGGACCGAGCGCGGCAGGACAACATCGAGGTCATCGCCGAGGCGATCCCGCACATCGTGTGGCTCGCCGCCGCCGATGGATCGACGGACTACTTCAACGAGCAGGGCACCGACTACACGGGCTTCGGTCGGGAGGCGAACTACGGGTGGGGTTGGGTTGACCTGGTCCACCCCGCCGATTCTGATCGGGCACGGCTCGGTTGGGAGCACGCCACCCGAACCGTGACACCGTTCGTGTTGTCATACAGGATTCGCAGGTACGACGGCGCGTTCCGCTGGCACGCCTTCCGGGCGCTGCCCGTGCGGGAACCGTCCGGGGAGATCATTCGGTGGATCGGCACGGCCGACGACCTCGATGGACTCGCGTGCCATGGCGAGGCGGCCCGCGTCGAGCGTCAGGCACGCGAGCTGCGCGACCTTCTCCACGCGGTCCAACCGGAGGACGGTGAACGTTCTGACGTCGTCGACTCCGGCGTGCACGCGGCCCGCGTGAACCGGCTCCTCGCGATGGACAACGGTACGACCGCCGTGTCCCACGCTGCCGGGCCCGAGGGCGAGAACGGCTCACCTCGCCCGCCCGACCGACTCGCATCTCGCGAGGTGGCGGTGTTGCGGCTGCTGGCCGCCGGCTACACCAACATCGAGATCGCCAACCTCCTCGGCTTCTCGCTGCGCAGCGTCGAATCGAGCAGGGCGCGTCTTCGCCGCGCGTTGGGCGTGCGCACCCGTGCCGAGCTGGTGCGCTACGCGCTCGACGCTGGGTTCACCGACGCGCGAGCAGAACCTCGCCGAGGTTGACGGACGTTGGTCGACAGGACATGACGGTGTCCGTCGAGCGCCGACCGGGCGGCGCAGCATCCCCGCGGCTGTGGGCGGATCAGGGGTGTACGGGTGCTGGGGGTGCGGTGGGGAGGTCGAAGGCGATCTGGTCGACGTAGCACCAGAACCAGCCCTCTCCCGGTTCGTAGGAGCGCACGAGGGGGTGGGCGGTGGCGAGGAAGTGCCGGGTGGCGTGGCGTCCGGGTGAGCTGTCGCAGCAGCCGACGTGTTCGCACGTCTGGCAGACTCGCAGGTGCACCCAGTCGCGGCGGCCGCTGGCGAGGCAGTCCTGGCATCCCCACGACGATGGTGTGACGACACGGATCTGGTCGGTGTGGGTGCATCTCATCGGGCGCTCGCGATGTTGTCGACGACCATTCGCGTGAGGACGACGCGGGAGTCGATGCCGAGCTTGCGGTAGATGTGGCGGAGGTGGAAGTCGACGGTGTGGCGGGAGAGGAAGATGCGGTTGGCGACGGCTTGGTTGGAGAGTCCCTCGGCGACGAGTCCGGCGACGGTGCGCTCGGTGTCGGTCAGGCTGGCCCATCCGTAGACGGGGCGTTGCTGTCGACTCCAGTGGGCGCTGCGCACACCGATGTCGCGTAGCCGGGCGCGGGTGCGGGCGTGGTCGCGGTCGGCGCCGCAACGCCGGTAGCCGTCGGCGGCGCGCTCGAGCCAGGAACGCGCCGCTGACCGGTCGCCTCGTTGCGATCGGACCGCAGCGGTGTCTTCGGCGGCGGAGGCTCGGGCCCAGGGAGACAGGTGGGTGTCGGCGGCGGCGGCGAGGCGGTCGGGGTCCCCAGTGATGACGCCGCGGGCGTGGTTGGCGGTTGCGGTCACGGTGGGGTAGTGGGGGTTGGTGGCGGCGAGGTGTTCGGCGGTGGTGACGATGGCGTTGGCGCGGTGGTGGTCGCCGGCGTGGTGGGCGGCTCGGGCGAGCCATGCCGCGGCCGCTGGTTGTTCGAGGAACAGGGAGTGGTCGCTGGCGACGAGGTCGAAGGCGCTGTCGCAGGCTGGGGTGCCGAGGATCGGTGCTCCTCGTACGGCGCGCATCCGTAACTCGGCCCACTGCCGGTTGGGGTTGCCGAACGGCAGCCGGATGGTGAGCGCCTGTGTTCGCCATCGTCCGTGGGCCCGGGTGGCTTGATCGAGGTCGCCGCGCAGCAGGGCGACCCACACGAGCACGTCGTGTCCGATCGGCGCGAGCACTGATGTGCCCAGGTCGTCGGCGATGTCCACGCCGGCCGTCGCGGCGGCGTTGGCGGCGTCGAGCTGGCCGGAGGCGAGCTCGACGCGGGCGGCGAACATGGCAGGCGCGGCGGCCCACAGGGGGTCAGCACCGAAGGAGATCTGGTCGGCGGCCCGGGAGACGAACGCTTGCGCAGCGTCGAACTGGCCGAGTGCGGCGTACACCGTGCAGATCCCCAAGCCGGGGTAGAAGCCCTCGGCCGGGCCGGCCGGGGTCGTGCTCATCTCCGCCCGAAGGAGCTCGAGCGTCTTGTCCACGTTCCCGTCGCGCCAAGCCAGGGCCGCGAGGGCCAACAGTGCCGATGGCGCCGCTGCCCCGGCGATCGTCGACATGCTCCCATCGGCGAGCTGCGCCAGCAGACGGCTCTGTTCGGCGGCCGCGTAGAGCGACGCCGGCAGCCCGGGCTCGGCCAGCACGGCCTCCGCCTCCACCCTGGTCCGAGTGACGTGCCCGCTCATGTACGACACCAAGGCGAGGGCCAGGTGCTGCTGCGCCTCGTCGATCGCGGCATCGTCCGCCTCGGCGATGGGGCTAGCGAATGTCATGCCGTCAGCGTGCGCGAGCAACCGAGGCAGGACTAGGCCACCGGTGGACGGTATTTCGCACCGCCGCACGACGTAGCCAGCCGACCCTCCTCGCCGCCACCGCCGCACACGGCAAGCGAGGACGAAATCACATCCGCCGCTTCGTCCCAGCAGGTCGAGGGGGTACGCCGCTGCCGCCTGTCGGTATGGCGCTTGCGGTCGAGTAGGCCTGCGGAGAACGCGCAGGCCTAGGCTTCGACCGCTCCGCTACAGACGGGTTGGAATTCGTGTTGAACGTTCTCGATCTCGGACCGAGCGACATCTGCGGGGATCCCGGTGGCCACCCATCGGGTGCGAGGGCGGGTCGCTCTACGCTGCTGTTCGTCGGCACGGCCGTGGGGGACCTCCAGGCTCTATCGCCTGAGTTCCTGGCGATGGGATGAACCCCCCGGTTACGTCTGGGGGGGACGAGAGCGATCTGCAGTTGCGCGAGCAGCTGTCGAACCTGCAGGCACTGCTCGCGCTGTCCATGCGGATGACCGACAGCGAGGACGAGGAGAGGATCTTGCGCCTGGCCGGAACGGCCGTCCCGTCGCTCGCTCGCTGCCGGCTCGTCGGCGCCCACCTCGCCGATGACGGCTGGTACATGGCAGAGGACGGTTCCGCTGAGACGCAGGTGCGTGCCGACGTCGAGGTGCAGCTCGCCGTGGTCAGCACCGCCGGCGGGGCGATCGCGGTCGGCCACGCCGAGTGGGGATGGGCCTTCCCACTGCGCAGCGTCGGCCGGCACCTCGGCTTCCTCGCCGTCAGCGCCGACGCCGAACCGACGGCGCCCGAGCAGTTCCTGCTGCGCGTCCTGGCCCAACAGACCGGCGTCGCGCTCGCCAACGCCCGCCTCCACAGTCAGCAACGCCGGCAGGCGAACGAGCTGACTGACATCAACCTCCGACTCGAGCGCAGCACGGCCATCCACGACAGCCTGACCCAGGTCGCCTTTGCCGGGGAGGGTCAGCAAGGCATCGCCGAAGCGGTGCACAAGCTGACCGGCTTCGCGGTGGCCATCGAGGACCGCTACGGCAACCTCCGGGCGTGGGCGGGTCCCGAGCGTCCCGATCCGTACCCGAAGCAGTCACACGACCAGCGGGAGGGGATGGTGCGCGATGCCATCGCCGCCGTGGGCCCGATCCGCCACGGCGGTCGCTTGGTCGTCGCGGCCCAGCCTCGTGAGGACGTGGTCGGCATCCTTGCCCTCGTCGACCCGGACGACGAGGCCGGCGACGACGCGCGGGTCGCCATCGAGCACGCCGCTACCGTGTTGGCCATCGAGCTGGGCCGACTGTCGAGCATCGCCGACACCGAACTGCGCCTACGTCGCGATCTCGTCGTCGAGCTCCTCGCCGGCACAGACGAGACGAGCGCCATCGCCCGCGCCGAGGCCCTCGGCTACGACCTCCAACGTCCATACCGTGTCGTCGTCGTCGAGACGGGGCCCGACGCGCCCGATCCCTACGAGCTGGTGCATGCGGTACGGCGAGCGGCTCGGGACTGCGGGGTGGCCACGCTGCTCGCCACCAGCGGCCAATCGGTCGTCCTGCTCGCCGACACCGACCGTCCGTGGGAACTGTTCCGGGTCACGGTCGGACGTGAGCTGCGCGATGGCCGGTGCCGCGTCGGCGTCGGCGTCGGCGGCCACTGCGATCGGGTCGCCGACTTCCCTCGTTCCCACCGGGAGGCCGTCCAAGCGCTGCGGTTGCAGACCGTCGTCGGTGGTGACCGAGCGATCGTCTTCGACGACCTGGGGGTGTATCAGTTGCTGGCTGACATCGACGACCTCGACAGCGTCGACCGATTCGTGCACCGATGGCTCGGCGTCCTCCTCGACTACGACGCCAACAAGGTGACATCCGACCTCATCACGACGCTTGGCCAGTACCTCGAGTGCGGCGGCAATTACGACGCGACCGCACACGCGCTGTCGGTGCACCGCAGCACGCTCAAGTACCGCCTGCAACGAATACGTGAGATCTCCGGCCACGACCTCGGGTCCCCCGACGTGCGGTTCAACCTGCAACTCGCCGTGCGGGCCTGGCGCACCCAGCAAGCCGTCCGCGGCGCCCCGACCTAGCCATGTTGTCTCTGCCAACCCGACTGAAGGACCTCGACATGCAAGCAGCATCGACGAATCGCGGCAGTGTCGTTTTGCTCAGACGTTGCTAACAGCATGCGCCGAATCGACCCGGCAGCGAGCGGAATGTGCGTCGGGAGCAAGGTGAGGAATGCCTGCTCAGGGCCATTGTTGCCGGTCGTTGCCGGCGGCTCGAACCCGTCCGACGGAGGTTCAAGTCCCCCCTCCGACACCAGGTTCGTGGGTTGCGGCGGGTTACAACCCACCAAAGCGGTGTCAAAGTGGTGTCCCCGCTGGCCGACCTGGACACCCCTTTTCCAGGTCGTCATGTTTGGCCCTGGAACCCGGTACCGCTGAGCTCGCACAGCTCCTCATGAACGCGACTACACACCTGTCGTCGCTCGACGGAGCACCCCGGCCGCTGACTCCGGTCGGCATCCCGATTCGCGTGGCCGGCTCCACCTCGGCCGCCTGCGGACTTTCCTCGACGGCACGGAGACCGTCGCGGTCGCTGCGTAGAGGACGACGTGGCACCAGTAGTCGGTGACGGACTTGATGTGGGCCTGCCAGTCGATGAACCCGGGGCCGAAGTTGAAGCAGGGCTGTAGGAAGTCGTCTTGGACCACGTCGACGTATTGGCGTGTCACCATCTCGAAGATCTCGTCGGGCGTGTCCAGATCGCGTCCGCGGTGCTCCACGGTCCGGATCGGCGGTGGGGGATGTCCGGCACCTGCCCCGGGTCAGGTCCGGGCTTCACGGTAGAACTGGATGAAGAACTTGGCGTCGGTCGAGGGTTCGACGTAGTGCTCGACGCCGGGCACGATCACCGAGCTGTCGCCTGCCACGAGGCGCACATCGCGTGGGAACGGGCCTTCGAGGTCGATGTAGCGGACGGTGCCCGTTTGCACATGGAGCGTCGCCCACACGGTGGTCCGATGAGACACGGCGAGGCCGGGGGGAAGGGATTGGGCATCGAACAACGGTGTGTGCCTCGCCTCGACGAGGTCGGCGGGCAGCGTCGGCTCGTCCATCGGCATGCTCATTTCGGTGGGCCCCTTTCGGGCGAACTTGGCCGGATCGGCTCCATCGTGACCGTTGTCGACACGGATCGCGGCACTGTCGGTGGCGTGCTGCGAGACGGTCCAGCACGTCTGACCGTCGTGCGCGTCCGGTCGGCTCGACTCGTGCCACGACTGCCCGCTCACGGCACGGTGACGACCACGTCACCGGATCGGACGTCGACCGGGTGGACCGGGCGTCGCCTTGATTGCGGGGAGCTGGAGCAGCTCGCCGGTCACCAATGAGAACTGACTGCCGTGCTTCCCGAACTCGCGCAGGCGGACCTGATCCACCTCTCCCTCTGACACCGACACCCCGGGTGCAGCAATCACCAATGGCGTTGACCTCGTCATCGATCCGGACTCAGGCCACCGCTACGCCTTCGACATCGAAACGTCGTGCTCAGCCTGGCGTCAGCTCGTCACGCCGACAGACGGTGATGCGGCGGCCGCTCATGCGGCGGTGCGCGTGAAGAGGATCCGGGCAGCGCTATCGCCACCCTGCACGCGGCCGGGCGCCGCGGCCGCGGAGAAGGGCACCACGGACTCGATCATCGCTCGGTCCGATCACTCCTCAGCGCCGCGGGCCAGCGCCGGGCGCTCGCCACCCCACGCTTCGTGCCCCAGGACGTGGAATCGGCGACCGGTGATTTCAACGGGTTCGATGCGCACGAAATGGTGCTTCGGACCGGCGTGCCACGGAAACAGTGGCAGGTCGAGCGCATCGAAGCACTCGTGGGCCTGCTCGATCTCGGTGGCGTAGCCCTTGACCACGACACTCCACGCCTCGCCGGCATCGGCGTCGTAGCCGTCCACCTCGAACGCCACACCACGTCCCACCACCGCTGCTGCGAGCTTGGTGCCCTCAGCGGTGCGGAACACCAGGGTTCCGTGGTCGACGACGTAGTTGATGGGGAAGATGCCGGGGTGATCGGTGATCGACACGGCGAGGCGACCGACCTCGCAGGTTCGCAGCAGATCGAGACAGGCGTGGCTGTCGAGGATGGTGGTACCGCTGGCGTCTGTCGTCACGCCATCAGTTTGAGACGTTCGCCAACGTGGCGCCATGCCCGAGGTCCGGCGTCGCATGGCTGCGCCCGACAGTGGATCGGCGTCCGACGGCTCAGGGGTGTCGGCCCGCCGGCCGGCCCACATCTGGTGGAATGGCCCGGCGTGTTCAACTCCGTGGTGATCGCCGCCGACGTGAGCGCCGGTCGGGACCGGGCCATTCCAGTCGGGACGGCTCTGGCCCTCCGGGGTCAGCTGGCGGTCGAGATGCTGGCCATCGGCGCACCCGATGGCCCGCTCGACGTCGGAGCGGAGATCGTCGTCCGATTGCAGAATCGCGACGGTGCGCTGCTGGTGATGGCCACCGATGGCGTCGGGTTGATCTCGAAGTCACGAAGAAGTATCAGCGGCCACGTCCTGAGCGAGCTCCGTCAGCCAGTGCTGCTCGTCGGACCAAAGGTCGACGACTCGTTGTCGTTGGCCTCACCGACGCTGGTGGTGTGCACCGACCGCTCCCATCAGATCGGGCCCGCACTGCCGGTGGTCGAGGCGTGGCAGCGCACCTTCGGTGGTGGCCGACCGCGCGTCGTGGAGGTCAGGCCGACGACGGGTTGGCCAGCCGATGCCGGCGATGAGGAGATGGAACGACAGGTGGTCGAGGAAGCGGCCGCCGTACTGGCCGAGCACGGCATCGACACCGACACCAGCGTGGTTCACGGTGGCGACACGACGCGAGATCTGCTGGTGTTCGCCGAGCAGGTCAACGATGCCGTGATCGCGGTGACGAGCGACCGGTGGCCCGGTGGCCACTCGCATTGGTACTCGACGACGAGACGTCTCGTCCAACGGTCACCCGGCCCAGTGCTCGTGATCCCCACCGACCTTCCCGGCTACTGACCCGCACCCGTCGTCTCCGGGGCAGCCCGTCAGGTCTCATCGGAGTCGAGTTGCGGTGGGCCCGATCGATCGTTGAACGCTTGAGCCATCGAATTGGGATGTCGAGCGGGTCCACCGCTGGGCGGGGACGAGCCGGCGGGGGCGATGGACATCGTCGCTCGTCCTGCGAAGAGACCCACGGCGTGTTGCAGGGGGAACCCCGACAGACACCTTGCTTGACCAGCGCCAGTCGCGTGACGTGCCGGAATGCGAGTGCCGTAGGACTGTTTCGGTGAACGGTTCCGGTGACGGGAGGCCCACCGGCACCCGCGCCGGTGACGATGCTCGAACTCGGATACGCCGGCGGTTCCACCGATGAACAGGAATCTCACCCAAAGCGTGACGCCCTCGCCGCGCTCGGCGACTCGCCGGACCGGATCTACATCGCCCACGGCGTGACCGGCACGAACCAACACCGGCCGAGCAGCACCGCCGTCGCGGCGGCAGATTGTGCCGGCTATCCACCCTCTGGCGCGCGGCCCGAACGCGTGGGCACGTTCGCCGACGAAGGACCGACCCGGCTGTCCCCAGGAGCACCCCACGGTGAGCGCGACGCGCCCCGAGTCGGCGTTCGGCATCCTGTGCGAGCGCGACCGCACGACGCCGCGGGTCGGTCCCCCCCGGGTCGCGCCAGAACTGCCGTTGTTCGCAGGCGTGCCGAGACGCCTCCGGCGACCGAACATTTCCTGGCGACGTTCGGTAGCGCCGGGCTCATGCACGGTCGGCGTCACGCGGGCTGGAGCTGGAGGCTGTCGATGAGATGTTCGACGCGTTGGCCGACCGAGAGCTCACCCGTCCCGGTCTCGGGGGCACGATCGAGCTCGGTCATGCCGCACGCGCGACGTCGTTGATGCGGCGGCGCAGTTCGACGACGGTGTCGTCGAACTCAAGCGGAGCCTGGACGCTCGATTCGGGCTCCGGGTCGGTCGGCGGGGTCAGCTCGGACAGCAGCTTCCACCGGTGCCGGGATGGCTGCCGAGCACCACGTTCTCGACCTGGTCGGCGTCGGCGTGCTTGACGTACCACTCCCAGCGCGTTCCATCTGGACCGTGAACCCAGGTCTCGGTCTTCTCGGCGTAGCAACACACCGTGTCATCAATGCCGGTCGTCCCCAGCCCCTGCTCCGACAGGCGGGACTCGGCCGCCACCACCTCGGCCGATGACTCGGTCTCCACGCCGAGGTGGTTGATCGACCCGGACTCGCCTGCGCCCTCGAACAACACCAGCTTCAGCGGCGGCTGGTCGATGGCGAAGTTGGCGTACCCGGGCTTGGTCTTGGCCGGACCGACCCCGAACATCTTCGTGTAGAACTCGACCGCCTCGTCGAGGTCGGCGACGTTGAGAGCCAACTGCAGCCTCATGGAACACTCCTTCGGACTGATCGACGGACGTCGATGCGATGGGGGTAGACAGTAGCGGCTTCATCGACTATCGTCAATCATCGATGAAAAAGTCTTCTGCACCGAGGGCTCAGACCGTGAGCCGTGAGGATGCGACGACCTGGGCCGGCTGGTTCAGAGCCCTCGGCGACCCGACCCGCATCCTGATCCTGCACCTGCTGGCGACCGAGGCCCGCCCGATGACGACCGGCGAAGTCGTCGAGGCGATGGACGTCGGCCAGTCCACCGTGTCACACCACCTCCAGATCCTCGGCGAGACCTGCTTCGTGCACGTCGAGCGCGTCGGGACGCAGAGCTGGTGGCAGATCAACGAGCGCTGCATGGCCTGCTTCCCTTCCGCCGCCGAGCTGATCATGGGCCACCTCCCCCTCGTCGCGCCGTGGGACGACTCCGCCGACCGCTGCACGACCGGGACCTGCTGATCGGCGCCGGACCCCGTCCTCGCCCGGTACGCCGAGGCGGCCCGACGGGTCGACGCCGGCGAAGCCGGCGACGGCTGCGCCGCCACTGTCGGCCCGTTCGACGCCGGCAACTACGACGACCTCGCCGGCGTCCCCGACGCCGCGGTGCGCATCAGCCTCGGGTGCGGCAATCCGACCGCCGTCGCCGACCTGCAACCCGGCGACACCGTCTTGGACCTCGGCTCGGGCGGCGGCATCGACGTCCTGCTCTCGGCGCGCCGCGTCGGTCCGACCGGCTTCGCCTACGGCCTCGACGCCACCCCCGAGATGCTCGAGCTCGCACGGCGCAACGCCATCGACGCCGACGCGTCCAATGTCGAGTTCCTGCACGGCACCATCGAGGACGTCCCGCTCCCCGACGCCACGATCGACGTCGTGGGAGTCGCCCAGCTCCCGAAGGTCCTCGACGTGTAGACCGACCCGCGGTCGCTGTGGAACACCACGCCGGCAACGTGGCCGCCGCGAGTTGCGACGGCGCGCGCCGGACCGGTGCGCCGCCTGGTCGCTGTGAGGTTTCCGTGTCAGGCCCGTAGCGATCAAGATCGGCGGATGGCTGTGCTTTTCACCCATGCAGTGGCGTCGTTCGAACCGTCTGCTTCGTCGGTGCTCCTGTGGACTCGGCTCGGTGAGGCGACGTCGTCGGTCACGTGGGTCGTCGCGCTCGATCCACACCTCGATGTCGTGGTCGCCAGAGGGACGTCTGCAGCCGACGCAGCGTCGGACTTCACGGTCGTCGTCGAGGTCGGCGACCTCGAGGCGGCCACGAGCTACTGGTACCGCTTCTCCGCAGGGGGCGTGCACTCGCCGGTCGGAAGGACCAGGACCCTGCCGCTCGGTCCCGTCGATCGGTTCCGCCTCGGGACGGTGTGTTGCGCCCACTTCGCCGAGGCGCCGCTCGGCGTGTACCGGGCTTTGGCCGAGCGCGAGGTCGATCTCGTTCTGCACCTCGGCGACTACATCTACGAGGAGGCTGGTCCGCACGGACCTCGGCGACACGAGCCGTCCCATGAGGCGGTGACGCTCGACGACTACCGCAGGCGGCTGGCCCAGGTGCGTGCTGATCCCGATGCTCAGGCGCTTCACCTCCGTCATCCCATGGTGGCCATCTGGGACGACCACGACTTCTGCGACAACGCGTGGAGTGGCGGGGCGAAACGCCACGATCCATCGGAGCACGGTCCGTGGTCCGACCGAGTGGCGTCCGCAGCCCGAGCCCGTCAGGAGTGGTTGCCGGTACGCCGCCGGGACAACGCTCGACCACTCGAGACGTGGCGGTCCGCGGCCATCGGCGACCTCGCCGAGCTGATCCTGCTCGATACTCGCCTCGTGGGTCGGGACCGTCAGGCCGGCGACGACGGCGCCAAGCTCCTCGACGACCCCCACCGATCGCTCCTCGGCGACGAGCAGCGCTCGTGGCTGGCCGAGGGCCTCGCCGACACCTCCCGAACGTGGGCCATCGTGGCCAGTGGTGTCGTGGTCAACGAGCTCGAGCTCCACTGGCCCCGTCCGCTCCGCTGGATGAGCGGCCTGGCGCCCAGCGGGTATGCCATCCTCGACGGGCGCGTCATGCACGACGACCAGTGGGACGGGTATCCAGCCGAACGCAACTGGCTGATCCGCCGCATGCGCGAGCGGGCCGATGGCGGTGGGCGCACCGTCCTGCTCTCCGGCGACGTGCACTCGTCGTGGGCCTTTACCGGCCCGATCGATCCGCTCGACGGTCAGGCGGTCGCGGTCGAGTTCACCACACCAGCCGTGTCATCGGCGGCGATGGGCCGAGCCCGGTACCCAGGGCTGTGGCGGCTGCTCGATCGGGAGGCCGATCGGATGAACCACGTCGCATGGTGCGACGTGACCAACCGCGGTTACGCCATCGTCGAGATCACCCCGCGCCATGTCAGCAGCCACTGGTGGTTCGTCCACCCCTACGATGAGGATCCGGCGACCGAGGCCGAGCTGGCCGCTGGCTTCACCACGGCCCGGGACGAGTGGCCGCCGCACCTCGAGGTCGACACGCGCCGCGGAGCCGATCCGGACCGGCCGGGTCTGCCCACCGGTCTCCCGGCGCGACCGGCCGACCTCGGCCGACTCCGCCGCCGTCGCCGCATCCGCATCGGCGCCAAGGCGTTCGGGACCGCCGTCGGCGCAATCGCGATGTTGTCAGTCGTCGTCGCCTCGATCGGCCACCTGGCCCGTCGATGCCGCCGTCGCTGACGGCCCCTCGACCCCCGTCGCCTCACGTCCTCGAGGCGCAGGAGCCACGCCCCGACGCCGAGCAGGACCACGACGACGCACAACACGCCGATCTCCCACACGTGGTCCCGGAACTTCGCTCCGGCGCCGAGGTTTCGGCGGCCTTCACCGGCGGCACCACGATCTCCTTGATCGACCGACTCGACATGCGCAATGGCAGGGCCAGCGAGGAGCGCGTGTACGTGGACAATGCCCTGCTCCTGGAGCAACGACGCCACTGGCTGACCCGCAACGCCCCCTGCGGAGCCGTGGTGGAGGGGGTGCTCGTGCCGGGGACCGAAGACCTCGATACCGCCCGACACTCGGCGTTCGAGGACGCACGACGCCGGGTGCTGAGCGCTGTTATTGCACCCGCGACGCGAGTACGGCAATAGACGAAAGGGACTTGGCTCCCGAGATCGTCCGGCCGCCGGCGGTCCATGGCGCGGCCGGCCGTGATCTATCCCCGACATTCGAGGACACCTCGGCGCCGCGCACTCAGTACTCCCGAAGCCGGTCGGCGGAGCTCCCCGACGTGTGCCCGGGTGGTTGCGGCGGCCGCGGAGGACGGGCCCCAGCGGTCGTTCCGTCACGGGGCAGCGGCCAACGTGCCAGCACACGTCACGTCAAGCCGTAACCGGCCTGGGCCGGTATCGCACGGCGACCGCCCCTGACCGGAACTCACGGCGATCCACGACTTCGAGCTGGATGCGCTCGCGCAGGCCGGCGAGCAACGTCGGCCCGTGGCCGGCAAGTACCGGCTGCACGAGAAACTCGTACTCGTCGATCAGTCCCAGATCTGCCAACGCCAGGGGGAGCGTCACGCCACCCACGAACAGGCCCTCGCCTGGCTCCCGCTTGAGCCGCTGAACCGCTTGCCCCACGTCGCCTCGCACCAGCTCGGCATTCCAGTCGACCCCGTTCAGGGTGTTCGACACGACATACTTCTTCGCCCGGTCGATGGTCTCGGCGAACGAGATCTCCTGCTCATCCATCCAGTCGGGCCACGTGCCTGTGGCCGGCTGCCGCCACGCCGACTCCATCATCTCGTAGGTCACCCGGCCGAAGAGCAGGGCATCGGCTCGCTCCATCTCAGCGGTCCAGTAGCGCATTGACTCCTCGTCCGGGGGGAGCCCTGCCTCGTGGTGGCAGCAGCCGTCGAGCGTGACGTTGATCGAGTATCGGAGTGGTCTCATCTCGTTGCTCTCCCTTACTGCGCCTCGCGAGTTCACCGGGCCGTACTCAGACGACTGCCGACGCCACTTCTCATCGGCGCCCCGATCGCACCTACTCAACACCGTCGTGGCGCGAACCAGACCGCAGACCGAGCGCGCAACCCATTCGGCGCTCGGCACTTGCGTACCAGCGCCCGTGGGATCGAGTCGAACGCCGAGACGGCTGCGCCGCCGGCAAGAGCCACGCCGAACCGCCGACTCCGACGTTCGGTAGCGTCGTCGAGCCGGCGTTGTCCCCGGCCCCAGGCGCAGCGTTGATCGCTGCCGCCGGCGGTGCACTCGGCGTCGCAACCGAGGAGAGTTCAGGAGGCGGCGAGGGTGGCGATCCAGTGATACATCAGGGTGCGCACGTACGCCGCGCGCTCGCTGCGTTCATGATCGTCCAAGGGAGTTGACACGCCGCTGCGCCTTCGGGCGATCTGGTCGATGATCGTCTCGTCGACGTCCAGGAACGAGGTTTCTCGATCGCCTCCGTCTTGGTGATCAGCCGGCCCTCGTCGATCACTGCCGTGACACGGGCCACCGTGAGCAGGCCGAGATCGACGTACACGTCCTCACGCCAAATGTCGGGCTGGTCGACGGCACCCCTCCAGTAGCCGCTCAGCTCGGCGCAGCCGCGGCGGTGATGTCTGCTCGATCCATCCCTGGAAAAGACTCCCGGGCTGCGGGGCCGTACAGGACCACTGGGTCGCCGAGCAGCTCGGCGCGGGCGATGCCGCTCAGCATCCGATCGAACAGCTCGCCGAACGCCCACGTGGGATGCTCACGCGCGATGTCGGCGATCTCACCGACCGGGACGTAGACGCAGTGCAGCGCCGAGGCCCGATGGTCGTCCCGGATCGTCGCCCGGTGCAGTTCGGCCAGACGGCCTCGTCGTTCCTCGTCGAGCGGCGACTCGACGATCGCCACAAGATCGAGGTCGCTCATCCCCGGCCGGTAGTCCCCGGACGCCACCGATCCACGGACGTACAGGGCGATGACGTCAGCGATCGGCCGGGCGGCAACACCAAACGGCTCGCCGAACGACGCAACCCGGAGCCGCTCGTCGACCACGACGGGCACCGTATTGCCTCGACATCCTTGTCGAGCATCTCGTGGGCAGGCCCGATCAGCCGGTTCCCCACATCCCCAACGAGGGCAGCCTCGATCCGCTGCACGGGACCGACACCCGGCGATCGAGGACACACGTCGGAAGCGCGTTTCGCGGCCCATCCGTCGCCGGGCTCACCGATGGCACCGCCGAGCTCGGGTGTTGCGCAGCATCCCCGAGCCGGACCGCAGTTGATGGGACCGCCCGGGCCACCTACACGCTAGGCGGCCGAGATCAGCAGCCGATCTGCGCGGCGGCTTGCAGGTAGGTCAACGCATCGTTGGTGATGCCGCCACGCTCGAACACGTCCGGGAAGCGTTGAACGACGTGATGGACCAGGCATGACGACTGGGTGGCGTCGAGGCCGCCGCAGATCATGCTCGCCTCGGCGATGTGTCGGCGACCCGCCGGGTTCTCGACGTCGATGAGGTCTTCGGCGCCGATGTTGTCGCGGCCGGTGCTGGTTGTTGGCGTCCCGTGATGTGGTGTAGGTAGGTCGAGGGGTCCACCTGTGTGGTGGGCCATCGCGTGACCCTTGGTGAGAAGCGACCAAGCAACTCATTGAGGAGAACCACGCGATGACCCATGACGATGATGGCCGCGTTGCCGAGCTGCTCGCGCGGCTCGGTGACGGTGACACGAAGGAGCTGTTCCGCCGGCTGCTGGAGGTCGGGATGCAGGAGTTGATCGACGCCGAGCTCACCGCGGCGATCGGCGCGGCGCCACACGAGCGGATCGAGACCCGGTCGAACCAGCGCAACGGATCCCGGTCCCGGCTGCTGTCGACACCGGCTGGGGACGTCGAGCTGCGGATCCCGAAGGTGCGGGTCGGGTCGTTCTTCCCGTCGTTGCTGGAGCC
>JBEVOM010000084.1:0-2526 GCA_040507575.1 Ilumatobacteraceae bacterium
ACATCGAGCTGATCGTCCGCCAGATGACGCGGCGCATCGGCGTGCAGGAGCCGGGAGCCACCGACTTCCTGCCCGGCGAGCGGGTCGACGCCAAGGTCTTCCGGGACACGAACCGCCGGATGGTCGAGGAGTCGCTGCGTCCGGCCGAGGGCCGGCCCGAGATCATGGGCATCACCAAGGCGTCGTTGGCCACCGAGTCGTGGCTGTCGGCGGCGTCGTTCCAGGAGACCACCCGGGTGCTCACCGAGGCCGCCATCGACGGTCGCGGCGACAACCTGATCGGCCTCAAGGAGAACATCATCATCGGCAAGCTGATCCCGGCCGGGTCGGGGATGATGCGCTACCGCGAGTTCGGCGTCGACGCCCCGGAGTACCAGCCGATGGCCTACTTCTCCAGCGATGTCGAGGAGGATCCGGCCGCCTGGCTGTCCAACATCCACGGGACGTACGACGTCGAACCGGCCCCGGCCGTCGCCCCCGTCCCCGTGCCTGTCCCCGCCGAGGACTGAGCCGCCGCCAGCCGCCGGGTTTGGGCGGTATTGGGGGCGCCGGTGCCACCAATCGCCGCACCAAAACGCGTCTACGCATCGTGTGGAGGGGCAATCTCCACAGCTGACGGACGGCGCCCCGTCCGGTGGTCCGTACCATCGCTGGCATGGCGCGCACGGTCGACGCATCGGTGACCGCGTGGCCGACGTGGCTGACCTTGGTCGGCGTCCCCGCGGCGGTGCTCGGCATCGGAGTCCTGGGGACGCTCCACATCGGTGCCGAGGATGGCCAGCGCGACGTCGATGCGCTTGCTGTCGCGCTCGTGGTCGTCTGCAGCGCGGTCCTCATCGGGCGCCGACGCTGGCCTCTCGCCACCCTCGTCGTCGTCGTCGCCTGTGCGGTCACGTACATCCTGTTCGACTATCCCGGCGGGCCGATCTTCCTCGCCATCCCGGTCGCGCTGTACTCCTTCGCGCTCGCGTCGGAGCGGAAGGCATCGTTCGTCGCGGCTGGTGTGGTGACAGTCGTCCTCGACGGCGTGCGCATCGTCGTGCAGCGCGACGTCGGTCCCGAGGACCTGCTGCTGGCGGGTTGGGCAGCGGCCACGGTTCTCGCCGCCGACGCCATGCGCGGGCGGCGGGAGCGGGCCGTGTTCCTCGAGGAGCGTCGCGACGAGGAGACCCGCCGCCGGATGGCCGAGGACCGCCTCCGGATCGCCCGCGACCTCCACGACAGCGTCGCTCATTCGATGGCAACGATCAACGTGCAGTCGGGTGTCGCCGCCCACGTCCTCGACCGCAACCCGGCCCAGGCCACCGTGGCGCTGGAAGCGATCCGCATCGCCAGCCGCGACGTGCTCGACGAGCTGGCTGCGATGCTCGGTGTCCTGCGCGACGAGCCGACCGCCGACCGGGCTCCCACGCCGGACCTGCGCGAGCTCGACGGGCTCATCGCGAGCTCCCGGCGAGCGGGCCTGACGGTCTCCGTGACCGTCGACGGCGATGTCGACGACGCGTCGCCCGCCGTGTCGATGGCCGCATACCGGGTCGTCCAGGAGGCGCTCACCAACGTGATCCGCCACGCCGGTACGTCGTCGGCGACGGTCTCGGTGGCCGTCGACGGGCGCGGGCAGCTGGCTGTCGAGGTGCTCGACGACGGACGGGGTTCCGTGACCGGGGACGGCACCGCCGGCACGGGCATGGGCCTGCGTGGTGTGCGCGAGCGGGCCGCCATCACCGGTGGGGCGTGCGACATCGGACCCCGCCCGGCGGGGGGCTTCCGCGTCGCCGTGCGCTGGCCGGGTCGCGAGACGTGAGCGCTTCGGCCTCCGGCGCGGAGCCCGCGTGATCCGAGTCGTCGTCGTCGACGACCAGCAGCTGGTGCGGGCCGGGTTCCGGGTGCTGCTCGACTCCGAGGGCGACATCGAGGTGGTCGGCGAGGCGGGCGACGGGGCAGCAGCAGTCGCACTGGTCGGCGCCGAGCGGCCCGACGTCGTGCTGATGGACATCCGGATGCCGACGATCGACGGGCTGGCCGCGACACGAGCGATCACCGCCGACCCGGCGCTGCAGGGTGTGAAGGTGCTCGTGCTCACGACGTTCGAGCTCGACGAGTACGTGTTCGAGGCGCTGCGGGCGGGTGCGTCGGGGTTCCTCGTCAAGCACACCGAACCAGCTGAGCTGCTGCGGGCCGTGCGCGTCGTGGCCGCCGGTGAGGCGCTGTTGTCGCCGAGCGTGACCCGCCGTTTGATCGCCGAGTTCACGGCGCGCCCCAGCCGCGGCGAGGCCAGCGCCCGCTCGATCGCCGGGCTGACGGATCGAGAGCGCGACGCGGTCGTCCTCGTCGCCCAGGGGCTGTCGAACGACGAGATCGCCGCCGAGTGGGTGGTCAGCCCGGCGACGGTGCGCACCCACGTCTCCCGGGCGATGACGAAGCTCGCCGCCAGGGACCGGGCCCAGCTCGTCGTGATGGCCTATCAGAACGGCCTCGTGCAGACGACCTGACCCGGTCCGACGGCGACATCTGGGCGCGCATGGT
>JBEVOM010000094.1:0-18842 GCA_040507575.1 Ilumatobacteraceae bacterium
GGGCCTGGGGCAACATCGAGAAGATCAAGGAAGAGGACGGCGTCGTCGAGGGTCCGGTGATCGAGGTCGTCAAGGGCGGCCTGATCGTCGACATCGGCCTGCGCGGCTTCCTGCCCGCGTCGCTCGTCGAGCTGCGCCGCGTGCGCGACCTGCAGCCGTACGTCGGGCAGCGGATCAGCGCCAAGATCATCGAGCTCGACAAGAACCGCAACAACGTCGTGCTGAGCCGCCGCGCCCACCTGGAGGAGACCCAGAAGGAGTCGCGCGACCAGTTCCTCACCAACCTCAAGGTCGGCGAGGTCCGTCACGGCACGGTGTCCTCGGTCGTCAGCTTCGGCGCCTTCGTGGACCTCGGCGGCATGGACGGGTTGATCCATGTCAGCGAGCTGTCGTGGAAGCACGTCGATCACCCGGGCTCCGTCGTCGCCGTCGGCGACGAGGTCGATGTCCAGGTCCTCGACGTGGACATGAGCCGTGAGCGCATCAGCCTCTCGCTCAAGGCCACCCAGCAGGACCCGTGGCAGGAGTTCGCCGAGGGTCACCAGGTCGGTCAGCTCGTCTACGGCCGGGTCACCAAGCTGGTGCAGTTCGGTGCGTTCGTCCAGGTCGGCGACGGCATCGAGGGCCTCGTGCACATCTCGGAGATGTCGACGCACCACGTCGACTCCCCGGACCAGGTCGTGACGCCCGGCGAAGAGCTCTGGGTCAAGATCATCGACCTCGACCTCGCCCGTCGGCGGATCAGCCTCTCGATCAAGCAGGCCGCCGAGGGTGGCGAGCTGGCCGAGGAGTACCGCGAGCACTTCGAGGTCGACGAGCACGGCAACTGGACCGCCGGCGACACCGACGCCGAGCGCGAGGCCGCCTGGTCGGAGTACTACGGCGAGGACGGTCCGCCGGTCGAGGGCGCCGATGTCGTCGCCGACGGCGCAACGGTCACGATCGAGGGCGCTGACGTCATCGTCGAGGGCGCTGACGTCACCGCTGCGCTCGTCGCCGACGAGCCTGCCGCGGCTGCTGACTCCGTCGCCGCCGAGTGACCGGGCTCATCTGACCGCCGTTCGATGATCCTCGTCGCCCTCACCGGGGGCATCGGGTCGGGCAAGTCGACGGTGTCGGCGTTGCTCGCCGCTCGGGGCGCCGTCATCGTCGATGCCGACGGCATCGTCAGGGAGCTGCAGCAGGCCGGCGCGCCGTTGCTGGCGCGCCTCGCCGAGCGCTTCGGAGCCGGCATCATCCGGTCCGACGGCGAGCTCGACCGGCCGGCCCTGGCGGCGATCGCGTTCAACGACGACGCCGCGCTCGAGGACCTCAACGGCATCGTCCACCCGACGGTGCGGGCCGAGATCGCTCGGCGCATCGACGCCGAGGCCGACACCGACCGCGTCGTCGTGATGGACACGCCGCTGATGACCGTCGACCCCGGCCGGCCATTGGCCGCGGTCATCGTCGTCGACGTGCCGGTCGAGGTCGCGGTGGAGCGACTGGTCGCGTTCCGTGGCATGTCCGAGGACGACGCACGCGCCCGCATCGCCAAGCAGGACACCCGCGAGGAGCGCCTGGCTCGGGCCGACAAGGTGATCGACAACTCGGGTGACCTCGCCCACCTCGGGTCGCAGGTCGAGGACCTGTGGGCCTGGGTGCTGACGCTGCCCTCCGCCCCCGCGAACCCCTGACGCGCCGACGTTCTGGTCCGGCTATTGGTGGCCCCGGGGCCCCATATACGGACGCGAAACCGGCAGCCGACAGAACGGTTGTTCGGCGCTAGACTCGATGCGGTGGACGAGCAGCCGTTCAGGGTCGTGTCGGACTTCGCACCGGCCGGCGACCAGCCGAAGGCGATCGCCGGGCTCAGCGAGGGGATCCGGCGCGGCGACCGGTTCCAGACGCTCCTCGGCATCACCGGCTCGGGCAAGTCGGCGACGATCGCCTGGACCATCGAGCAGACGCAGAAGCCGACGCTCATCCTGGCCCCGAACAAGAGCCTGGCTGCCCAGCTGGCCCAGGAGATGCGGGAGTTCTTCCCCGACAACCGGGTCGAGTACTTCGTCAGCTACTACGACTACTACCAGCCCGAGGCGTACATCGCGTCCAGCGACACGTACATCGAGAAGGACTCGTCGATCAACGACGAGATCGACCGCCTGCGGCACTCGGCGACGGCCGCGCTGCTGACCCGCAAGGACGTCATCGTCGTCGCGTCGGTGAGCTGCATCTACGGCATGGGGAACCCCGAGGAGTACCGGGGCAACATGATCGACCTCAGCGTCGGCGTCGACTATGACATGCGCAGCATCCTGCGCAAGCTCGTCGACCTCCAGTTCGACCGCAACGACGCCGTGCTCGGTCGGGGACGCTTCCGGGTCCGCGGCGACACGATCGAGGTGCATCCGTCCTACGAGGAGTCGGTGCTGCGGATCGAGATGTTCGGCGACACGGTCGACCGGCTGACGGTCATCGACACGATCACCGGCGAGACGTTGCGCACGTTGCCCCGCACCCAGATCTTCCCGGCCACCCACTACGTCGCCGGCGCCGAGCGGATGGCCCGGGCGATGACGCAGATCGAGGCCGAGCTGCAGGAGCGCCTGGCCTGGTTCGAGGCCGAGGGCAAGCTGCTCGAGGCACAGCGCCTGCGCATGCGCACGCAGTACGACCTCGAGATGATGGCCGAGGTCGGCTACTGCAACGGCATCGAGAACTACTCGATGCACATCGACGGCCGTGAGTTCGGCGAACCCCCGTTCACGCTGCTCGACTACTTCCCCGACGACTACCTGCTCGTCATCGACGAGAGCCACCAGGCCGTGCCGCAGCTGCACGGGCAGTACGAGGGCGACCGCAGTCGCAAGGACCAGCTGGTCGAGCACGGGTTCCGGCTGCCGTCGGCCCGCGACAATCGTCCGCTGACGTTCGAGGAGGTCCTCGAGCGGATCAACCAGGCCGTGTTCATGTCGGCCACGCCGAGCGCGTACGAGCTGCGGGTCAGCGACCAGGTCGTCGAGCAGATCGTGCGTCCGACCGGCCTCGTCGACCCGGAGGTCATCGTCAAGCCGACGAAGGGTCAGATCGACGACCTGATGGAGAGCGTCAACGATCGAGTCACCAAGGGCGACCGGGTCCTCGTCACGACGTTGACGAAGAAGATGGCCGAGGACCTCACGGACTACCTCCTCGAGCAGGGCCTGCGGGTCCGCTACCTGCACTCCAACATCGACACCATCCAGCGCATCGAGATCCTGCGGGCACTGCGCCTCGGCGAGTTCGACGTGTTGGTCGGGATCAACCTCCTGCGCGAGGGCCTCGACCTGCCCGAGGTGTCGCTGGTCTCGATCCTCGACGCCGACAAGGAGGGGTTCTTGCGTTCGGAGACGTCCCTCGTCCAGACCATCGGTCGGGCCGCCCGCAACATCGACGGCCAGGTCGTGATGTATGCCGACAAGATCACCGACTCGATGGAGCGGGCGATCACGCTGACGAACCGGCGGCGTGAGGCCCAGATCGCCTACAACGCCGAGCACGGCATCAACCCCCAGACGATCCGCAAGGCGGTCGGCGACATCCTGTCGCTGCTGCGCCCGGACTACGGGGCACCGGTCCCGGGCAAGGATCGTCGTCGCCAGCGCGAGCGTGACCGCGTCCAGCGCGACCTCAAGACGCTGCCGCAGCAGGAGATGGCCCGGCTGATCCAGACGCTGGAGGAGGAGATGCACGAAGCCTCCGCCGAGCTGCGGTTCGAGTACGCCGCCCGCCTCCGCGACGAGGTCGCCGACCTCCGCCGCGAGATGCGCGACGCCAGCTGAACGTGCCGGCGGGGGTGTGACGAACGGCCGTACCCCATACGGGTGTTCGGTCGAAGTCGGGAATGCCACCGATGTGGTTCCTCGCTAGCTTGGTCGGCTGATGGCGGCTCGCACCCCCCGAACGACATCCGGCGCCGGCGCGTCGGTGATCTCGGTGCGTGGCGCGCGCGAGCACAACCTCAAGAACATCAGCGTCGAGCTGCCGCGCGACAAGCTGATCGTGTTCACCGGGTTGTCCGGCTCGGGCAAGTCGAGCCTGGCCTTCGACACCATCTACGCCGAGGGCCAGCGCCGGTACGTCGAGTCCTTGTCGTCGTACGCCCGGCAGTTCCTCGGCCAGATGGACAAGCCCGATGTCGATGTCATCGAGGGCCTCTCGCCGGCCATCGCCATCGACCAGAAGTCGGCCGGCCGCAACCCGCGCTCGACGGTCGGCACGATCACCGAGGTGTACGACTACCTGCGCCTGTTGTACGCCCGCATCGGCATCCAGCACTGCCCCGACGACGGCACCCCACTCGAACGCCAGACGCCGCAGCAGATCGTCGATCGCATCCTGCTGCTCCCGGACGGCACCCGCTTCCAGGTCCTGGCGCCGGTCGTACGGGGCCGCAAGGGCGAGTACGACACGCTGCTGGAGGACCTGGCGTCGCAGGGGTTCGTGCGGGCCAGGGTCGACGGCGAGGTCGTGGACATCGACGAGTTCCTCAAGCGCACCGACCGTCTGGCCCGCTACGAGCAGCACACGATCGAGGTCGTCGTCGACCGTCTCGTGCTGCGCGAGGGGATCACCCGACGGCTCACCGACTCGCTCGAGACGGCGCTCAAGCTGGCCGAGGGCGTCGCCGAGGTCGAGCTCGTCAAGCGCGAAGGCGAGACCGGTGACAACGAGACGTTGACGTTCAGCCAGCACCTGGTGTGCCCGCTCGACGGCCGCAGCTTCGAGGAGCCGGCACCCCGCAACTTCTCGTTCAACTCGCCATACGGCGCCTGCCCGACGTGCGACGGGCTCGGCACGACGTTCGAGATCGACCCCGAGCTCGTCATCCCCGACCCTGACCTGTCGCTCAACGCCGGGGCCATCGTGCCGTGGCGCAGCGCCCACACCCAGTACTTCACCCGGATGCTCGACTCGGTCGCCGAGTCGGCGGGGATCGACATGAACGCGCCGTGGGGCTCGCTCACGGCCAAGCAGCAGAAGGTGATCCTGAACGGGACGGGCGGCAACCTGACCGTCAAGTACAAGAACCGGTACGGCCGCCAGCGCCAGTACACGACGACCTACGAGGGCGTGATCCCGTGGATCCAGCGGCGTCACGAGGGCGCCGAGAGCGACTGGTCGCGCGAGCAGTACGAGGGGTACATGCGCCTCGTGCCGTGCAAGGTGTGCGGCGGCGCCCGCCTCAAGCCCGAGACGCTCGCCGTGACGATCAACGGATCGAACATCGCCCAGGTGTGCGACCTGTCGATCGGGGAGTCGGCGAAGTTCCTGTCCGCATTGGAACTCTCTGAACGTGAACGGATGATCGCCGAACGGGTGACCAAGGAGGTCAACGCCCGGCTCGGCTTCCTGCTCGACGTCGGCCTCGACTACCTGACGTTGTCGCGCTCGGCCGGCACACTGGCCGGCGGTGAGGCGCAGCGCATCCGGCTGGCCAGCCAGATCGGGTCCGGGCTCGTCGGGACGCTGTACGTGCTCGACGAGCCCTCGATCGGGCTGCACCAACGCGACAACCGCCGACTCATCGACACGTTGACCAGGCTGCGCGACCTCGGCAACACGGTGATCGTCGTCGAGCACGACGAGGAGACGATCCGCGAGGGCGACTGGATCGTCGACATCGGCCCCGGCGCCGGGGAGCACGGCGGCGAGGTCGTGTACAGCGGTCCCGTCAAGGGGATCACGAAGGTCAAGGAGTCGATCACCGGTCAGTACCTCGCCGGGCGCCAGCAGATCCCGGTGCCGGCGCGTCGCCGCCCGCTGACCGGTGAGAAGCTCGTCGTGCAGGGCGCCCGCGAGCACAACCTGACGGACATCGACGTCGCCATCCCGCTCGGCAACTTCGTCACCGTCACCGGCGTGTCCGGTTCGGGCAAGTCGTCGCTGATCCGCGACATCCTGCTGCCCGTCCTGATGCAGCGCATCTACAAGTCGAAGATGCCGGCCGGCAAGCACCGCCGGGTCAGCGGCGTCGAGCTGCTCGACAAGGTCATCGACATGGACCAGTCGCCGATCGGGCGCACGCCGCGCTCCAACCCGGCGACGTACACCGGCGTGTTCGACAGCGTCCGCAAGCTGTTCGCGTCGACGAACGAGGCCAAGATCCGTGGCTACCTGCCCGGCCGGTTCAGCTTCAACGTCAAGGGCGGGCGCTGCGAAGCGTGTGCCGGCGACGGCACGATCAAGATCGAGATGCACTTCCTGCCCGACGTGTACGTGCCGTGCGAGGTGTGCAAGGGCGCCCGCTACAACCGGGACACGCTGGACATCGAGTTCAAGGGCAAGAACATCGCCGACGTGCTCGACATGCCTGTCGCCGAGGCGGTCAACTTCTTCGCCAACCAGCCCTCGATCGCTCGGTACATGGAAACGCTGATGGACGTCGGCCTCGGCTACGTCCGACTCGGCCAGCCGGCGCCGACGCTGTCGGGTGGCGAGGCGCAGCGGGTCAAGCTGGCCACCGAGCTGGCCAAGCGGTCGACCGGCCACACGATCTACTTGCTCGACGAGCCGACCACCGGCCTGCACTTCGACGACGTACGTCGGCTCCTCACCGTGCTGTCACGGCTCGTCGACCAAGGCAACACGGTCCTCGTCATCGAGCACAACCTGGACGTCATCAAGACGGCCGACTGGATCATCGACCTCGGCCCGGAGGGCGGCAGCGGCGGCGGCGCGATCGTCGCTGAAGGGACCCCCGAGCACGTCGCCAACGTCGATGCCAGCCACACCGGCCGGTACCTCCGCGCCCTCCTCGAAGCCTGATGCGCGCCAAGGGTTGGCGCGGG
Organism: Ilumatobacteraceae bacterium; assembly: GCA_040507575.1. GTDB lineage: Bacteria > Actinomycetota > Acidimicrobiia > Acidimicrobiales > Ilumatobacteraceae > JALZMG01. The sequence continues at coordinate 6,813 of JBEVOM010000094.1, forward strand.
GCTGCTACTTGCGGTTGCGGAGGCGCTTGCTGAGGTCGTTCAGGCGGCGCTTCTCGTCAGCGGAGAGCCCGTCCATCCCGTTGGCCGAGATCTTGTCGAGCAGCGCATCGAGCTCGGTCTGATCGTGCTCGGTCACGCCCGGCGGTTGGGGCAGTGCCGAGCTGCGCACCGGACCGGTTCGCGACGATGCCGACCACGGACCGGGGACGACCTCGCCGCCACCGCGCGGACCCCGGTTGGACGACCGCTTGCGCCGGGCCCGCCCACCGCCGCTGCCACCCGGCCACGGGATCCTCGGGATCCACGGAAGGTTCTGGGCCAGTCCCATGCTGCGGGCGGTCAGCCCGGCGACGGCGATGGTGACGAACAGCAGGATGATCCGTTCGGTCTCGCGCAGCCCGATGTACTGCAGGATCTGGATGCCGACGATCACGCCGCCGATCGCCCAGGCCGGGATCCCGAAGAAGAACCGCGCGAACGGGTACTCGGCGATGAACACCAGGAACACCGCCAGCTCGATCGGCTCGAGACCGAACAACGAGATGTCGAGGACCACCCCGGCGATCCCGGGCACGACCGTCAGCAGGAGCAGCAGGAACGCGAACTTGGTGCGCCCGAGGAGTCCTTCGACCTGTCGCCCGAAGTACCAGAAGATGGCGATCGTGATGATCGTCCACAACGTCGGTTCGTTGACGAGGGGCCACGTGACGAGGCGCCAGAGCTCCCAGTCCTCGCGCACCGCGGTCGGGTCGAGGACGAGGCTGTTGAACACCGACGGGTCGAGCGCCCAGACGAACATGCTGGCCACGCAGACCAGGACGACGAGCACGGTCGTGCCGACGTCGAGGGTGCCGATCCGGAACCAGGGATCGGCGGCACTGCGACGACCCGGCACCGAGAACGAGAAGCGACCGGCCATGGCTCCCAACCGTATCCTCGACACCTGATGGTGAAGCGTCCCCCAGCAGGAACGATCCCGGAGGCACCGGGCTCGTACCAGTTCAAGGACGCCAACGGCCGGGTCATCTACGTCGGCAAGGCGTCCAACCTCCGCCAGCGGTTGTCGAACTACTTCGGCGACCCGCGCTCCATGCACCAGCGCACGGCCCAGATGGTGGCCACCGCCGAATCGGTCGAGTGGACGACGGTGCGCAACGAGGTCGAGGCGCTGATGCTCGAGTACTCGTTGATCAAGGAGCACGACCCGCGCTTCAACGTCCGCCTCCGCGACGACAAGAGCTACCCGTTCCTCGCCGTGACGGTCGACGAGGACTGGCCGCGGGCGCTCGTGATGCGCGGCCGCAAGCGCAAGGGCACCCGGTACTTCGGCCCGTACGCCCACGCGTACGCGATCCGGGACACGCTCGACGAGTTGCTGCGTTCGTTCCCGATCCGCACGTGCAGTCCGGTCAAGTTCCGCGAGCACGAGCGGATCGGTCGCCCCTGTCTGCTCTTCCACATCGAGAAGTGCAGCGGTCCCTGCGTCAAGGAGATCGCCGAAGAGCCCTACCGCCAGCTCGTCGACGAGCTGTGCGACTTCCTCGACGGTGACACCGACCCCATCGTCAAGCGCCTCGACGGCGAGATGCGCGGTGCGGCCGCCGCGTTGGAGTTCGAGAAGGCGGCCCGGGTGCGGGACCGCCTCGCCACGGTGCGGCGGGCGATCGAGCGCCAGCAGATGGTCGCCGAGCGTTCCGAGGACCTCGATGTGATCGGCCTGGCCGAGGACGAGCTGGAGGCGTCCGTACAGGTCTTCTACGTGCGTCGGGGGCGCGTCGTCGGTCGCAAGGGCTTCGTCGTCGACAAGGTCGAGGCGCTGACGCCGGGCGGGCTCATCGACCGCGTCCTGGAGCACATGTACGGCGACGACCCGGTGCAGGGCGTTCCGAAGCAGGTCCTCGTGCCCGTCGAGTCCGAGGACGTCGAGACGTACGAGGAGTGGCTGACGCTGCAGCGAGGTTCGCGAGTCCAGATCCGCGTTCCGCAGCGCGGCGACAAGCGGGCGCTCCTGGAGACGGTCGCCCGCAACGCCGAGGAGGAGTTCACGCGACACCGGATGCGCCGGGCCAGCGACCACAACACCCGGAGCCGGGCCCTGACCGAGCTCCAGCAGCAGCTCGGGTTGCCCGAGGCGCCGCTGCGCATCGAGTGCTACGACATGGCACACCTCCAGGGCACCGACTACGTGGGCTCGATGGTGGTGCTCGAGGACGGTCTGCCGAACAAGCGCGAGTACCGCAAGTTCAAGGTGCACGTGCCCGGCAACGACGACTACGCGGCGATGGAGGAGGTCCTGACCCGACGGCTGACCGCCTACCTGGCCGAGAAGGCACGGCCGCCGTTGCAGCCGGGGGAGAAGCCGGGGCGCTTCGCGTACACGCCGCAGCTGCTCGTCGTCGACGGTGGCAAAGGTCAGCTCGGCGTTGCCGAACGGGTCGTGCGCAAGCTCGGGCTCGAGGAGGAGATCCCACTCGCTGGCCTCGCCAAGCGGTTCGAGGAGGTCTACGTGCCCGGGCGCCCGGAGCCGGTCGAGATCCCCCGGGGCAGTGAGGCGCTGTTCATGCTCCAACGGATCCGCGACGAGGCCCACCGGTTCGCCAACACGTTCCACGGCGAGCGCCGGAGCAAGCGGATGACGACGAGCGTCCTCGACGGCATCCCCGGCCTCGGCGAGACCCGCAGGAAGCGCCTGGTCAAGGAGATGGGTGGCGTCAACGGGGTCCGTCAGGCCGACCTCGACGCGCTCCGGGCGCTCACGTGGCTGCCCGATGCCGTCGCCGATGCCATCCACACCAAGCTCCACCCGAGCATCGCGTCCTGAGGTTCGATCATGAGCGACGACGTGTGGGAGCGCTATGCCCAGTGGTGGATCGACGGCTTCACCGAGGGCGCCGACCCCGAGTACGTCGAGCAGATCCTGCCGCTCGCGGCAGCCGAGCTCGCCGGCGCCCGTCGCATCCTCGACGTCGGGTGCGGGGACGGGCAGGTCACGCGGCTCGCCGCGGCGCTCGACGGTGTCCGGTCGGCGGTCGGTGTCGACCCGACGTGGAACCAGATCCGCGTCGCCGGCGAGCGGGGGGCGGCCGCCGGGTTCGTCCGGGGCGGGGCGGCACGGCTTCCGTTCCGCGACGGCGCCTTCGACGCCGTCGTCGCCTGCCTGGTGTTCGAGCACATCGACGACCTCGACGCGGCGATCGCCGAAGTGGCCCGGGTCCTGGAGCCCGGTGGCCGCTTCTGCTTCTTCCTCAACCATCCGCTGATGCAGACGCCGGGCAGCGGTTGGATCGACGACCAGGTCCTCGACCCGCCCGAGCAGTACTGGCGGATCGGGCCCTACCTGCCGGAGGCGGTGACGGTGGAGGAGGTCGAGGTCGGTGTCCACATCCGGTTCGTGCACCGACCGTTGTCGAGGTACGTCAACACGCTGATCGACCACGGGTTGACGTTGGAGCGGATGGTCGAGCCGGCGCCGCCGGCGGGTTTCTTGGCGCTGGCGCCGGAGTACGAGGACGCCGCGGACGTGCCCCGGCTGCTGTACCTGCGCACCCGCCGCATGCCCTAGCCCGGAGGCCGGAACCCGGAGCGCGGAGGGGATGTCGGTAGCCTCGACGCCGGTGGCCGAGATCGTGCTCATCACGGGCATGTCGGGCGCGGGTCGTTCGGCGGCCGCCGACGTGCTCGAGGACCTCGGCTGGTACGTCGTGGACAACCTCCCGTCCGCGCTCGTGGAGAAGGTCGTCGAGCTGGCGTCGATGCCGGGGAGCGGCATCGAGCGGCTGGCCCTGGTGTCGGGGCGCAACTACGGCACCGTCCTCGACAACGTGGCGTCGCTGCGGGCCGCCGGTCACCGGGTGACCGTCCTGTTCCTCGACGCCGAGGGCGCCGACCTGGTGAAGCGGTACGACGCGACGCGCCGCCGGCACCCGTTGGCCGCGGAGGCCGACGGGCTCGTCGAGTCGATCCAGCTGGAGCGTTCGCTGCTGACCGGCACCCGTGACGCCGCCGACCTCGTCATCGACACCAGCGAGCTCAACATCCACCAGCTCAAGGATCGCCTGGTCGCCGCGTTCGACGACGCCCCGTCCTCGCGGTTGCAGGTCGCCGTCGAGAGCTTCGGGTTCAAGCACGGACTCCCGCTCGACGCCGACATCGTGATGGACGTGCGCTTCCTCCCCAACCCGCACTGGGAGGAGGTGCTGCGCCCGCTCACCGGCCACGACCCGGCCGTGCGGTCCTACGTGCTCGACCGGACCGACACGTCGGCGTTCCTCGACCGCCTCGACGACCTGCTGCGCACGATCCTCCCCGCGTACGAGGCCGAGGGTCGCAGCTACCTGACGGTGGCCATCGGCTGCACCGGTGGCCGCCATCGCTCCGTCGCCATCGCCGAGGAGATCGCCACCCGCCTGCGATCCCGCGGCACCGCGGTGCGCACCACCCACCGCGACCTCAGCCGATAGCCCCGACCGGTTTTGAGCCGCGGGGTCCGCGCCCGGCGCGGGTTTCCGCACCCCAGAATCGTCGTCAGCGCCGGTCGGCCGTGCGCTGCCGATGGATCGCCACCAGCTCCCCGGCGACGGTCGGGTCGCGCCGGGCCGACTCGTCGTCGCGCACGACGAGCCAGCCGACGGCGCTGCAGGCGCTCTCGCGGGCTGGCGCGACGCTGCGCGAGGTCACCGCCGTGCCACCACGAGTGGCCGGGCTCGACGGCGGGTTGGATGTCGGGCCACGCGATGTCGAGGTGGACGACCTCGCCACCCACCAGCCGCAACGGGTGCTGGCGCTTCGACGTCGGCAACCCGGCGCGTTCGACGCGGCCGACGAAGTCGCTCTCCGTGCGGCTTTGTGACGGCCGGGACCGGGCAGCGGTCTTCTCCAGCCAGGCCTCCATCCTCCGCACGCCGGAACGACCGGACCGCCGGACCTCGTCGAGGTACGCGGCAGCATCGTCGGGCGTGACCAGCGCCGTGTGCCACACGTTCTCGGCGACCCGCTCGAAGCGGTGCTGGTTGGACTGCGCGCGAGGTCGAAGAGCATGCGCAGCGGCGTGGCGACGCGCCGGCCGTCGTCACGGACCTCGACGTCACGGTCACCGCCGATCCAGCTCGTGCGCACGACCGTGATCCACGACGGCAACGTCGGACGCCGTCGCTCGTTGACGGTCACCTCGGCGATGTCCTCCCGCATCCCCCGTCCGGAGTTGAACTCGCGCCGGGCGCGGCTCCAGCGGCTCAGAAGCGCGAGGGGCCCGACGGCTACGATCCGCGGCGTTCTCCAGTTCGTCGGTGAAAGGACGTCCTCCCCATGACCGTTCGTGTCGGTATCAACGGCTTCGGCCGGATCGGCCGGAACCTCTTCCGCGCCGCACACCAGCGGGGCGCGGACATCGACTTCGTCGCAGTCAACGACCTCGGCTCGCTCGACACGATGGCCCACCTCCTCAAGTACGACTCGATCCTCGGCATCCTTCCCGAGACGATCAAGGCGACGAAGGGCGGCATCAAGGTCGACGATGACGAGATCAAGGTCCTGTCGGTCCGCAACCCGGCCGAGCTGCCATGGGGAGAGCTCGGCGTCGACCTCGTCGTGGAGTCGACCGGTCTCTTCACGGCGCGGGACAAAGCGGCGGTCCACCTCGAGGCCGGCGCGCCGCTCGTCGTCGTATCGGCTCCGTCTGCCGGTGCCGACGCCACGTTCGTCATGGGTGTCAACCACACCACGTTCGACCCGAAGATCCACAAGGTCGTCTCCAACGCCAGCTGCACGACGAACTGCTTCGTGCCGATGGTCAAGGTCCTCGACGACGCGTTCGGGGTCGAGCAGGGTCTCATGACGACGATCCACGCCTACACCGGCGATCAGCAGCTCGTCGACGGTCCGCACAGCGACCTGCGTCGCGCCCGCGGCGCGGCGATCAACATCGTGCCGACGAGCACCGGTGCGGCCCGCGCCACCTCCCTCGTCCTCGAGTCGATGAAGGGCAGGCTCGACGGCACGTCGCTGCGGGTGCCCGTGCCGACTGGGTCGATCACCGATTTCAACGCCATCCTCGCGACTGAGGCGTCGGTCGCCGACATCAACGCGGCGTTCGCGAAGGCGGCGAAGTCCGGACCGCTGAAGGGCATCCTCAAGTACACGACCGACCCGATCGTGTCCACCGACATCCAGGGCGATCCGCATTCGTGCATCTTCGACAGCGAGCTGACCATGAGCCTGGGCAAGCTGGTCAAAGTGCTCGGCTGGTACGACAACGAGTGGGGGTACTCGAACCGGATGGTCGACTTCATGCTCTACGCCGGTAAGAAGCTCGGCTCGCGCAAGAAGTGAGCACCTCGATCCCCACGTTGGAGGACCTCGAAGCCCGCCTCGGTTCGCTCGACGGCGCACGGATCCTCGTCCGCACCGACTTCAACGTGCCGCTCGAGCGCGTCGGCGACGAAGTCCGGATCACCGACGACTTCCGAATTCGTGCCGCGCTGCCGACGATCGAGTGGTTGCAGGAGCGGGGCGCGACGGTCGTCACGGCGAGCCACCTCGGCCGGCCCAATGGCCGGCCCGACCCGAAGTACTCGATGGATCCCGTCCGGGCCCGGCTGACCGAGCTGGCCCCGGGCGTCGAGCTGCTCGAGAACCTTCGCTTCGACCCGGGGGAAGAGGGCAACGACCCGGCGTTCGCGGCGTCGCTCGTCGAGGGGATCGACGGCTACGTCAACGACGCGTTCGGCGCGTCGCACCGCGCCCACGCGTCGATCGTCGGACCGCCCGCGGCGGTGCCGTCGGCGATGGGGCGCTTGCTGCAGCGTGAGGTGGAGGTCCTGCTGGAGGTCCGCGACCACCCGAAGCGGCCGTTCGTGGCGATCCTCGGTGGCGCCAAGGTCAGCGACAAGCTCGGGGTCATCGAGGCGCTCCTCGAAACGGTCGACGCGCTGGCCATCGGCGGGGCGATGTGCTTCACGTTCTTCGTCGCCCAGGGACGCCCGATCGGCGATTCGCTCTTCGAACCGGACCAGGTCGACACGTGCGCGCAACTGCTGGCGACGGCGACCAAGCCGATCCACCTGCCGAGCGACATCGTCGGCGTCGACGCCGGCGGCGCCTTCGCGACGTTCGGCACGGCGTTGCCCGACGGTGCCAAGGGCCTCGACATCGGTCCAGGTACGGCGGCCGAGTTCGGTGACGTCGTGATGGAGGCCCGAACGGTCTTCTGGAACGGCCCGATGGGCATGTTCGAGGACGATCGGTTCGCCGCGGGGACCCAGGCGGTCGCCCACGCCATGGCCGAGACGAAGGCGTTCACGGTCGTCGGAGGAGGCGACTCTGCTGCGGCGCTGGCCCAGTTCGGCCTCGCCGACGACGTCGACCACGTGTCCACCGGCGGCGGCGCATCCCTCGAGCTCTTGGAGCTCGGCGACCTGCCCGGTCTGGCCGCGCTGCGGGACGACGGAGCGAGCCGTGGCTGACGCGAGACGACCGCTGATCAGCGGCAACTGGAAGATGCACCTCAACCACTTCGAGGCCATCCAGACCGTGCAGAAGCTCGCCTACCTCGTGTCGACGGAGGCCACGGCCGACGTCGACGTCAGCATCCACCCGCCGTTCACCGACCTGCGCAGCGTGCAGACGCTGATCGTCGCCGACGACCTGCCGTTCGCGCTCGGCGCCCAGCACTGCCACTGGGAGGACAAGGGCGCGTTCACGGGCGAGGTGTCCCCGCTGTTCCTGGCCAAGCTCGATGTCCGGTACGTCATCGCCGGGCACAGCGAGCGCCGGGAGCTGTTCGGCGAGACCGACGAGATGGTCGCCCAGAAGGTCACGGCGATCCAACGTCACGCCATGACGCCGATCCTCTGCGTCGGCGAGACGCTCGAGGAGCGTGAGGCCGGCCGGACGGAGGACAAGGTGCTCGGCCAGGTCGCCGCCGGACTGTCCGGTCGGTCCAACGAGCGGATCGCGTCGATGGTCATCGCCTACGAGCCGATCTGGGCGATCGGGACCGGTCGCACGGCGACGGCGCAGGACGCCCAGGCGGTGTGTGGCGCGATCAGGTCCCGGGTTGCCGCTCTGACCGACGCGGCCACGGCGACGGCGATCCGCATCCAGTACGGCGGGTCGGTGAAGGCGTCGAACATCGCCGAGCTGATGGGCCAGCCCGACGTGGACGGAGCGCTGGTCGGCGGGGCGAGCCTCGATCCCGACGAGTTCGCCCGCATCGTCCAGTACCGCTGACGGGGGCGCGACCGCGTCGAGTGGATGGTCGCTCGTACCATCGACCGGTGGCCGAGCAGCGATTCCGAGGACGGCTGCTGGCGCTGACCGCCGGCGCCTCGGTCGCAGCCGTCGTGGCCGGGGCCTGCATCGCAGACGCTCCGGACGCCTCGTCCGACGTCATGCGCCCGCCGTCGGAGTCCGCCGCCGAGACCTCCCTGCTCGACCCGGCGCCCACGACGGCCGGCGCGACGGCCGTGACCGCGGCTCGCGCGCCGTCGACCGTCGCCGTCCCACAGCCGCCGTCGACGCCGATCCCTGAGGACCCCGCAGCGATGGTGGTGACGATGGACCTCGCGCCGAGCGCGGTCTGGCAGGACGGCTCGCCGGTGACAGCCACCGACTTCGAGTGCACGTGGCGGGCCAACATCGGGACGCCGGGTGCTCCGCGGGCGGCCGACTACGCACGGATCGTCGACGTGCACGCCGGCGCGACAGACCGCCAGGTGGTCGTCGAGCTCGACGAGATCTACTCGGGATACCGCACGCTGTTCGACGCCGTGATCGAAGCGAGCGCCGTGCCGGACTGCGACGACGCCACGGACGCGTTCGCCACCTCGCCGGCCAGCTCAGCCGGGGCCTACCGCGTCGAGTCCTGGACCGCGGACCAGGTCGTCCTGGTCGCCAACGAGCACTACCAGGGTCCGGCGCCGCTGACCGGGCGGATCGTCATCGTCCGCCAGCCGAGCCCCGCGGGCGCGCTCGCCGCACTCCGCGACGGGCGGGTCGACGTCGTGCTCTCGGCGTTCGACGAGGCGCTGGCACCACTGCGCGCCGACCCGACGCTCGGCACGCAGGTCGCGCCCGGCTACGACGTCGAGGGGCTCTACTTCCAGCAGGACGACGGTCCGCTGGCCGACCCGGTGCTCCGCGCTGCCGTCTCGATGTCGATCGACCGCCAGGCGCTCTACGCCGACGTCTTCGAACCGGCGTTCGGCGCCGCCGGGCTGCCGGGTGGTGTCCTCGACTGCGGGCCGACGGTGCCCGGCCCGTGGTGCCCGGACGGCGCGTTCGCGTCGTCGTACGACCCGATCGGCGCGGCCGTGCTGCTGGCCGAGGCCGGCTGGGTGCGCGACGCCGACGGGTGGTGGTCGAAGGACGGAGTCGTTCCGGAGCTGCGTTGGATGGTCGACGAGGGCAACGTCCGGCGCGAGCGGGCCCAGGCGTCGGCCATCCCACGCCTGGCCGCCGCCGGCTTCCGTGTCGTCGCCGACAACTGCGGTGCCGCGTGCGTGTTCGACCAGCGCCTGCCGGCGCTGGACTACGACATCGCGATGTACACCGCTGAGGCGGGTGCGGATCCGTCGTACCTCACGCCGTGGTTCACGTGCGAGGAGGTCCCTGGGCCGCAGTACGGCTTGGACGGGCAGAACGTGCAGGGCTGGTGCGACGAGCAGGCGTCGGCGTCGCTGCACGAGGCCGACCGGACGCTCGATCCCGACGCCCGCGGCGCGCTCGTGCGGCAGGCAGTCGGCGCGATGGCGGCCGATCACGTCATGCTGCCGCTCGTCGTGCTGCCACCGTTCGCCGCCTGGCGCGCCGACCGCGTCGGCGGTCCGGCTGCCGGGCTCAGCGCCGACCGGGGGTTCTCGGGCCTCGAGTCGTGGGTCGACGTGGATGGCGACGGGCAGATCGTGATCGGGACCGACCAGTGGCCGGCGTGTCCCAACCCGGTGAGCGTCTGCGCCGACTCGACCGCGTTCCGCTGGACGATCGCCGGTCCGGCGTTGCCGTCGGTGTGGCGTCCGGATCCCGGGGGCGTCTTCGCACCGACGGCCCTCGTGACGGGGGAGCCGCAGGTCGCGACGGCCGGGTGACAGACGTCCCGCCGACCGGTGTCGGGCAATTCCGGACCGCCAGGACCAACTCATCCATCCCGTCACGCGATTGGAACGTGCGCGCCGATTTTGTGCCGGTCGTGCTTGCGTGCATCATGGACGGCCCCTAGCCTCACCCGATGCGGCACCGTGCCGCTGCGGCAGGGCGATCGGGGAGACACCTCTCAGCGAGGTGCCTGAGGTCGTCCTTCCCGTTCACTACGAGGAGGATCGCTTACGTGAACAAGCGACGGAGGAGCATCAAGCTCCTCACAGCAGTGGCCAGTATCTCGCTCATCGCCGCCGCGTGCGGGGACGACGATGACGACGACACGGCGACGACCGATGCGCCGACCGAGACGACCGAGGCTGAGGGGGCGGCTCCGGAGGGTTCCGGCGGCGAGCTCATCGACGGCGGCACGTTCGTCGGCGACCCGCCCGAGCACATCGACCCTGCGCTGAACACGACGCTCGATGCCTACCAGGTCATCAACGCGATGTACGACGGCCTGACCGACATCGACAGCTCCGACCCGGAGAACCCGGAGATCGTGCCCCACGTGGCCGAGTCGTTCGAGGCCAACGACGACGCGTCCGTGTGGACGTTCACGATCCGCGACGGCATGCACTTCTCCGATGGTGAGGAGATCCTCCCGAGCACGTTCGTTCGCTCGTGGGAGCGGGCCGCCAACCCGGAGACCGCCGGTGACTACAGCTACCTGATCGGCAGCTTCATCGAGGGCGGCCAAGAGATGCTCGACGGCACCGCCGACACGATCACCGGCCTCGTCGCCGACGACGAGGCGATGACGCTGACCGTCACGCTGACGGCGCCGTACTCGAACTTCCCGGCCGTGGCCGGCTTCCAGCTGTTCATGCCGATGCCCGAGGGCGCCGGCGACGACGCGGCCGACTACGAGAACGGCGAGATGGTCGGCAACGGCCCGTACATGCTGGCCCAGCCGCGCACCGACGAGGAGATCGTCCTCGTGAAGAACCCCGAGTGGACCGGTGACTACAACGGAGAGACCTGGGACAACCGCCTCGACCAGATCACGTTCCTGACCTCGGCCGACCCCGACACCACGTACAACGCGCTGGCTGCCGGCGAGGTCGACACGGCGAACATCCCGCCCGCCCGCACGGCCGAGGCCGAGGCCGACTTCGGCACCACCCTCGACGTGAGCATCCTCGGCTCGTACCACTTCGACTTCAACGATCGGGCGCCCGAGATCGGCGGTCCGGAGAACCTCCTGCTCCGCCAGGCGATCTCGATGGCCATCGACCGTGAGAAGATCAACAACGACATCTACAACGGCAGCCGCACGACGTCGACGGGCATCACGCCTGAGGGCATCCCCGGCTGGATCCCCGACATCTGCGACTACTGCGCCTACGACCCGGAGGGCGCCCAGGCGGCGTTCGACGAGTGGACCGCTGCAGGTAACAGCCAGTCGGCGCCGTTGCCGATCCAGTTCAACTCCGGTGCGGGTCACGAGGATGTGGTTGCGATCATCGTCCAGAACCTCGCCGAGGTCGGCATCGAGGCCGTCCCCGACCCGATGGAGTCCGAGACGTACTTCTCGGACCTCGCTGACGGCGCGTGCGTGTTCTGCCGGACGGGGTGGTTCGCCGACTACCCGACGTACGACAACTTCATGTTCGACCTGTACCACACCGCCTCGCTCGGCGGGAACAACCACGGCTTCAGCAACCCGGAGTTCGACGCGCTGGTCGACGAGGCCAAGGAGACCGTGGATCCGACCGAGCAGGGTGAGTTGTTCAACCAGGCCGAGGAGATCCTGCTGAACACCGACACCATGGCTGTTCCGATCAACTGGTACCGCGGCGACTACGCCTACGACCAGGAGAAGATCACGAACTTCCCGCAGTCCAACTTCGGGCTGATCGCGTGGGAGCAGATCACGCTGGCCAGCTGAGCCGTCCA
>JBEVOM010000135.1:0-2686 GCA_040507575.1 Ilumatobacteraceae bacterium
CTGGATCGCGGCGATCGACTCCGGCATCAGCGCGACGGCCAGCAGGGCCGGAGAATCGGGGTCGATCGGCGCAACAGTTGGTACGGGCGTGGTCGTCGTCGTGGAGTCGGACGGGGTTGTCGGCGTCAGAGCACCGACCCCGACGGGGCTGCCGTGTTGCTGCCGGGCACCGTCTGTCCGGGGGGATTGGACGCGTCCTCGCCGCCGCAGCCGACCAACGCGCCGACGATGGCGATGCACAGCACGAACGTGGCTCGCAACCGCACGGGCATCGTCAGCCACAGGCCGCCGGGTAGATCTCCGTCCACTCGAGCAACCAACGACCGTTCTCGAACGTGAGCGTTGCCCGCAGCCCGACCTCGACGATGTTGCCCGGCCCGGCGAACCAGATGTCGTTCGTCGGCAACGGCTCGCCCGTGTCGACGTGCTTCCAGAAGAAACCGGCGATCTCGCAGTCGAAGACGAACGTGGGGTTCGTGACCGGACCGACCATGTACGGGCGGAACGTCACACCCTGCGACACGTCGAGCACCTCACCCCGCTCGCGCCGTTCCCGTGCCGCGGCCCGGATGCTCTCGAGCGCATCCGAGCTGAAGGGCCCCGAGAAGTACTCGGGCGAGTCCGGGTCGACCGGCCACGTCGATGACACCTTGGTCGCGATCTGCACCGACTCCAGGTACGAGGTGATGACCGGGACGTGGTCTGCCGACACCGGCCGCGTGTTCTTCGGGTCCGCCGGATCGAGTTGCGCCGCCGTCAGCCGGTCGGCCGGCACCTCGGGTACGAGCGTCGCCACCGGTGGCAACGCGGCGGCTGTGGTCGCCGGCTCGAGCGAGGGCGGGGCGACGGTGTGAGTGGTCATCGCCGTGCCGTCATCCGGCGCCGACGAGGTCCCGGGCCCAGTGGTCGACGCCGCGTCGGGGAGCATCGACGTCGCGTCGGGGACGGTCGACGACGGTTCCGCCGACGGGTCAGCGCGACAGGCCGGCATCGTGCCGAGCGCGGTCGCGCAGAGCATGGCCGCCCACCCCCGATCCGTCAGCATGTCAGCCGCCGATGCCACCTGGTGGGGTCACGTTGCGGACGTGCAACTCGTCGACCGTCAGGCTCAGCGGGTCGGAGTACCACACGTACGGCGACAACCATTCGCTGTACCCGGAGATCGTCAGCAGCACGTCGTAGGTGATCCGGGCCCGGATCGTGACACTCCCCCGCGACTGGGGCACCCAGGTGCAGTCCTGGCCGAGCTGACCGAGCTCGAAGTACGGGGGGAGGTCGTCGGGTGCCGCTGGGATCGCGCCGTTGCCGATCGCCGCCCGCGTCGGCGCACACGGGATCGACTCGCCGCCTGGACCGACGACCTCGAAGGCAAGTGCGTGTGGGAAGAGGCCGAGTTGCGAGTACCAGCCCATGTACTGGTCGACGGCGGTGAAGTACGGCTGCCACGCGCCGGCCTCGATCTGCAGCCAGGTCGGCATGTTCACCACCAGGCCGCCGTACGTGTTCACCTCGGGTGGCGCAACCACCCGGAAGTGCGGGAGCTGCACCATGCCCCAGAGCACGCCGAGTCGGGTCAGCGGGTTCCAGAACGGGTCGGCCATCGGGACCTCGGTGTAGCGCAGGAGCACCTCGGCCGCGCCGAGGGCTCCGTCCGGCCGTCCGCAGCTCACCGAGAACCGCCGAACCGCCGTCGCCAGCGGGAACGTCGTGGCGTAGTACAGCGATGCGAACCGCGACGGCGAGGTCATGTCGAGCTGCGTGTCATGGATCGCCGCGAGGTTCGCGTCGCTGGCTTCCATCACGCCCTGCGCCTCGGGGGTCCAGTCCCCGGTGACGTCGATCTCGCGCCAGATCCACTCGTAGGACAGCACGGACTCGTCAACGGTGATGGTCGCCGGCCATGGCACCGTCGGCGGCGGTGGCTCAGAGGACGACGGGTCGGGAGCGATCGTCGTCGGCGGCGGGTTCGGGTTGGCGATGTCGACGCGCCGGGTGAACGTCCCGCACGGTGTCGGCGCTCCGCCGCTGGACCGCTCGCCCGACGTCACGAACGCTGAATCCCCAGGGATGTCCGTGCGGCTCGTGATCTGCCCGTTGTCCCGGAAGTTGACAGTCGTGGAAGCTCCGCCCGCGGTACTGGTCTGGGTGGCGCCCTGTTCGGTCACGTCTCCGTATTGGGCTTCTGCGACCGTCGAAGCAACGAGGCTGCAGGCGACGAACGTGGTTGCAACGTGAAGACGAAATGATCTGTTCACGCGCAGGCGCTGGGGTCGATCCAGCTGGGGCCGACGAGCCATCGCCCGTCGCGGAGGATCATGTCGACGCGCAGCCCGACCTCCACGATGTGTCCTGGGCCGGCGGGCCAGATCTCGTTCGGGGGGACGAGCGCGCCGGTGTCAGCCTTGACCCAGTAGTGGCCGGCGAGCTCGCAATCAAGGATCGTCGCGGTGTCGGTGACGGGTCCCACGACGTAAGGCCTGAACGTTACGCCTTGTGAGATGTCGAGAACCTCGCCAGCGAGGCCCCGGGCGCGGGTGCCTTGTTGGAAGGCGGCCAGGATTTCGGGCAAGAGCGGTGCCGTCAGGAGTTCTGGCGCGTCCGGGTCCTGCGGCCAACGCGAGGGCACGAGAGTGGCGGCCTGGATCGCCGAAAGGTGAGCTTCCAACACTGGGAGGTGCTCGGGAAG
>JBEVOM010000162.1:0-43923 GCA_040507575.1 Ilumatobacteraceae bacterium
GAGGACGTCGTCGGCCGGGGCGTACGTCGTGCAGGTGTTGCCGTCCTGCTCGAGGCAGACGATGTGGTCGACGACGACGTCGCCGGGGACGATCTTGGCGTCGTCGTACCCGAGCGCCTGCAGGGCGACGTACTGGGCGACCTGGGAGGAGGTGCGCATCATCTCCATCGAGATCGTGCGCCGCTGGGTGGGCGTCTGGGTGCCGAACTTCTCCTCGCTGGTGATGAAGTCGATCTCCGGCTCGGCGCGGCAGTCGCCCGGTGTGCGACAGCTCGAACCACCGGCCACCCACCACGACAGCATCGACTGGGGGGGCTCGGAGATCGTCACGAAGTAGATGTCGCCGGTGCGGTCCTCGTCGACCTCGGCGACCCCCTCGAGCTGGCTGAACGACACCCGGTCGTCGACCGGTGTGGCCGATCGCGGCGTCCGCGCGAACGGCGTCGCGGCCTCGACCATCACCGTCGGGTCGTCCGGGTCCGAGACCTCCTTGGTGCCCGCCACGCTGGCCGGGACGAGCGCGGCCACCGAGATGACGAGCAGCACGAGCAGGCCGACGGCGGCCAGCGGGATCGACCACCAGACCTGACCTCGACCTGGCGACCGCACGGTGGCGGCCCGGGGGTCGGGACCCGGGGTTAACGTTTCGTCCTGCGTGTCGATCAACGATCTCACCGTTCGGATGGCCTGGATCGCCGGCCTGGCCGTGCTGGCACTGCTGTTCGCCGGGTGGCGTAAGACTGCCAGAGCGCAGTCGAAACGACCACGCGCGCCCGACGCACCGCCGCGCCGGGTCCCGTACGAGGTCGTGGAGGCCGTCGCCAACCCGTATCACCCCGCTGGGCCGTTGCGCCGAGTCTGGTCGGTGGTCGCCGGCACCGGCCTGGCGATCGTCATCGGAGCGGTCATCGCCACCGTCACGGCGTTCGCCCTGGCGGCGATCGTCACGACGTTGACCGACCTCCTCAAGTCCTGACGTCGTGGACCGCCGGACGACTCACGGTCGGCGGGAGGTCGCGCTCGCCGGTCACACGGGTGACGTGGCCACGGCGCGTGCCGGGCTCGGCGCCGACGACCCGGGCGTCCGCGCCACGGCGCTCGGCGCCCTCGAGCGCCTCGGCGTGCTCGACACCACCACGCTCGTCGCCGCGCTCGGGGATGACGACGCCGTCGTGCGCCGGCGGGCTGCCGAGCTCGCCGCCACCCATCCGGACGTCCCGCTGGCCGGCCCGCTGGCCGATCCCGAGCCGTCGGTCGTCGAGATGGCCGCCTGGGCGTGCGGCGAGCGCGAGCGGGTCGACGACGCCGACCTCGACACCGTCATCGGGCTCGCCGGCGACGCCCCGGACGCGCTCGTCAGGGAGGCCGCCGTCGCCGCACTCGGCGCGATCGGCGACGACCGGGGGCTCGACGCCATCCTCACCGCGACCGCCGACAAGCCAGCCATCCGCCGCCGCGCCGTGCTCGCCCTGGCCCCGTTCGTCGCCCCCGACCACGAGCGGGCGGGCGAGGTGGCGACGGCGCTCGAGCGGGCACTCACCGACCGCGACTGGCAGGTCCGCCAGGCCGCCGAGGACATCACCGCCGACTGAGCACACCGCTGTCGACGCCGAGGCGCAAGGTCCGGCCGCTCCGGAAGCAAGGTCCCGACCGCTTCGGCCCCCATCCGCAGCGCGCGCTAGAGCACGTAGCGATACAGGTTCGTCTCTCGGCGGTCGAAGCCGATGCGCTGGTAGAGGCGGTTGGCGGCCTCGCGAGAGGGGCGGCTGGTCAGGCTGACGTCCTTGGCGCCGCGGCGGCGGGCCTCGTCGAGGGCAGCTCGGTTCAGCGCCTCGCCGACGCCTTGGCGGCTCGCCGCCTCGTCGACGACGACGTCCTCGATCCATGCCTTCAGCCCGGTCGGGATGCGGTACAGCGCGAGCGTCAGCGTGCCGACGACGACGTCGTCGAGGGTGGCGACGAACAACGCCGAGTCGGCGCAGCCGACGATCGCTTCGAGACCCTCACGGCCGGGCGGCGGCGACGACGACGACAGCTGCGGGATGAGGCGGTCGAAGGCCGCCACGAGCGCATCGGTCACGGTCTCGACGATCTGGATCTGCACACCCACGAACGGCGGATCGTAGGGGGGATCGGCGGCCCGCGGTGTGCGCAAGTAGCCTCCGGACCGATGGATCATGTCCGCTGGTTGGCGGAACCCACCGTGCGCAACCCGACGATGTTGTACGCCTTCACGGGCTGGAACGACGCCGGTGACGCAGCCTCGTCGGCGGTTCGCACGCTCGTCGAGAACTGGGGTGCGAACGCGGTCGCCGAGATCGATCCCGAGCCGTTCACCGACTTCGCCACGATCCGCCCGCACGTCCGCATCAGCGGCGGCCGGCGATCGATCGTCTGGCCGACCGTCGGACTCTGGTCGGCGTCGGTGCCGGGTGGCGACGTGCTCTTGGTGCTCGGGCCGGAGCCGTCGCTGCGATGGCGCCTGTTCGGCGAGCAGCTGGTGGGCGTCGCCGAGCGGTTCAGCACATCGATGACGATCAGCCTCGGGGCGCTGCTGGCCGACGTGCCGCACACCCGACCCGTGCAGATCTTCGGCACGGCCAGCGACCCCGAGATGACCGACCGCTTCGATCTGCAGCGATCCCGCTACGAGGGGCCGACCGGCATCGTCGGCGTGCTCCAGGACGCCCTCTCGACCGCCGGTCTCGCCTCGGCCTCGCTCTGGGCGGCCGTCCCGCAGTACGCGGCCCAGATACCGTCGCCGAAGGCCGCGCTGGCGCTCGTCGAGCGGGCCTGCTCGTTGATCGGCAGTCCGGCACCGGTCGAGGGCCTCGACGCCGCGGCCGCGGGGTACGACGCCCGCGTCGCCGCGCTGATCGCCGATGACGAGGACCTCGTCGAGTACGTCAGCCGGCTGGAGTCGCTGATCGACGACGAGCTCGAAGCGGTCGGCGATGGCGACCTCGATGACACCGGCGAGACGGCGACCCCGAACGCGACGGCCGCACTGGATCCCGGCGAGCTCGTCGCCGAGGTCGAGCGCTTCCTGCGCGACCGGGACGCCGACGACTGACGCTCGGCGCTGGGTGGCGCGGTCAGGCGCGCCAGACGGGTGAGCGGACGGCGTCGAAGATCGTCGGGAACGCCTCGCCGCGGATCGCCGCGAACGCCATGTGCGACCACCACTGGGCACCCGCGGTCGTCGGCGGCAGGGCATCCTCGGCGAACCAGCCGACGTCGGCGCACTCCAACGGGTGCGGCGCCAGCTCCCCGCCCACCGCCCGGCAGTGGAACAGCAGCATGTACATGCCGAACCGCGAGAAGCCCATCCGCTGCCCGTCGATCACGGCCACCACGCGTTGCGGCTCGCACACGACGCCGGTCTCCTCGGCCACCTCCTTGACCGCCACCTCGGCCGGCGAGTACCCGACGTCGGCCCAGCCGGTCGGGTACAGCCAGATCCCCGAGTCCGCCCGCTGCACGAGCAGCAGCTCGCCGGCGTCGTTGCCGACGACGGCGCCGATGGCCACCTTCGGCGTGACGTAGCCGGGCACGCCGACACCGACCGACTCCAACCACTCCTGCACGAAGTGGTCCTGCTCGCGGGCGGTCTCGGCGTCGTCGTCATCGCGATCCTCGTTGACGTCGACGACCGTCTCGGCATCGGCGGGCCCGCCGGCGAGCTCACGGGCCGCAACCTTGATGTCCGCCGCGACGTGGAGCACCTCTTCGAAGCGCTCCTGTTCGTACAGGTTCTGGGTGAAGCCGAGACCGGTCCGGGCGATCGCCGCCAGCGTCTCGCTCCACCGGGCCAGCTCGCGGGCCATCCCGGGGGGCGGCGCGGCCGCACCGTCAACGTCCTCCACGGCGTCAACCTACGACACGGCGTGGAGGATGGCCCGCTCGATCTCGCCGCGATGGAAGTCGTCGGTGATGAGCCGGCCGTTCTGTCCCTGGACGTAGAACGTGTCGACGACGTCCTCGCCGAGCGTCTGGACGGTGGCGTGGCGGATGTCGAGGCCGACCTCGGCGATCGCCCGGGTGATGCGGTGCAGCACGCCGATGTTGTTGGGCGCCCGCACCTCGACGACCGTCGAGACCGCTGACTCGTCGTCGTGGAACGTGACCGACGGCGGACCGGCCGGAGCGGCCTGCAGCGCCCGCCGACGGCGGTACGTGCGGGCTCGTTCGTCGAGCCGGGCCTCGATCGCCAGTTCGCCGCCGAGCGCGCGGCGCAGGTCGTCGATCACCGAGTCCCAGGCGATGCCGCCGCGCGGCGCCACGACGCGGAACTGCGAGGCGGCCATCGGCGGCCCGCCGAGGGCACCGGAGAACGCCCAGGCCGTCAGGACGTCGAGGCCACGCAGCGAGAGCACACCGGCGATCCGGGCGAACGATCCGGGCCGGTCGAGGCAGACGACCGTGAACTTCTCCGTGCCCGTCCCGATGGCCGGATCGGCGTCGTCCTCCTCGATCCGCACGTCGAACACACCGGCGGCCATCGCCGAGAACGCGGCCTGGTCGGGGAAGTGGCGGAACGTCGTGTCGCGGATGTCGGCACCGTCGAGGAGCAGCCGGGTGCGCTCGACGAGGTCGGCCACGAGCTGGGCCTTCCAGCTCCCCCACGCCGACGGGCCGGTGGCCAGCGAGTCGGCTTCGGTGAGCGCGGCGAGCAACGCCAGCAGCTCGACGTCACCCACGGCATCGGCGACCTTCTGGATCGTCGCCGGGTCGGTCAGGTCGCGCCGCACGGCGACGTCGGGCAGCAGCAGGTGGTGCTGGACCATCCGGACGAGCACATCGGTGTCGCGCTCGGCCAGCCCGAGGCGCGGCGCGATCACCCGGACGACCTCCATGCCGGCGACGATGTGGTCGCCCGGGTAGCCCTTCCCGACGTCGTGGAACAGCGCGCCGAGCAGCAGCAGGTCGGGTCGCGAGACCCGCTCGGTGAGCGCCGACGCGTTCGCCGCCGTCTCCCACAGGTGGCGGTCGACCGTGAAGCGGTGGTAGGCGTTGCGCTGCGGGCGGCTGCGCACCGGGGCCCACTCGGGCACGAGGCGCACGAGGATGCCGCGCTGGTCGAGCGCCTCGAGCACGTCGATCGCGCGGTGGCCCTGTTGGAGGAGCGCGACGAGCTCGTCGCGCGCCCCGTCCGGCCAGACGGGCGACCACGCCGCGGGGTCGACGTCAGCCGTCAGACGGTCGAGGGTGGCGCGGGCCAGGCCGACCTCGCGTTGGGCGGCGACGCGCGCCGCCCGCAGCACGATCGTCGGGTCAGCGACGATGTCGGCGCGTTCTGACAGCTCGATCTCCCGATCGACCACGACGAGACCCGTCCCGACGTGCTCCTCGTGACCCACCTGGTGGCGCGACAGGTGGCGCCAGGCGCCATCGGCGATCCATCCGATCGTGCGGGCGGCCGACGCGATGTCGGACATCAGCACGTCGGCCGACTCGATCCGCAGCCGGCTGGCCACCGCGTCCTGGTCCTCGAGGCGCAGGACGTCGCCGGGCCGGCCCTTCTCCCGGTGGAGCGCGACGCGTGCGTCGACGAGCGTGTCGTAGCACGCGTCCAGCGTGGCCATGTCCTCGGGCGGCACCAGGAGGTCGGCGTCGGCCGCCCACCACAGCGTGTGGACGTCCCGCAGGCCGCCGTGGCCGTCCTTGAGGTCAGGCTCGAGCAGGAAGGCGACATCGCCGGCCTGGGTCCGCCGTTCGATCATCTTCGAGCGCAACGCATCGAGCCAGCGTCGACCGTTGCGTCGCCACCTCGCCAGCCCGGCGGTCACGAGGTGGGAGCCCAGCTCGTCGTCGCCGGCCAGCGGGCGGGCCGACAGCAGCGCCGTCGCGGTGTCGAGGTCCTCACCGGCCAGCGAGAGCTGGTCGTCGAGGGACCGCACGGCGTGTCCGAGCTTGAGCCCGGCGTCCCACAGGGGATACCAGAGCTCCTTGGCGAGATCCTCGATGCCGTCGAACTTGCCGTCGTAGACGAGCAGGACGTCGACGTCGCTCTGCGGGGCCAGCTCCTGGCGCCCGTAGCCACCGACGGCCACGAGCGCGACGGCGCCCTTGCGGCGGCGCTTCACGACGAGGCCGATGGCGCCCTCGAACAGCTCGACCAGCAGTTCGTCGGTGGCCGCCGACAACGCCCGGCAGAGCTCGAGACCGCCGAGCGACTCGTCGGCGATCAGGTCCTCCCGTCGAGAGGTTGCCGTCGAGACCATCCGCGAAGGGTACGGGATCCTGACCGGCCGTATCGTGGTGAAGTGCCGATCCATCGTCCGCCTCGTCGCGCCGTCGGACGGTTCGGGACCGCCGCGGCGAGCGTGTTCGCCCTGGTCGTCACGTCGTGTGACGGCAACGGCACGACCCTGCCGTCGGAACCCGCACCCACCGTCACGTCGACGACCAGCCCGGCGCCCGTCGACGACGGCACGCTGCGCATCGGGCTCCTGCTGCCCGATTCCGGCGACGGCGTGACGATCGGTCAGCCGATGATCGACGCGGCGCGGCTGGCCGCCGACCGCATCAACGCCGCCGGCGGTGTCCTCGGCAAGCCGATCGAGGTCGTCGACGGCCCGGACGAGGGCGACAGCGCGACCACGGCGCGCGACGCCATCTCGGCCTTGCGCGACCAGGACGTCGACGCCGTCGTCGGACCGGCGTCGTCTCCGATCGCGCTCGCCACGCTCGACGAGCTGCTCACCCGCGGCGTGCTGACGTGCTCCCCCACGGCCTCGTCGTTGGCCCTCGACGCGTACCCGGACTCCGAGCTGTTCTTCCGCACGATCCCCAGCGACTCGCTGCAGGCCGTCGCGATCGGTCAGCTCGCCGAGGAGACGGGAGCCCGTTCGGCGATCGTGACCTACCTGGACGACGCGTACGGCCGGCCGTTCGGCGAGGCGACGGTCGACGCGCTGCGGGCGCGCGGGATGACGGTCGTCGACCCGGTGCCGTTCGCGGCCGGCAACCCGAGCCTCACCGTCGAGGCGTCGGCGATCGACCAGAGCGACGTCGGCGTCGTGGTCGTCATCGCCGACGGGGAGCAGGGCACCCGCATGCTCACCGCGCTCGGCGAGGTGGCGGACCTGTTCCCGGACCAGGACGCCCCGCTGATCATCGTCAACGACGCCATCCGTCGGCCGCCGTCATCGCAGCTCGTGCAGGCGCTGGCGGCCGACCTACGGACCCGTGTCGTGGGGTTGTCGCCGCGGGCGATCGGTACCGAGGCCGGGGAACCCACCGGCGCCTACGCCACCAACGCCTACGACTGCGTCAACCTCATCGCGCTTGCCGCGGCCCAGGCCGAGAGCGACAGCGGCGAGGAGATGGCCGACCAGATGGTGGAGGCCAGCTCGGGCGGCGTGTCGTGTCGCGAGTTCGACGACTGCGTGCAGCTGCTGGCCGACGACCGCAACGTCGACTACGACGGCCCCAGCGGCAACCTCGAGCTCGGGCCATCGGGCGACCCGGTGCGGGCCCGTTTCGACCGCTTCACGTTCGACGAGCGCGGCGTCGACGTGGGCGCCGGATCGCTGACGGTCACGCCCTGACGGGCGTCAGCGACCGAGCTGGTCGAGCACGTCGTCGACGAAGGCCAGGTATCCGACGTAGAAGCGACCGAACTCGCCGTACAGGGCCGAGCCCTTGTCGAAGCGCATCGTGTAGACGACGTCCTTGACCACCTCGGGCGTGATCGCGAACAACGTGACCCCCCACTCGAAGTCGTCGAGCCCGGTGGACCCCGTGATCAGCTGCACGACCTTGCCGGCGAACGTGCGCCCGCTCTTGCCGTGCTCGCGCATCATGGCGTCACGCTGGTCGTACGGCGTGGCGTACCAGTTGGCGTGGGCATCGCGGCGCTTGGTCATCGGGTAGAAGCAGAAGACCGGCTTGTTGGCCGGTGGCAACGACGGGTACAGCCGCTCCTGCAGCATGTGCTCCGGCATGCCCTTGGCGTACTCGCTGATCTCCGTGATGCTGACGTAGCTGTCGACGACGTCGAGGCCGGCTGCTTGCACCCCGCTCTGCAACGCCCGCAGCACGCTCCAGTCGGGGTGCAGCGCCATGATCGCGATGTCGCACTTGTGACCGAGCACGGCCGCGGTCACCACCTGGCCGTCAGCCGCCTCGACGGACTTCAGCGCGGCGCCGATCGCTTCCCGGTCGACTGCGCCGCCGGGCTTGCAGAACAGGTGCAGGACGCCCAGGCCGGTCTCGGTGCGCATGCCGATCAGGCTAGGCGGACGTGCGTGCGGTCGGTGCGGCGTACACGTTGAAGCCGTCGCCGCGCACGAACCCGACGAGGACCAGGCCGGCCTGGCGGGCGGCGTGGACGGCGAGCGCGGTCGGCGCGCTGACGGCGACGAGCGAGCCGAAGCCGGCGGCCCACGCCTTCTGCACCATCTCGATCGAGGCCCGACCGCTCACGAACAGCCCGAGGCCGGTCGCCGGCAGGCGGCCGCCGAGGAGGAGGGCGCCGACGACCTTGTCCACGGCGTTGTGGCGACCGACGTCCTCCCGGGTCAGCAGCACCGTGCCGTCGGGGTCGAACGCGGCGGCGGCGTGGACGGCGCCGGTCGTCGAGAACAGGCCCTGTCCACCGAGCACGGCGTCGGGCATCGACGCCAGGACGGCATGGTCGATGGGCACCGTCACCGGCAGCGGATCGAGCCGGCCGACGAGATCGTCGAGCTGGTCCCGCCCACACCAGCCGCAGCTCGACGACGTGGTGCCGAGCCGGGGCGTCGGCGTCGGGGCGCGGCCGCCGGTCTCGACCGTGACGTCGTTGAACGCGCTGGCGACGGCGGAGCCGTTCGCGCAGTACCGCACGCCGGTCACGGGCGCCCCGGCGAGCAGCCCTTCGGTGAAGCAGAACCCGGCGGCGAGGTCGTAGTCGTTGCCGGGCGTCCGCATCGTGGTCGACACCACCGTGCCGTCGAGCTGGATCGTCATCGGCTCCTCGACGATCAGCTCGTCGGGACGTCTCGTGCTGCCGTCCTGCGTGACCCGGGTGACGATCAAACGCTCGGTCCTGGTGCGCGCCACCCGCCCAACGCTACGGCCCGCACGACGTCACGGGCGACGGAACGTCACCTACGGCCGACGGAACGACGGCCGCTCGACAGGCGCGCCGCATTAACGTCGTGGATCCCAAGGAGGACGCCCGCGCGAGATGAAGGTCTGCCCGGCTTGCGGCGCCGAGAACGGCCACGACGCCGACTTCTGCGCGTCCTGCGGCGACTTCCTGGACTGGGACACGGCGGCCGGTCCGGCGGTCGCCGACCGACGCGCCTCCTCCCCGCCGGTCCCGGCGGCGGCCCCCGAAGCCCCGCCCGCGGCTGCGCCCCCCGCGGCGCCGACCCCACCTGCGGCGCCGGTCGAGCCGGCCGTGGTCGCCGCCGCTGTGCAGCCGGCACCGCAGCCCGCACCGCCGCCGGCGCCGACGGGAACGCCGGCACCGACCCGAGCGCCCGCACCGACCCGAACGCCGGCACCGCTACGACCGCCGGACGCACCTGCCGGCGGACCAACGGCGTTGGCTCCGCCGGACGGGGGCCGATCCCTCCTGCCGCCCCCCAACGGCACTCCGCCGGCGGTGACCCGGGCGGGGCGGACGCCGGTCAGCTTCGAGCGATGGCGCGCCGCCGCCCAGGCCGGTGAGGACGCCGACGTCCCGGACCGCGAGGCGCTCGCCGAGCGCGAGCGAGCCGAGGCGCGAGCACGCCAGAAGGCCGAACGGGCACTGGCCGAACGCCGCCAGGCCGAGGCCGACGCCGCTGCTCTCGCCGCACGGATGAGTCGTCTCGTCGCCCCGGGGGCCCCGCGCGTCGCTCCGACGGAGCCGTCGGTGGCGGTCGGCGACACGATCGTCGCGCCGCCTCCGGCCGCCGGGCCACCGGCCGTCGCCCGTCGCGCCACGTCCGACCTCCCGACGCGCGCCACCGCGGACGGTGGCCTGGCCACCGTCATCACGATCGCCGAGCGCAGCGGCCGAAGCGATCTGTCCTCGCGGCTCAAGGCGAGTCAGGAGCGCATCCGCCGCACCGGCGTCGCCGTCGCCGTGGTCGGTGAGTTCAAGAAGGGCAAGTCGAACCTCGTCAACGCGATCGTCAACGCCGACATCTGCCCGTCCGATCCGGTCTACGCCACCGTCGTGCCGATCGAGGTCGGCTACGCGGAGGAGCTGACCGTCGTCGCCGAATCGGTCCGGCAGGGGTCCGAACCGGCCGTCGCCCACCGGCTCGACGACATCGGCTCGGTGGCCAGCGAGACCGGGAACCCGGAGAACCAGCGTGGGCTGTCGCGGGTCGTCGTCGGCCTGCCGCGACGCCTCCTGGCCACCGGGCTCACCCTGATCGACACGCCCGGCATCGGCGGCCTCGACTCAGCCGCCGGAGCCCTCGCGCTGTCCGGGCTCGAAGCCGCCGACGGTGTGCTGTTCGCGACCGACTGCAGCCAGGAGCTCACGGCGCCCGAGCTGACCTACCTGAAGGCCGCCCGACAGCGTTGCGAGTCGGTGCTGTGCGTGATGACGAAGGTCGACCTGTACCACCACGCCGACCGGCTGGTGGGCGTGAACCGACGACACCTCGACACCGCCGGGATGGCGGACGTCCCGATCGTCGCCGTGTCGTCCGTGCTGCACCTCCTCGCCCTCGTCGAGGGCGACCAGGAGCTGGAGGACGAGTCCGGCTTCCCGATCCTGTTCGATCTGCTGCACCGCCACATCTGGGAGCCGGCCCGGCGGCGCGGGCTGGCCGGTGCCGGGCTCGAGCTGGCCAGCGTGGCCGCCCACCTCGCCATGCCGATGGAGGCCGAACGGGAGGCCGCCAGCTCGCCCGAGGCCGCGGCCCGCACCATCGCCCGCCTGGCCGAGCAGCAGGACCGGGTGAGGCAGCTGCGGGCCGGCGCGGCGCGCTGGCAGCAGCGGCTGTCCGAGGGCATCCAAGACGTGCTCGGTGACCTCGACCACGACCTGCGCAACCGCACGAGGGTCGTCAGTCGGACCGCCGAAGGGATGGCCGACAGCGAGCACGCGACCGACGAGCTCGTCTTCGAGGCGTGGCTGCACAAAGCGGCGATGGAGGCCGTGATCGGCCACTACGAGTCGATCTCGACCCGCACGTCCGCCCTCGCCGACGACGTGGCCCAGTTCTTCGTCGCGTTCGACCGCGACGCCGGGTTCCACGTCGAGGCGACGGCACCGGCCGACCTGCTCGGTGTCATCCAGGTCGTGCGGGACCAGAACACGCGGCCCGACGGCGTGCTGCGGCGCGTCGTGACCACCACCCAGGGCTACAGCAGCGGGATGGTGCTGGCATCGTCGATGTTCGGGCTCGTCGGCAGCGGCATGTTGGCGTTCATCCCGCTGCTCACCGTCCCGGTCGCCGGCTACATGGCCCGGCGGGCGTTCAGTGACGACCGGACGCGCCGCAAGGCGCTGCGCAGCCAGGAGCTCAAACGACTCGCCGGCCGGTACCTCGACGAGATCACGTTCGTCGTGCAGAAGCACTCACGCGACACGATCCGGCGCACCCACCGCCAGATCCGCGATCACTTCCTCGAGCGCACCGAACAGCTGGAGCGGACGCTGCAGCAGGCGGCCGCCGCCGCGGAGAGGGTCCGCGCCCAGCACGCCGCCGGGGGGATCCCCGTGCCGACGGCCGACCCCGCCGAGAACACGATCCGGCACATGCGCACGACCGCCGATCGCCTCGTGGCCACCGCGACCCTGGCATCGTGACCGGATGAGCGAGCGGTTGGTGTCCTCGGTGCACCGCCTCCTCGACGAGGCCGAGGTGCTGCTGCGCGACCCGTACTCGTCGCGCGTCCCGGAGCTGCGCGCGCGGCTCGACGGGCCGCTGCGGGTCGCCATCGCCGGGAAGGTCAAGGCCGGCAAGTCGACGCTCCTCAACGCGCTGGTCGGCGAGAAGGTCGCTCCCACCGACGCCGGTGAGTGCACGCGCGTCGTGACGTGGTACCGCAACAGCCACGTGTACCGGGTGACCGCGGTGGGCTTCGAGGGTCCGCCGGTCGAGCTGCGGTTCCGTCGCACCGAGGACGCGCTCGAGGTCGACCTCGACGGTCGGATCGCCGACCAGATCCGGTACCTCGACGTCGAGTGGCCCTCGGAGCGCCTGCGGGACATGGTGCTCATCGACACGCCGGGGCTGGCTTCGATCTCCGAGGACGTGTCTCGCCGCACCGAGCACTTCCTCGCCAGTGACGAGGAGGGGCCGGGCGACGCCGATGCCGTCATCTACCTGCTGCGCCACCTCCACCCGATGGACCTGTCGTTCCTCGAGGCGTTCCGCGACACCATCGGCACGCGCGGTGCATCGGTCAACTCGATCGCCGTGCTGTCACGGGCCGACGAGATCGGTGCGTCGCGGACGAACGCGCTGCAGGCCGCGGAGCGCGTCGCCGTGCGGTACCGCGAGGACCCCAGGATCGAGTTGCTGTGCCAGGTCGTCGTGCCGGTCGCCGGGCTGATCGCGCAGGCCGCGCCGGCGCTGCGCGAGGACGAGACCAACGCGTTGCGCCTGCTCGCCGGCCTGCCGCGCCATCAGGTCACGTCGCTGCTGCTGTCGACGCGCCGGTTCATCGGCCGGCCGGCGCCACCCGGTCTCGAGCGCGACATCCGCGAACGCCTCCTCGACCGGCTCGGCCTGTTCGGCGTGCGCCTCGCCGTGGAGCTGCTCGTCGCCGAGCGGGTCGGCACGACCGGCGACCTGGCCCGCGACCTCGAGCGCCGCAGCGGCATCCTCGAGCTGCGCGAGCTCCTCGCCGGGCAGTTCACGTCCCGCTCGTCGGTGCTGAAGGCCCGTTCGACGCTGGCCACGATCCTGTCGCTCGCCGATCTGCAGGGCGGGCCGCAAGCGCGGCGGCTGCGGGACCTGGTGCGCGACATCGAGAACGCCGAGCACCAGCTCGTCGAGATCCGGTTGCTGTCGCAGCTCAAGGCGGGACAAGCCGGCCTCGGCGACGACGCGCGGGAAGCCCGACGCGTGCTCGGCGGCGGCGGGCCCGACCCCTTCCTCCGGCTCGGTCTGCCCCCCGAGGCCGGTCCCGCAGCGGTGCGCGAGGCGGCGATCGCGACGATCGGTCGATGGCGGATGCTCGCCGAGGACCCGCTGATGGCCAAGGACGGCCGGGACATCGCGAGCGGCGTGATCCGGACGTGTGAGGAGCTCGCGGTGAGCGGCACATGAGCGCACCGGGTACAGGAACGGGGCGGCCATGATCGTCTGTCGCAAGTGCAGCCGCCGCTCGGCCGACGGCGTGGAGTTCTGCGCCTGCGGGGCCTACCTCCCGTTCGACGGCGAGCCGGTCGTCGACGAACCAGCGCCGGCCCGACCGACGGCCGGTGCGATGCCGCCGCCACCCGGTCCGTCCGTCGTCCCGCCGCCTCCGGCCGTCTCGGGCCCCCCGGCCGTCTCGCGTGACGAGCCGCCACGCCGAGAGACGCCGTCACCCCGCGAGCCGGGCCAGCGCGAGGCCACCCGTCGCGAACCGGTGCGCAGCGAGCCGGCCCCGTGGTCCGGCTTCGGCGACGACGGACCGACGCCGACGACGGCTTCGTGGGGCGCGACGGTCGACGCCCGGCACCCCGACGCCCCCGTCAACGCGCCCGTCGACCCGATCTGGGTCGAGCAGGGCGCCCGCGCCGGCGACGTGGCCTGCCCGCGCTGCGGAGCGGGCAACGGTCCGGAGCGGCAGTTCTGCCGCCACTGCGGCGCCCAGCTCGCGGGGGGCACGGCTGCCGCCCTGGCGCCGTCGACGGCGTCGTCCACCACCGCCCGCACGGTGCCGTGGTGGCGCAAGCTCACGAAGTCGGCGCGACGCCGGGCGGCGCGCGTGGACCCGACGTCCCTGGCGATGGACGCCCGGGCGATCTCCACCGGCGGCATGTCCGGGCGGACGATGATGTTCCGCGCCGGCGGCCTCGCACTCGTCCTGGCCGGACTCCTGGCCTTCCTCGGCCCGTGGCGCGGGACGGTGATCGCGAGTGCGCGGACGCTGCTCGGCGGGAAGCAGTACACCGTCATCGACGCCGATCTGATCGACGCCGAGACCGTCACGTTCACCGGCGACGCGACCGCGCAATCGCTCCCGCAGCAGATCGCCGAGAACGTCATCGACCGCCACGCCAACACGTCGTGGGGGACGGTGTGGCTGAACGCCGTCGAGACCGGGGCCGCGCCGGTGCCCGACGACGGTTCGTGTGTCACCGAGGCCCGCACCGACTCGGCACTGCAGTTCACGTTCGCCGAGCCCACCGACATCGCCAGGATCGAGGTGCTGGGCGGCCGCTACGCCGACGATCCGGCGCGGACGCTGTACTCGCGCCCCCGCATCGTCGAGCTCGAGATCGACGGCACCTGCCACCACGCCGAGCTCGAGGATGCCGGGGAGCTCGTCGTCGTCGACATCTCGGCCGGCGATGTCACCCAGATCGACCTCCGCATCGTCGACGTGTACGCCGATGCCGAGTCGTCGACGACGGTCGAGATCTCCGAGGTCCTGTTCGAGAAGCGGCGCTGACCCCCGGCGCGACCGGTTGACTGTGGCATGGCGTTCGGTCAACAGTCCGGTCCCCCGGCCACGTCCCGACAGGTCCAGGAGCTGCTCACGCTCCTCCAGGCCGCGGGCCACGACGGCTTCCGGGATGCCCGCGGGCCGATGGGCTTCACCCAGCGCCAGGCCGCCGGCAAGTTCACCCGTGACGAGGCCGAGTCGCTGATCGCCCGCCTGCAGGACGACGAGGCCGGTGCGGACGCCGGGGGCGGCGCCGGTGCTCCCGCCGAGCCGGTCCGGCGGCTGTCGCGCGACGAACAGGTAGTGCGGGCGATGCCCGCCGAGCTGCTCGCCGGCGAGCTGCAACGTCGCGGCTGGCTCGTCGTCGAACCCTGAGCGGTGGATCGGACCCTGCCCGATCTGGGCGCGATCCCCGCCACCCGCCGATCTGGGCGGCGAGCGTGACAACTGTTGTCACGGAGGCCGCCCAGAACGGTCGTCGTTGACAGCTCGAAGGGCTGTCCAAGCACCTCAAGGTGCTGGAGCGGGCCGGGCCGGGTCGACGGCTGGCCGCGCGGCCGCTGACGTCGAACGTCGGCGCGTGCCGGGAGCGTCAATCGGCCGGGACGAGCGACTCCTCGTTGCAGTCGGTGATCGACTGCGCCGAGCAGAACGTGTCGACGTCGGCCGGCGAGGCGAACCCACTGGCGAACACGATGATCCGGTTCGTGGCCAGCTGCGGATAGTCCTGCCCGTCGGCCGCGTAGACGCTGCGCCGGGCGAGCTGGGTCCGCAGACCGTCGATCGCCGTGTCGACGTCGGCGACAGTGGCAGCGGGTGGCAAGACCTGCAGGATGAGGATCGACGAGCCGGCCGACGCGCGGGCGGCGCCGGTCAGGCGCAGCACCGTGCACCCGCTGCCGGTCGCGCAGATCGCCTCGGCCTCGGTCTGGTCGGCGGCCGGCACGAACACGAAGCGGTCGCCCGCCCGCGCCCGGCTGTCGATGAAGCTCGGAGTGCCATCGGGCAAGCGGGCCAACGTGTCACGGTTCGTGAACACGTCCATCCGGTCGACGGCGAGCCCGCCGAACAGCTCGGAGAGCCGCTGCTTGCGGGCGTCGAGCGTCTGCCCGCCGGCCGAGGCGGCCGGCGCCGAGCCGAGCATGGCGACCCACGTGTCCTCCCGGTCCACCAACGCGTCACTGCCGGGCTGCGCCGGCACGGTCGTCGTCGTCCCCGACGCGGTGGTCGCGGTGGTCGTCGCGTCGCCACCGCCTCCGCCGCCGGGCACCGTCGTCGGCGCGCCGACCGTCGTCGGGGCGCCGAGCGACGTGACCGGCGGGGTCGTGGTCGTCGTCTCGGCCGGCGCGGCCGGGATCGCCAGGTCGAACGGCTCGCTGAGCGGTGAGGTCTCGTCGCCACGCGTCGCTTGGACGCGGATCGGGGCCACGCGGTCGGCCTCGCCAGCCGGGATCGTGACCGGGACGCCGGACAGCGGCACCGGCGGGAGCGCCTGGATGCCGTCGACGAGCACGAGGTACAGGATCTCGCCCGTGACCTCGGGCGGGTACGACCACGTCACCTGGTAGCGGTCGCCCTCCTCGAGGACGGCGTTGACCGCCGTCGGCGCCGGCAGCTCGGTGGGCTGGCCGGTCGCGCCGCACGCCGGCTCCGGACGCGCCGAGTCATGCCCTTCCGGACCGAGCGCGACGACCGTGAAGCAGTACGTCATGGCCGGCGCGAGGTCGGCGACGGTGTACGTGAGCTGGTCGGGCTCGAGCCCGTCTTCCAGGACGTCCACGTCGGCGACGCCGTTCGTGCTCTCGCGGCGGACCGAGTAGCCCTCGGCGTTCGGCACCGCGTCCCAGCGCAGCAGGATCGAGCCCGGCCCGCCCGATTGGGCGGCCAGCCCGCTCGGGGGCTGCGGGTTGGCGACGTCGAGTGCGACCTGCGGGGTCCGTCGCAACGTCACCACGGCGAGGACGAGGAGCAGAGCGAGCACGAGCGCGAACAGCGGGAGGGCGAACTTGGGGAGGATCGGCCGCTGCTGGAACGACAGCTGGAACGTCCGGTGGTTCGGGTCGCCCTGGGGCGGCACGCCACCGGGTACCGGGCGCTCGGCGCCGAACGGGAACGTCTGGCACGACGCCTGGAGGCTGCGGTTCATGACCGAACCGCGCACGAAGGGCTGGCGCGCCTTGGACGTGAGCGTCGACGACGTCCGGCCACCGGGCGGGATGTCGACGACATCCGGATCGAGCGCCAACCGGGTCATGCCGGTCGGATCGTGGGCGGTGAGCGCCAGGCGGACGGCGGCGTTCCCCGCGTTGGCGAACTCGAGGTCGAACGTCGCCGACCAGCGCCCACCCTTCGTCGTCTCCTGCGCCCAGGCCTGCAGGCCGGCGACGCCGGCGATCTCCACACGGCCCTCGCCGACCCCGCTCGACGACGCGTCGACCTCGGACGTCACCCGCACCGCGAACGGCAGCGACCCGGTCGGCGTCCCCGTACCGCCGGGCGGTCGGAACACCACGTCGATCTCCGCTTCGCGACCCGGCAGCACGGACACCACAGGCGGGTTGACCTCGGCGAACGCCGCCGGCGTGCCGACCACGTCGATGCGGTAGGACTCGACGCGCCGGCCGAGGTTGCGGACGCGCACGGGGACGCGCTGCTCCTGCCCCGGACCGACCGACACCGAGTCGGCACCGAGGATGACGACCGGGTCCATCTCCAACCTCTCGTGTTGTCGAGTCGCCGTGACCAGACGATGTGGCAGCACGTCGGCCGGGCCGGTGACGCGCGGCCAGCAGATTACGCCCGACATCGTCCGCCGTCCTGGGACTACTCTGCTTGCCGCCTATGGGAGACCGCCCGCTTCCGCGGGCCCGGTTCGAGCCTCCTCGGGTGCAGGCCATCGTCCGGGACCGGGTAGACCGCCTGCTGGACCGCGCATGGGACGTGCCGTACACGATGGTCGTCGGTCCGGCCGGCGCCGGCAAGACGACCGCCGTCGGCCACCTCGTGCGTCGCAGCGGCGACCAGGCGGTGTGGTACCGGGCCCATCCGGTCGACGGGGACGAGCGGCGGTTCGCGGAACACCTCGGCCAAGCCGTCGCCCGGGCGACCGGACGCACCCACGTCGACGCCGACCTCTCGGCGCTGGCCGTCGACGTCGAGGACGCCGGTGCCCGGCTCCTGGTCGTCATCGACGAGTTCGACGCCATCATCGGCACGGCGAGCGAGCGGGCCTTCGGCGACCTCCTCGTCGACCTCCCGGCATCGGTCCACGTCGTCTCGCTCTCGCGGCACCGACCGGCGGTCAACTCCTCGCGCCTCCGGCTCGGGCCGGGCATCGCCGAGATCGGGCCCGACGACCTGCGGTTCCGGTCCTGGGAGGTCGAGCGGCTCTTCCGGGACCTCTACCGTCGCCCGCTGCTGCCCGACGAGGTCGCCGAGCTCGAGCGCCGCACCGGGGGGTGGGTGGCCGCCCTGCAGCTGTTCAACCTGGCCACCACGCGGCTCGCCGCGGCGGAGCGTCACGCCGCCATCAGCCTCGTCGGGCGGCGCAGCGGTCCGGACTGGGACTTCCTCGCCGACAACGTGCTCAGCGCGCTGCCCGACGAGCTGCAGCTGTTCCTCCTCGAGACCGCGCCGCTGGTGCGACTGACGGCCGCCCTGTGCGACGACCTCCTGGGCGCCGGCGGCAGCGCCCGCACCCTCGCCGAGCTGGAGCGGCTGCAGCTCGTCACGCCCTCCCTCGACGACGCCGGGACGTTCCGATCACACGAGGTCCTGCGCGCCCACCTCGACGGCCAGCTCATGGAGTGGGAGGGTGCCGACGCCGTGCGCAAGCGCTACCGCCGGGCCGCCGACGTGCTCGAGCGCCACGGCCACGTGCCCGATGCCCTCATGGCCAGCTGTCGCGGGGAGGACTGGAGCAGCGCATCGCGCCTGGTCGGCGCACACGGTGCCGAGGTCGCCGACCTGCCCGGACGTTGGCTCAGCGGGCTTCCGCAGGAGATGGTGCGCAACGATCCGTGGTTGCTCCTCGCCGACGC
Source organism: Ilumatobacteraceae bacterium (assembly GCA_040507575.1). GTDB lineage: Bacteria > Actinomycetota > Acidimicrobiia > Acidimicrobiales > Ilumatobacteraceae > JALZMG01. Next base: position 18,582 of record JBEVOM010000162.1, read on the forward strand.
CCGCCGCCACCGCGCCGACGGCCGGCTGGCTGCGGCGATCGACCGCTACCACGAGGTCGAGGCCGTGGCGCTGACCGCCGTGGCGGTCACGATCGCCCGTCGCGAGCGGCTGCTGCTGACGTCGCTCATCGACCGCTCCAGCTTCCCGTCGCTCGGTTGGGTCGCGGTGATCCGCGAAGCCGTCGTGGGTGACCCGCTCCTGGCCGCCGCCCAGGCGACGACGCAGACTGCGGCCGATGTCCTCGCCGGCGGCGTCGCCCACCTGCTCGCCGGCGACGTCGACAGCGCCCGCCCGGCGCTGCGCCGCGCCCGCGACCGCGCCGACGCGTCACCGACGGTGGCCGTCGGCGCCCAGCTCGGTCTCGTCATCGCCGAGTTCCTCGCCGGCGACGGCGACGCGATCAGTGCCGACGAGGTCGAGCGGGCGGCGAGCGCCCTCGACGTCCCGTTCCTCGCCCGTCTGTGCAGGGCGACGTGCGGGATGGTCACCGGGTCGCGCGAGCTGATTGCCAGCACGGTGGCCGAGTGCGAGGCCAACGGCGACACGATCGGCGCCGCCGTCACCGCCGTGCTCGGCGCGATCGCGATCGGGTGGGGGCCCGGACCCCGGCCGGCACCGCCACCGACCGATGCGATCGCCCGCTGCCGGGCCGAGCGCCTGACCACGCTCGAGGTGTGGACCCACGTCGCGTCCGCGTTGGCCGCGACCGGACGCGCCGAAGGCGTCGTGCTCGCCGACGTCGCGGTCATGGCCGCTCGCCGGCGTGGCCTCCGGTCGCTGCACGAGGTCGTCGACGCCGCCGGCGCCGCCGCTGCCCGAGGGTCGGTGGGCGACCCGAACGGGCCATCCCGGACGAGCACCGGCCTCGCCGTCCCCGAACCTGTCGACGATGCCGCGACACCCCGGGCGCCGACCCGCGCCGGCGTCGAGGGGCTGCGCTTCCGCTGCCTCGGCCAGTTCGACGCCCGACGCGCCGGGGTCGCGCTCGAGCTCGACGACCTGCGCCCGCGAGCCCGCACGGTGCTGCGGATGCTCGCCGTCCACCTCGGCACCGGCGTGCATCGTCACGTCCTGGGCGAGGAGCTGTGGCCGGCCGACGACGAACAGGGTGCCGCCCGCAAGCTGCAGGTCGCCATCTCGTCGATCCGCCGCGTCCTCGACCAGGACGGGTCCCCGCCCGCCGTGCGGCGGCGGGGTGACGTGTACCTGCTCGACGCCGAGGCCGGCGCCAGCGCCGACGTGCACGACTTCGCCCGAGCCGTCGCCGATGCCCGGGCCCTCGTCGCCCGCGGCATGCTCGACGACGCCGAAGCACCGCTGCGGCGCGCCGTCGAGCTCTACCGCGGTGAGCTGCTGCCCGAGGAGGGCGCCGCCGACTGGGTCATCCGACTGCGCGACCAGCACCAGGCGGCCGCCACCGACGCCGCCCAGCTGCTGGGTCGCCTGATGCTCGACGCCGCCCGACCGGCCGACGCCGTCGAGGTCTGCCGCTGGGGACTGACGATCGACCGCTACTGCGACCCGCTCTGGCGGCTGCTCGTCGGCGGTCTCGACGCCCAGGGCGACCTGGCCGGCCGGGCGCGCGCCGACGCGCAGTACGACGAGGTGCTGGCCGAGCTCGGCGTCCACCGCGACGCCTGACCCGAGGCGGCACGTCGGCGATCCGGGCGCGCAGGGTTCCGATATCGGGACTGTGCGCGCCCAGAGGTCAGGGCTGGCCTGGCGCGGTCGGACCGCCGGCCCGGTCACCCCACGTCTCGTCAGGCGTCGTCGTGGTCGCCGTGGCGCTGGAGGGCCATCGTCTGCACGTGCATCGCCTGGGCCGACATGGTCTGGGTCTCGGGCTCCTCCTCGTCCATCCCCTCACGTTGCGCCGTCATCGTCTGCGTGGTCTCCTCCGGGACCTCTTCGTCAGCCTCCTCGCGCTGGGCCGTCATCGCCTGCGTGGCCTCGTCGTGCAGCTCGTCGTCCGTCCCCTCGCGCTGCACGGCGGCACCCGTCGTCGCGGTCGCCGCCACCGGCGGCGCGGCGTGGTCGTAGGCCGACGCGTTCGCTTCGGCCTCCCGCTCGAAGCGGTCGCTCGGGTCGCTGAGAGCGATGCCGTCGCCGGTCGAGGTCCCGTCGACCGGACCGGACCGCTGCTGGACGACATGCGTCAGCTCGTGGGCCAGCGTGTGGCGGCCCTCCGGCGTGTCGGGCTGGTACGCCCCGCTCCCGAACACGACATCGGTGCCGACGGTGTACGCCTTGGCCTCCACCGCCCGGGCCGAGGCCGCAGCGGCGCCATCGTCGTGGATCCGCACGTCGCCGAAGTCGGCGCCGAGACCTTGTTCCATCTGCACCCGCAGGTCGCTGCGCATCGGCGATCCTCCGCCGTTGCCGACCACGTCGAGGACCGGCGAGCGCGGGGCCTCCTGTTCGGGATCGCCATCCATGAGCGCGCCCACGCCGGCGTTGCCGGCCATCCGCTGGAGGCGCAGCACGGCGGCGGTCTCCACCCCGCGGACGTGGCCGGCGGCAGCCGCCATCCGTGCTGCCTGCCCATCGACGTCCGGCGTCCGTTCGACCGTCCGATGCCGACGGGGGGCGTCGATCGACTCGTGATCGTGCACTCGCATGGTGTCACCGTCCTCGGACATCGCAGCGTTCTCCTCCCATGATCGCGCACTCGTCGCGTTCCAGCGACCCTCCGATGGTCACGGCCGGTCCCTCGGCTCACAGCGCACCGCCAGGTGGGCCGGGACGAAGTCGCGGACCAACCGACGCAGACGGGCGACGTCCACGTCGCCGTCCTCGACGTACCGGACGGTCACCGTCGCCGCGCCACGTCCGGGCAGGCCGGTGGTCGGATCGTCGGACGCCAGCACCCCGCCGCCGTCGTCGATCTCGGCCGCGCCGCCGGTGTAGAGCTCGACGAGCAGCGCCAACCCGATGACCGTGCCCCGCCACCGGCCGAGCTCGAGTGCGTTGGCGACGAGCCCCCGCCGGCGTTCCTCCGGCCACGTCGCGTCCAGCTCGAGACCGAACCACCCGGCCAACCAGTCGAGGAAGTCGACCGGCGTCAGCCACGGATCGACGTAGGCGTCGATGTTGTCGATCGTGGACAGCACGGGCGCGAGGACCGGGTCGAGACCTTCCGTGAACCGCACGCAGAAGTCGTCGGCCTGCAACATCGCCGGCAAGTACGTCGCGATCGGCCGCGTCGATGGCACCATGGACATGAGCCCCCTGCTCACGTCGACACCACCTGCACCTGGTGGCCGTACGAGAACACGAGCGAATCGGGATCGAGGTCGATCCGGGTGACGGACTCGCCCCGCTGGCCGGAGATCGGGTCGGCGGGGAACATCCGGGTGTCCTCGATCAGGTCGACACCGTCGATGCGCTGGGCGACGCCGAAGACCTCACCCAGCAGCACCGGCCGCCCGAACGCCCACCCGTCGCCCTCCGGCCCGCCGCGGAGAGGGTCGAAGTAGCGGTACAGGGCCTGCAGGATCGCGGCGCGCAGCTCTTCGGGATCGGCTCGCAGCCGGGCCCGGACGCGGATGACGGCCGTCACGCCGAGGTAGCGCGGCGGGGTGACCACGACGCGGGCTCCGACCATGCGGCGCTCGTCGAGGTAGTCGCGCACCGCCGCCATCATCGGCTCGGGCGGCACGAGCTGCTCGAACGTGAACCGCCCGGACTCGTCGGCCGAGACGGCCGGCACGACGAGGACCCTCACGCCGGCCGCCCGGGCGTCGTCGGTGACCGGGCCGCCCGCTTCGTCGACCGCCAGGCAGCGCACGCGAGCGACCTGCGGCGTGGCCTCACGGGCGAGCTGCTCGAAGTCACGCGTCGTCACCGCCCGGTTGCGGGTGCCGAGCACGAGTGGCCCGCGCACCTTGGCCGCCTCCAACGTCTCGCCGTCGACGCCACCGGCGGCCGAGCGCCGGTTGTCGACCCGCCCGATGAACGGCACGGCCGACTTCAGCGTGACGATCTCGTGGGCCGCGACGTTGCCGTCGCGCCCGCCGCCGGTCCGGTACCGGCGCACCCGGATGTGGGCGCCGGCCGGCGGCACCGCGCCGTACTGCCGGACACCACCGTCGGCCAAGCGCACCGCCGGGCCGAACAGCAGCGTGCCGTCGGTCGCGTTCAGCCGCCAGTGCTGGTCGTCGGGGCCCGACTCCCCGAAGCCCTGGACCTGCTGCCACGGCTCCCACCCGCGGTCCCCGGCGACCTCCAGCTGCACCGGACGCCCCGAACCCACCACCGGGCGCCGGGCCAGCGTGAACCGCTGGCCGGGCACGCCCTCCGACGTGCCGATCAGCTCGTCCACGACATCCTCGCCGTGGACGGCGGGCATGGTGCCGCCGACCGTCGAGACGTCGACGGCCAGCAGCAGGGGACTTGCCGTGTACGGAACCTGGAACTCGTGGCTGGGCTCGGCGACACGACAGCGCAGCCAGCCCCCGGACCGCTCCTCCACCACAGCCTCGACGTGGGTCTCGGGCACGTGCACGACGACGTCGCCCGTCGTGTTGAAGCCGCCGGTGCCGTCCTCGACGTCGCAGCGCGCCCAGCCGTCGACGCCCAGCGCCTCCCACACCCACGGGGGGTCGGTCGGGTCGATGCCGTGCCCTTCGGAGCCGCACACGACGTGCACGGCGACGGCGCAGCGCGGGACGGCCCGGTCGAGCCCCACGTACAGCGCGTCGCCGGGTTGCGGGACGGTCGAGAACGCCGCGACGGGGCGCTCGCTCGTGAGCTCGGCCGACTGGTCGAGCGGTTCGGCGTCGAGGCCGCCGGTCATCACGTAGGTCCGTCGGCACGTCACGATGTCGAGCGCCTCGACGGTGCGGAAGACGATCGCCTCGGCCGTCCTCCGCCGCCGCGTCGCGACCTCGGTGCCGGCCTCGACGATGCGATCCTCGTCGAGCGCAGCGGTCAGCCAGAACGTCACCGGCACCGTGGCCGCCGACGGCGGGAACAGCTCGACGCCCATGAGATCGAGGAACGTGACATAGCTCCGCTCGGGGACGCGGTTGAGGCGGTACAGGACCTGGTCGACGACGTACGCGAACGTCTCGATCAGCGTGACGCCCGGGTCGGACACGTTGTGGTCCGTCCACTCGGGGCAGCGTCGCTGGACGAGCCGCTTGGCATCGTCGACGAGGTCCTGGAAGCGGCGGTCATCGAGGTTCGGGGCGGGGAGGGGCACGGCTCAGTCCTCGTCGGGGATCACGTAGAAGGGGAAGACGAGGTTGCGGACGTCGTTGGTGTCGCGGATCTCGTATGTGATGTCGATGTACAGCAGTCCGCTCTGCGCGTCGTCCTGGCTGACGAGCACGTCGTGGACGTCGATGCGGGGCTCCCAGCGGGCCAACGAGTTGCGCACCTCGAACGCCAGCAACCCGATGATCGCGGCGTCGGCGGGCGAGAAGACGTGGTCGTGGATGGGGCACCCGAACTCCGGGCGCATGGGCCGCTCGCCCGGTGACGTGCCGAGGATCAGCCGGATGCTCTCGGCGATCTCCTCGTCGTTGGACACCAGCGCGATGCCGCCCGTCGGGCTCACCCGCATCGGGTACGCCAGACCCCGTCCGATGAACAGCTCAGCCATCGTCCATCACCCCACGTTCACCGTCGGTGCGCCCATGATGATCGGGGCGCCGCACCCGGCCATGTCACCGACGCGCAGCGCCGGCCGCCCACCGATCATCACCGTGACACTGCCCATCGGGAACGGCGTCGGCGGGTGCACGGCAGGCGGCGGGAAGCTGCACGTGTGGAGGTCGCCGACGACGGCTGCCGGCATGCCGCCGATCATGACGGTTGGCACGCCCGGTCCGGTGACGACGCCTGGATGGCCGGTCGGATCCCCGACCCGCGCTGCGAATGGCACGACGTTCTCCTCGCTTCCTCTGTGTCCTGTTGCCCGTTCAGTTGATCGAGACCATCGACCCACGCACGGTCGTCTGACCGCCGCTCGAGATCTCGGCCGTCCCGCTGCCCTCGACCTTGGCCTGCGAGCCCTTCGCGTTGAACGCGCCGCCGCCGGCATCGATGGTGACCCCGTTCGCCTTCACCTCGAACGCGCCCTGCGACTCGAACGACATGCCGTCGCTGGCCGTCACGGCGAGCTTCTTCTTCGCCGTCACCTCGACGTCGCCACTGGTGTCGAGCACGACCTTGCTGTTCTTCTGGTCGATGACGAGGCGGTGCTTGCCGTCGCCCGTGGCGATCGTGATCACGTCGTCCTTGTCGTCGAGCTCGACCTGGTGGCCGTTGCGCGAGACGATCGCCCGCTTGATGACCTGGCCGTTGTCGACGGCGTTCACCGGGGGCTTGTCCTTGCCGTTGTAGAGACCACCGATGACGTAGGGCTGGCGCGGGTCGCCGTGGTCGAACGCGACGAGGACCTCGTCGCCGACCTCGGGCAGGACGTGCAGCCCGCGCTCGTTGCCGGCACCGACCGCCATCACACGGGCCCAGTGCGACTCGGCGTTGTCGCCGAGCCATGGGAACGTGACCTTCAGTCGGCCGAGTGAGTCGGGGTCGTCGATGTTGCTCACGATCGCCGGCACGACCCCCCGCACGGCCTCCTGGGCGCCGCGGGCACCCTGGCCGCGCACGAGGCCGAGCATGGTCCGGGTCTGGCGACCGCTGACGCGGAACGCGGTCTGGTAGCCGTTGGCCGGGTCGTAGGTGTGCCGGCACGACGTGAGCACGTACTTGCCGTTGAACGTGTCACCGACGCCGCTGAGGCTGACCATCACACCGGCCCGCAACGCGGGATCGCCCGCCGCGACGCCGTCCAGCTCGGCGGCCGCGCTGCCGAGCTGTTCGATGAGCGAGTCGGCGGCGTCCTGGGCCGACTCGTTGCTGTCGATCGGCAGGTCGGCCTTGACGAGCGTGCCGCCGTCGAGGTCGGTGGCCATCGTGGCGGCACCCGACCCGGCCGACGCGCTGCGTGAGCCGTCCGCCGCCTTGGCCGTGCCCTTCACGGCCTCCTTCGTCTTGTAGTCCCAGCCGCGGACCTCGACCTCGGTGACCTGCTCGGCGCCGCTCAACGTCGCCCGGAGGCGCAAGAGGTTGCTGCCGGCCACGAGCTGGCGGGGATCCTCGCTGCGCAGGTCGCCGGGTTGCGGGCCCGACGACGAGTCGCCGGGCTGACGCAGGTGGAGCCGGCTGTCGGCCACGACGATCTCGTGGCCGATCTCGGCCGCCAGCCCGGAGAGGAACTCCCAGTCGGTCTGGTTCCACTGCATGACGGCCTCGTGGACGACCGTGTTCGATCCGCCCTCGCCCCGCTGCAGGCCGCGGCGTTGGGCGACCTTCCCGACGATGTCTCCGTACGTCACGTCGAGGTGGGTCTCGGTGGTCGTCCCCCGTTGCAGCCGATGGGCCTGGTCGAACCCACGGACGACGGCGATCGTGCGGTCGCGCTCGATCTCGGCCTCCAGCGCCGTGATCTCGCCGGCGAAGATCGGGGCGCCGGCAGGGGTCGACTCCGAAGCGACGGCGATCGTGATCGCCGTCCCGATCGCGAACGTGGCGCCGGCCAGGACGGTGCGCATCGGGTCGCGGAACACGAGCTCGAACGCGTCGGGCAGGTTCAGCTCGTCTTCGACGTAGGCCTCCAGCAACGCGCCGGCGACCTCGGGCGCGAGGTCGGCACCACCGACCTTGATCTGGAAGACGTTCGAGGAGTGCTGGGCCACGATGCCGCCTCAGGCCAGCGCCGCGGCGTCGGCGGGTGGAGGCAGCAGGAGCTCGTGGCCGACGCGCAGGTTGAACGGATCCTCGAGCCCGTTCGTGATCGCGATGGCCCGCCACATCGTCGGCGAGCCGTACTCGGCGTTGGCGACCGAAGCCAGCGAGTCGCCGAGGACCACGGTGTGCGTCCGCGAGCTGCGCAGGGCACCGGACGTCGGGTTCTGTCGGCCCGGTTCGGTGCCGTACTCCTGCATGTTGACCTTGCACGTCGCCCGCACCGGCTGCCCGGTGGGTCGGAACAGCGTCAACGTGGACGTGACCGACGTGACGACGGCGACGAACGGGTGCGACGTGCCCCACGAGAAGATGACGATCGGTGGGAACGGCGTGCCGGCGTTCGTCGACTTCTCGGTCGGCTGCACGGTCGACATCAGCGTGTCGATCGACCGGGAGACGTCGCCCATCAGCTCGTCGGTGGCGTCCAGGAACACCTCGACGTCGAGCGTGCGCAGCTGGGTGCCGGTGAACTCGGGCTTCTCCCCCGGCTTCTTCTGGGCCTTGAAGTCCCAGCTCGCCTTGCGGGACATCGCGTAGTCCTTGGGATTGAAGTCGAACGTCAGCACCTTCAGGCTGGAGCCCGGCTTGAACTGCTTCCCGTCGGCCACGGGCTCGCGCAGGTCGAGCTGGGCCTTGGCGAACGTGGTCATCCCGACCATCAGAGCGCCCCCGGGTCCAAGAAGCCGTGGTGGGCCAGCTCGAGCGTCTCGGTGGCGATCTTCGGCGAGTCCACCGACAGGGAGGGCCCCTGCCAGCGCACCGGCACCACGCCGCTGAGGTTCCACGCGAACACCGGTCGGGCGTCGTGGTTCTTGACGATGATCTGGGCATGGGTCCGCTTGACCACCCGGTCGAGCGAGGCCAGCCAGACGGCGATCTTCGCGGTGTCCGACGTGACCGGACGGGTCAGCTTGACGTTCGTGTACTTGATGCGGCCGGGGAGCTGGTGCACGTAGGTGTTGAGACCGCCCTCCTCACGCTGCTCCATCACCACCTCGCAACCGAGGCCGTCGCAGCCGGTGAACGGCCCGAGGTCGAAGCCGTCGACGTTGACCTCGAAGTAGACGGAGACCGCGGTGTCGGAACCGTCGACGTTCATGGTGATCCTCGTTCTCGTTCGGGCTGGGTGGATGTCGGTGCGGACGGTCTAGAAGCGGATGTCGGTGCGGTAGCCGGCCCGCTCGCGGTCGAGCAGGAGGTCGCGGCACAGCCGGCGCTGCAGCGGTGGGTAGAGGGCTCTCACCAGTTCGAGCAGCTCGGCCTCGGAGCGACCGGTCCCGGCGGCGGCGGGTGTGGCCGCGGCGGTGACCGTGGTCGACGCGCCGGGTGTCGTTGCGTCCTGGGTCGGGTCCGGCGTCGCGTCCGGTGTCGCCGCGACCCGGGCGACGGTCGGCGCGTCGAGTGACGGTCCGTCGGGAGCCGGCGCCCGTTGCACGGACGCCGCGAGCATCGGCTCGTCGCGCTCCCACCACACGACGCGATCGTCGACCGCAGCGCCCGCTGGCGCCCCGGCCGTCGCAGCCCTCGCGGCTGTCGTTGCTCCGGGAGCGGACACGAACCGCAGCATCGGCGCGCCCCCCGGCACGCCGACCTGCCGCTGGACGCCCGCGACGCCCGCGACCGCGGGTCCGGTGTGCGAGGGCGCGGTGGCCGGACCGCCGGACCGCTGGGGCGATTGCGCCGCCGGCGCGACGCTCACGCGATCCGGCGCGGCCGAGACACCCCGGTCGACGGCTGTCGCCCACGTGACGGCGGTGATCGGGTCACGCACGGCGACGATGCGCTGGACCGCTCCGGTCGTCGTGGGGGACGGCGTCGAGAACGAAGGCGACGCGATCACCCGGTCGCCCAGCCCATCGCTCGGCCCGTCGACCGGACCGTCCCTCGGGTCACCCGCCGGCTCGACGCCGAGGTGCCAGGCGCGGATCCTCACAGCGTCGGCGGTCGGCGCGAATCGACCGATCGGCGGGTCCGCGGGGGCGCCGGCGGCGCCGGTCGCCGTGTCGAGGACGGAGCGGGCGACCAGCGGGGCCGAGCGCGCCACGAGGGGGGCGGAGCGGTCGACCTGCTGATCGGGGCCTGGACGGTCGGTGCCGGGACGATCGGGGCCGGGACGATCGGGGCCGGGACGGTCGCCGCGGTCGACCCGGGCGACCGGGGCGCCGATCGGGGCCCTCCGGCTCGCCGTCGGGGTTCGGGCCACGGTCGGCGGCGGCACGGCCGCCGTCGGTTCGACCCGAGCACTGCCGGGCTCGGCGGCCAGGACGAGCGGGCGCGCCCGACCTGTTCCACCGACGACCGGCCCCGTCGCGTCAGCGACGACCGGCCCCGTCGCGTCAGCGACGACCGGCCCCGTCGCGTCAGCGACAACCGGCCCCGTGCCACCGACCAGCGGCACCGTCGGCAGCCCGTCGTCGTTCGGCGCCGCGTCGAGCGGCGGGACGACTGCGGCGAACGACGGTCGCGCCCCGTCGTCGACGCCCGCGCCGGAGTCCGTGCCAGCGTCCGTGTCGGGGCCGGCATCGCGGTCGGCGTCCGAGTCGTCACGCGGCGTCCAGCCGGCCCGCCCAGGCACCGACGGCGCGTCGGCCGCCAGGCGCTGGAGGGGCGCCGGCGCGACCGCACCATCGGTGGCCCGATCGTCGGCGCGCGGCGAAGAGATGGGCGGCGTGATCGGCGAGCCGATCCGGGGCCGACCGACGATCGGGCGGTCCGTCCCGGTGCCGCCCGGGCCAGGGGACGGCGTCGATGTCACGGCGATCGGTCGTTCGGCGGTCGGCGCGTCCGGCGGCGCGGTGTCCGTCGGAGCCCGCTGGGCGAGCAGCGGGCGGACCGGTCCCGACTCCCCGACGATCGGCACCGGACCGGCATCCGCCACCAGCGGGTCGGCGTCCGCCACGCGCGAGTCCACTGCGGTGCCCGGCGACGAGACGTCGTGGTCGTCGGTCGTGGGTGCCGGCGTACCGTGCGCCGTGGCCACGGGAGGGCCGTCGAGATCCGGCGTCGCGACCGGAGGTGCCGCCTCGGACCGGGTCACCATCGACGGACGGGACGCCGGTTGCGCCGGTTCGGTGGCCGTCGACCACGAGATCGACTGCTCCAGCATCGCCAGTGGCGGAGGCCCGAACGAACGTTGGACCGGGGCCGGCGCGGCCGGATGCGGACCGGCCAGATGCGGACCGGCTTGCGGCCCGGTCGGGGCGGCGAGACCGCCGACCAGACCGCTCGGCGCGTCGTGGTCGAGCCGGTGGCCGAGGTCGGCGAGGAACAGTGGACGAGCCCGGGTCGCCAGCGACCCGGGGAACTCCCCGTCGAGGAGAGCGGGCGACGACCGCTGGATCGTCGGCATCGGCGCCAGCGCCCGCCACTCCTGGCGGGCCGGGCGGTGCACGTCGACCGGTTGATCGGCGCCAGGTCCGGTGCCCCCGCGGTCAGAGCGGTCAGCGCTGTCGGGGGTGTCGTCGGGGCGTCGCCGGAACGGCCACATCTCGTTGCGTCCTCAACGAGCGCGCCCGAGATCACGCGCCGCCCGCACGAAGCGGGCGCGCGTGGCGTGCTCGAGGTCGAGCACCTCGGCCAGCGACCAGTGGAAGTTGGCACCTACGACGGCGAGCTCGTCCCAGAGCGCCTGCTCGCCGTAGGTCACGATTCCCCCAGGCGGCCACCGGTCAGGTCGACCGTGAACTCCTGGTGGCAGGACGGGCACTCCACGGACGCCCGGGCGTGTCCCTCCTGGTTCACGCGGCGGTAGAGGTCCTGCAGGAACGCCAGGTCCGATGCGTAGAGGTTCTCGATCACGCCGGCGTGCACGTCGGTGACCCCACCGATGCGTTCCACGACGCGCGCCAGCAGGATGACCGTGAGGTAGGCGGGGTTCTCGCGGACCCGGTCGTCGGCGAGCGGCACGAGCTCGTCGCGGGCCGTCGCCAGCCGCATCGAACCGACGCGGTGGACCTCGCCGGACCCGTCGACGTAACCCCGCGGCAGCTCGAACGTGAACGACGTGCGCAACAGGTCGGACGAGCCGGCGGGAACGTCGGTCGAGCCGTCGGCGCCCTCCTGGCGCTCGAGGGTGCTGAAGCTCCGACGCATCAGCTGGCCTCGACCGTCATCTCCTCGTACGTGATCGTGATCTTCTCGGTGAGGACGCTCTGGTCACCCGCCTTCATCGAGCCGATCTCGAGCGACTTCGGCCAGCAGGCCGTCATCACGTAGCGCTTGATCGGGTTGCCCTCGTAGTCGAAGACGATCACGGCCCCGTTCTTGCGGGCCTCACCCATCCGCCCGAAGTGCGACGCCTCGACCCACTTCTCGAAGCTGTTGTCGGCGGTCAGGCCCCGGGTCAGCGTCACCTCACCGGCCTTGCGCCGTCCGGGCAGCTTCTTGATCACGTACTTGCCGTCGGGCGTGTTCTGCTTCAGCTCGATGACGTCCTGTTCCATCTTGAGGCCGGAGACCTCCTGGATGGCGGCGATCATCACGCCGTCGTACTCGGCGGCGAAGGAGTGGCCGACGCTGGTGTCGAGATCGGGGAGGGCCATGGTTCAGCTCCGTTTCCTGTTGGCGGTCGATGACGTTCGGGCGGTCGATGACGTTCGGGCGGTCGGCGACGTCATTCGTTGACCAGGCTCGTGCCACCGGAGAACTGCGAGAGCCGGAAGATCACGAACTCGGCCGGCTTGACCGGGGCGACGCCGACCTCGCACGTCAGCTGCCCGAGGTCGATGGCCTCCGACGGGTTCGTCTCGTCGTTGCAGTTGACGAAGAAGGCCTCGTTGGGCGTCGCGCCGAACAGGGCGCCCTTGCGCCACTCCATCGTCAGGAAGGCGGCGATGCTGCGACGGACCTTGGCCCACAGCGCCCTGTCGTTGGGCTCGAACACGGCCCACTGGGTGCCGTTGAGGATCGAGTCCTCGAGGTAGTTGAAGAGCCGCCGCACGTTGAGGTAGCGCCACTCCGGCTCGCTCGACAACGTCCGGGCGCCCCAGACGCGGATGCCTCGTCCCGGGAACGCCCGGATGCAGTTCACCGCGACGGGGTTCAGCGTGTCGTGCTCGCCCTTGGTGATGTTCGTCTCGAGGTCGATGGCGCCGCGGATGACCTCGTTGGCCGGCGCCTTGTGCACGCCGCGGGTGTCGTCGTTGCGCCCGAACACGCCGGCGATGTGCCCGCTCGGCGGGATGAACACGTTCTCGCCCGACGACGGGTCGAAGACCTTGATCCACGGGTAGTAGAGGGCGGCGAACTTCGAGTCGTAGCCGGCCTGGTCCATCCGCCAGTCCTTGACCTGCTGGGAGTTCATGTTCGGCGGGGCGTCGAGGATGGCGACCCGGTTGCCCATCAGCTCGCAGTGGGCGATCATCCCGATCTGGATCGCCTTGAGGCCCTCGAGGTCGATGACGCCCTTCTGGTACGCGGCCATCGCATCGGGGACGGCCACCATCGTCACGTCGGGGATCGTCTCGAGACCGGCGAAGCCCGTGCGGTCGGCGGCGTCGCCGATGTAGTCGTCGGGACTCAGCTGGGCCTGCGTCACGTCGACGTGGACGAGCTCACCGCCGCTGAGCGACGTCAGGCCGCGCGGCAGGTCGTCGAGCTGGGCCACCGCGGGGTCGAGCTCGACGCGCACGAGGCGGCCGCGGTTCAGCGCGTTGATGACGTTGCCCCGCCCGGACAGCGGCACGGCCTCGTACTCCTCGCGGACATCACCGCGGGTCACGACGATGCGCACCGTCTGCTCCGGCGATCCCTCGGGCGGGTCGGACACCTCGATCGTGGTGCCGTTGCCCTCCGGTCCGGGCTCCAGGGCCCGCACGTCGAGCTCGCCGATGCGGGCCCTGGCCGGGGAGAGGTCGACGTGGTCGTCGTCCCCGGCACCGCCGCCGACGCGCACCACGTAGCAGTTGCCACCGCCGTTCAGCAGGTAGCCGTACACGGCGTGGCCGAGGTAGGCGCCGGACGTGATGTCACCGAACTTCTCGACGTACTGGCGCCAGTTGGTGACGAGCGTCGGTTGGTTGGCCGGGCCCTTCGGCGCCATGCCGATGAAGGCGGCGATGGCGGTGCCGACCCCTTCGATCGGCGCGGAGCCGGACGGCACCTCTTCGACGTAGACCCCAGGTGACAAGTAGGTCGGCATGGACTTCCTCCCGAACGGCCGGCAGATCGGTGTCAGTGTCCGGCGCCGGCGGCGGTCCGGGCAACGGGCGCCCGCACCGTCATTCGGGTAGCACCGTTGCCCGAACGGGCCGGCGCGGCTGCCTGCGCGGTCAGGCGCGCAGCAGCGCGTGGTACGGGCCGAACTCGGCCTCGAGGCACAGACGGCCGAGCTTGCGGTACTCCTCGGCGATCGCCCGGACGACGTCGCCCATGTCGATCTCGCGCTCCTCGGCCGCGGCCCGGTAGGCGAGCGTGACCGCGATCGAGCGGATGTTGCCGCCGGACAGCTCGAACGACCGGGCGGCGAAGTCGAGGTCGAGGTCGCCGGACGTGGGCAGTGCGGCGATGCTCTGGGCCCACAGCGTGCGGCGGCGAGTGGCGTCGGGCATCGCGAAGTCGACGATCACATCGATGCGCCGGGTGAAGGCGTCGTCGATGTTGGAGCGCAGGTTCGTCGACAGGATGGCCAACCCGTCGAACGTCTCCATCCGCTGCAACAGGTAGGCGACCTCGATGTTGGCGTAGCGATCGTGGCTGTCGCGGACCTCCGAGCGCTGGCCGAACAGCGCGTCGGCCTCGTCGAACAGCAGCACGCCGTTGACGTTGTCGGCCTCGGCGAAGATGCGGTCCAGGTTCTTCTCGGTCTCGCCGATGTACTTGTCGACCACGGTGGCCAGGTTGACGACGTACAGGTCCAGACCGAGGTCGGCGGCGATGACCTCGGCGCTCATCGTCTTGCCGGTCCCCGAGTCGCCGGCGAAGAGCGCCGTGATCCCGGTGCCCCGACCCCCTCCCGGTCGCATGCGCCATGTGCCGAGCACCTGTTCGCGGTGCCGGGCCCGGTCCGACAACCCGTGGAGGCTGGCCACGACGTTGACGGTCAGCACGAGGTCAGCCCATGAGACGGCGGGCTCGATCCGCCGGGCCAGCCGTTCGAGCCGCGCCGCGTTCTGCTGCCGGGCGCCGAGCCGCAGGTCGGCGGCATCCACCGGCCGCTGCTCGAGGCGGGCGACAGTCATCGCGACGGCTGCGGCCTGGCGGATCTCGGAGGCGCCCAGCCGGTACGGAGCCGTGACGGTCCCCTCGTCGAAGCCCGACGTCGAGACTCCCTCGAGCGCGGTGTTCCAGATGCGTGAGCGGGCGGACGCGCCGAGCGGCAGCGCGTCGAGGATGAACGGCGGGCGCGCCGCCCACGACGGTTCCCACCCCCGCTGACCGGTGAGGACGAGCCGCACCGGCTCGGCCGTCAGGCGCTGGACGGCAGTCACCGAGTGCGCCGGCCCGCCGACGTCGGTCAGCGCGTCGACCGGTCCGGCGATCAGCACGCCGCCGCACAGCCGGGCCTCGCGCACGGCCGCCGCGAGGAGCCCATCGACCTCGCCCGCGCCGCCGGACGCGGCGACGCGACGCAGGTCGATGGCGACGATCGGCACGCCGGCGTCCCGGGCGGCGTCGGCGGCGATGTGGGACGCCGTCGCCGCCCGATCGTGCAGGTACGCGAACGCGTGCGGATCGGCGAGCAGCCGCACGAGTGGCGGGTGTCCGGGCTCCGTCGTCGGGCGGACGTCGGCGAGAACGAACGACAGGCCGGCATCGGGCTCGTCGCCGCCGAGCACGTACGCCGTCACGCGGTCGGGGACCCGTAGGCCCCGCGTCAGGAACGGGCGCTCGGGGTCGTCGACCTCGAGCAAGCTGGCGCCGACGAGGTGGCTGCCGGCACCGAGCCGCCGGCGGCCCTCCGGGCTCGACGCCTCGACGCCGCCCAGGCCGAGCGCCAGGCCGACGCTGACCCGCCGGCGGGTGACGTCGTCATTGAGGTAGCCGTAGTAGCGCTCGAAGCGCTCGTCGACGTCGGGCGCCATCGCCGCCATGAGCAGGTCGACGTCGAGCTCGTCGAGCGCGAAGCGGCGGGCCAGCTGGCGCAGCCGGAGATCCGGGGCGCCGCTCGCGTCGGACGGCTCGGCCGCATCGGCAACGGCTTCGACCTCGTCGCGCCGCCGGGCGGCGACGTCCTCTGCGACCCAGACCCGGTCGTTGTGCAGCAGGTGGTCGACCCGCTCGTCGGTGAGGTAGAGCCCCAGGAACGGGTCGTCGGGCGCGGCGTCGACGGCGCGGCGGGCGGCGACGAGCGCGGCGACGCGCTGGCGCACGACGTCCAGCCGGCCGACCACGTGGGCCAGCGACGGGTCGTCACGCACCGTGACCGGCACTCACGCCCGCTTCCGCGCCCGGCTCGGCGGCGCGGCCGCCGCAGGCTCGTCACTCGATGCCGTGTCCACCTCGCCGTCACGACCGGCCGTCCAGTCGGCCTCGCGCCCGCCGTGGCGCTCGCTGACGTCGTTGACCCGGTCGATCATCGTGATCAACGGCTCCCGGGTGACGGGCGGACCGACCTCGCCGAAGCGCTCCGGCATCATCGGCGCGACGACGCTCACGTCGAGCGACGGCTTGAGCTCCCCACCCAGCGCGGACCAGACGTCGGACAGGGCGCGATCCTGCGGCGGGGGGAGGGCGACGGCGATCGGGATGCTGTAGCCGAGGTCGCCGAGCGTGCCGTTGAGGAGATCGGGCGGGATCGTCTCGTACATCAGGAACGTCGACATCAACCCGGACAGCAGCCGGTGCTCGTCCTCGGCCCGCTGCGTCCAGGCTGTCACCAGGTAGGCGATGCGGAAGAACTTCGGGAGCGGCCGACGGGCGGTGACCAGCCGGTCCCCATCGCGCTGCTCGACGACGCCGAACTGGGCCCTCGTCAGGTCCTGGCGGATGTCGTAGAGGTAGATGTCGATGGTCGGCCGGTTGCGGTGCGACGCCCAGTCCTTGGTCGGCGCGTCGAAGTCGATCTCGACGTCGGCGCCGTCGCCGAGCTCGCGCTCGACGAGACTGCGCAGCGCGGTGTCCAGCTCGTGCAGCATCGCACCTGCCACGATCCACCCGTGCCCGGTCCGTGTCGATGCCCACCCGGGCAGCCGTGCGGACGCTCGCGCTGCCCATCCGGGTCGCGTGTCGCGTGTTGCGCGCTGCGCTCAGAGCATGTCGTTGCGCAGCGCGTAGGCGACGACGTGTGACCGGTTGCGCAGCTGCAGCCGACTCGTCACCTCGTGGATGACGCCCTTCACCGTGCGCTCCGAGTAGTTGAGCGACGCGGCGATCTCCGCTGTGTCGCGGCCCTCGGCGAGCAGGCGGATCACGTCCTGCTCGCGGCCGGTCAGCGACGCCGGCGCGAACGGCGCCGACCCTCCGCCGCGGCGCAACCGCCGGACGGCGCCGAGGAGCGGGCCGACGAGATCGGTCGGGATGCTGGCCTCACCGGCGGCGACCTGGCGAACGACGCGACCGAGGGCGTCCGGTGTGGCATCGGCCCGTCGCAGCAGGCCGAGCGCGCCCGCATCGCCGGCGGCCAGCACGCCGTCGTCGTCGATCCGGCCGGCGACGACGACGACCCGTGGGCACCCGTCGCGCTGGATGCCGGAGATGGCGCGGACGGTGCCCTCGTCGATGTGGTCGGTGCCGATCACGGCCACGTGGGCCTCGTCGATGTGGCCCGAAGCCAGCACCAGGATCCCGGCGTCCCGGCGCAGCAACTGCTCCAGGCCGGCCTGCGACACCGGGTCGGCGGCGTACACGAACACGGGCGTGCGGACGTTCATCGGGGTCTCCCTCCCACTCGCCCCGACGGTGCCCGACGTACCTTCACAACCCCTTGACGCGCGCTTCGCACGACGCCTCGACGCCTCAGCCCGCGGTCAGCGGATCGGTGTCCTCCATCAGCTCGTCGCCGTCGAGGACACCGTCGTCGTCGCTGTCGGGGTCGTTCGGATCGGTGCCGGCGAGGTCCTCCCCCCAGTCGGCGATCCCGTCGCCGTCGCTGTCGAGGAGCAGGTCGTCGGGCGCGACGAGCGGGGCGTCGACGTCGGGGTTGTCGGCGACGAGCGGGTTCAGCCCGTACGACAGCTCGAGCCCGTCGTCGATGCCGTCGAAGTCGGAGTCGGCGAGGTCGGCCTCGGTGCCGAGCACGATGAGCTCGTAGCCGTCGGTGATGCCGTCGCCGTCGGTGTCGGCCTGGTTCGGGTCGAGGCCGTACTTCAGCTCGAAGTGGTCCGGCAGCATGTCGATGTCGGTGTCGACGCCGCCCGCGTTGAGCTGGGCCTCGGCGAGCGGATCGGGCGGCGGAGGGGGCGTCGGCGGGTCGAGGGGCACGGGCATCGAGTCGGCCGGGGAGTCGTCGGTCGGCAGGCCGAGCAACATGTCGGCGACGTCGTCGTCGCGGCCCGTCCACGACAGCACGTCGTCGATGTCGACGTCCTGACCCTTGAACTCGGGGATGACAGCAGCGTTCGTCCACCGGTCGGCGTTGGCGTTGGCGATCAGGATCCCGGTGCGCGAACCCTGGGCCTCGATCGTGCGACCGTCGCCGAGGCTGATCGCGACGTGCGCGTGGGCCGGGCGTCCACCTCCGCGCACCGGCGGCGGGTCGAACGAGAACAGCAGCGCGCCCGGCGTGTTCATCGCCTCCTCGATCGAGACCGTCGCCCCCTCGTCGATCATCTGGAAGTGCTGGTTGTAGGAGCCGTCGAGCACCTCGACGCCCGCGTTGTGCGCCGCCCACTGCACGAGCTCGGAGCAGTCGAGCGTGGTGGGGTTCGGATCGTCGATGTCCGGCTCGCCGTGGTTGGAGTCGTACGGGTCACCGGCCTGGGCGACGGACAGCTTCAAGAACCGCTCCAGCGGCGTGTCGAGGTCGGCGCCGCCGTCGGGCCCGTCCGGGGCGTTCGCCATGGCAGACGGACCACCGTCGAACGGGTCGTCGATCATGCCGGATGCCTCCGCCCGCGCGACGGCTTCGCGGGCCGCGGCGACGTCCGTCCCGTACGTCGGGTCACCCTCGGCCGTCCACCCGCCGGGCCCCGCCGTCCACGGTGCCAGCCCGCCGCGCTCGTAGAGGTAGTACGCGGCCCGAGCGTTGACCTGCGGGTCGAGCAGCTGGGAGCGGTCGGTCATCCCGATCGCGGCACGGAACGCCGGTGTGTCGTTGATGTAGTTGATCTGGAACAGACCGAAGTCCCCGACCATCTTCGCCGGGTCGGTGTCCGTGCGGTGCGCCTCGGGCCGGTACCCGGACTCGCGGCCGGCGATGGCGACCATGTTCACGAGGTCCTCGCCGCGGAAACCCACGCCGTACAGCAGCTGGGCGACGTCCTCCGGCGGCATGCTCACGCGCTGGACCGATCCGCTCGACCTGCGGGGCCGGCGGTTGCAGTGCCCACCGGCTTCCCGTGGTGGTCGGTCACTGGCTGGTCCGCAGCCACGCCACGATCGTAGCGGCGGGCTCCCGACGCGGCAGGCCCGAATCACGGCCCGGACCGCCCGGCAGGGGCCCCACTACCGTGAGCGGATGCTCGACGAGCCGCCCGACCACGAGCTGGCGCGGCGCGACGCGCCACGACCGACGCTGACGCGGCCGACCGTGACGGTGTGCTGCCTCGCCGGCGAACCGCCGAGCCAGGTCGCCGCGATGCTGTCGCTCCTGCGGCCGGTCGCCGACGAGATCCTCGTCGCCGTCGATTCGCGGATCGACCCGGCGACGCTCCATCCGTACCGCGACGTTGCCGACCGGGTCGTGCGCTACGAGTTCGGCTTCCACCCCGACCGACCGCGGCCGTGGCTCCATGCCCAGTGTCGCGGCGAGTGGATCCTGTCGATCGACGCCGACGAGGTGCCCAGCCCGGCGCTCGTCGCCGCCCTGCCCGGCCTCGTCGAGGCCGACGACGTCGTGCAGTACGAGTTCCCGAGGCGCTGGCTGTCCCCGGCGTCAGGGACGTGGTTGCGGGAGCTGCCCTGGTGGCCCGACTTCCAGGTCCGGCTCGTCCGTCGCGGCCCGTGGCTGCGCCACTCCGGTCATCTCCACGACAGCATCGAGCGCGTCATGCCGTCGCGCCACGTCGACGCGCCGATCTACCATCTCGCGCTCGTCACGACGGGCGAGGAGGAACGTCGCCGCCGGTCGGGCGCGTACGAGGCGTTCACCCCCGGGTTGCGGGCGTTCGGCGGTGGTCTGCTGAACGCCACGATGTACCTGCCCGAGGACACGGCGCTGGACCCGCCGTCCCCGGTGCCCGCCGTCGACCGGCCGTGGATCGAGACCGTCCTCGCGGCGCGTGACGCTGCGCTCCCGACTCCCGACCCTGCCGGGCCGCCCCTCCCGGCCATCGCCGTCGCCGGCCGGAGCGAGATCGACGCGTTCGTGCAGGGTCCGCTGGCGGACAGCGACCACCGTGCGACCATCACGCCGTTCGAGGACACCGGCCGGATGGTGCCCGGCGAGACCCGGCCGGTCTACGTGAGGATCCGCAACGACGGGTCGGCGTCGTGGCCGTTCGGGCTCGGACGGACGGGCGCCATCGCCGTCGGGCACCGGTGGCACGACGACGACCACGACCCGACTGCGGCGCCGCCGGACGACGCGCGACGCAGCCCGCTGACTGCCGCGGTGGAGCCCGGCGGGGAGATCATCGTGCCCGTCTTCGTCGAGGCGCCGGCCCGCGCCGGGAGCTACCGCCTGGAGATCGACCTCGTGCACGAACACGTGCGCTGGTTCGGGTCGCCCACCGTCGTCGACATGACCGTGGAGCAGGCGCCGGCACGGCCGGAGCCGCCGTCGACGAGCACGATGCTCGTCACGACGATCGTCGCCCGCAACTACCTGCCCCGTGCCGAGCTCCTGGCCCGTTCGTTCCGTCGGCACCACCCCCACGGCCGCGTCGCCGTCCTCGTGATCGACGCCACCGAGGACGACCGGCGGTCGTGGTCGGACCGGCCGTACGAGGTGCTCGTCCTCGGCGACCTCGGGGTCGACATCGTCGAACTGCACCGGATGGCGACGATCTACGACGTCACCGAGTTGGCCACCGCGGTCAAGCCGCTCCTGCTCCAGCACCTCCTGTCCCGGCATCACGAGGCAGCCGTGACCTACCTCGACCCCGACATCGAGGTGTTCGCCCCGCTCGACGACCTCGACGCGCTCGCCCGCCAGCACGGCATCGTCCTGACGCCCCACCGCCTCGACGCCGTTCCCGACGACGGTCGCCAACCCGACACCCGCAGCCTCGCGTCCTCGGGCGTGTTCAACCTCGGGTTCATCGGCGTCGGACCGTCCAGCCGGCCGTTCCTCGGTGCGTGGGCCGCGCACTGCCGGCGGTCGTGCATCGTCGCTCACGACCAGGGCCTGTTCGTCGATCAACGGTGGGTGGACGCCGGCGTCGTGGGCCATCCCCACCACATCGTGACCGACCTCGGCTGCAACGTCGCGTACTGGAACGTCGACACCCGACCGATCGGCCGCGGACCATCCGGGTACACGGCCGGGGGGTGGCCGCTGCGGTTCTTCCACTACAGCGGGTACGACGCTCGAGCCCCCCACCTGCTCAGCACGCACCAGGGGGACCGGCCGCGCACGCTGCTGTCCGAGCAACCCGTGCTCCGGGAGCTCATGCACGGCTATGGCCGGCGACTCGACGAGGCGGCCGAGGCGACGGCCGACCCCGGTCGGCCGTACGGCTGGTCGCACACCCGTGGCGGCTTCCCGCTCGACCCGGTGACCCGGCAGATCTACCGCGACGAGCTCCTGCGTCGCGAGCGTGACGAGACCGGCAGCGCGGCGCCTGTCGCCGCGCTCCCCGACGTGTTCAGCGAAGCTGACGACACGCGGTTGCTCGCGCTGCTGACATCGCCGCTGCCCGGCAGCGAGGTGCCGCGCGTCGGGCGCTACCTCCACCTCATCTACCTCCAACGGCCCGACGTGCAGGCGGCGTACCCGAACCTGCGCGGCGACGGCCTCGAGCACTTCCACGCCTGGGTCCGCCAGAGCGGGCGCTTCGAGCACGACATCCCGTCGCCGCTCGTCCCGCCGGAGCGGCCGCCGACGCTCGGCGCGATCGAACGCCGGCCACCCCTGCGGCCCGGCGTGAACGTCGTCGGATACTTCGCCGCCGAGCTCGGCATCGGCGAGGCCGGCCGGGCCATGTTGGCCGCCCTCGAGCACCTCGGCGAGACGTGCGCGGTGATCAACGAGACCGCCACCTCGAACCGCCAGCAGCACCTGCTCGGTCGTGGGTTCGACGACGTCGGCGACCTGGACATCAACCTCGTCGTCGTGAACAGCGACCAGACACCCCTGGTCATGGAACGTCTGTGGGGGCGAACTCGTCCCGACCAGCACACCGTCGGGGTGTGGGCGTGGGAGCTCGAGGAGCTCCCGCCCACGATGCTCGCCGGGCTGCCGTACGTCGACGAGATCTGGACCTACAGCCGCCACGGTCGCGACGCGATCGCTCGCGCCGTCGCCACGCCGGTGCACGTCGTCCCGCTCCCCGTCGTCGACTACGGGGTGGCGCCCGCCGGGCACCACCCGCTCGGCATCGATGCCGACTTCACGTTCCTGTTCTGCTTCGACGTCCACAGCACCATCGCCCGCAAGAACCCGTTCGGGGTCGTCGAGGCGTTCCAGCGGGCGTTCCGGCCCGGCGAGGGACCGGCGCTGATCGTCAAGTCGATCAACGGCCGATCGGCCCTGCGCTCGATGGAGCAGCTCCGTGCCGCGGCTGAAGGCCGACCGGACATCCACATCGTCGACGCCTACCTCGACATCACGTCCACGCGAGCGCTGATCGCATCGTGCGACTGCTACGTGTCGCTGCACCGGGCCGAGGGGTTCGGGTACACGATGGCCGAGGCGATGCTCGCCGGGCGGCCGGTCGTGGCGACGGGCTACTCGGGGAACCTCGAGTTCATGGACACTGACAACAGCTTCCTGGTCGGCTACTCCCCCGGCGTCGTCCCGGCGGGGTGCGAGCCGTACCCGGCCGGTGCGGTGTGGGCCGAGCCGGACATCGACGACGCGGCGCGCCTCATGCGCATCGTGTGGTCCGACGGGACGACGCGGGATCGGGTCGCGTCCCGGGGTCGCCGAGACATCCTGGAGTTGCACTCGCCGGCGGCCCGGTCGTCGCTGATCGCCGCCCGGCTGGCGGCCATCAGGGCCAGGTCCAGGTCCGGGCGCGACGGGTCAGACGCGTCAGACCGTGCTGCGCGCCCGCACCCGGTGGCCCAGGCGACCTGGCGGGCGGCGCAGTGGGCCGGCCGGCGCGTGCGCGCCTAGGAACCGCCAGCCCCGGAACCGCCGGCTCCGGTGTTGCGCCAGTCGACTCCGATCGCATCGAGCAGCCGCAGCCTGACGTGCTCGGCGATCGCCGCAGCGTGACCGCTGCGCCGAGCGATGTCGTCGAGCACGTCGCTGGACGTCGCCCCCCCACCGAACACCGAGCGGATGACATCTCCGCTCTGGTCGAACAACCACCGGGCGTCGTCGCGGCAGGCGGCGACCACCGCACCGGCCGGTCGCGGGGTCGCCAGAGCAGCGAGGCGGGCGTTCGTGAGCCCTTGGGCGATCCCGCGGCGCAGCACCCAACGCCGCCGGACGCGCGCCGACGCCGGGCCGGCCACGACCTCGTGCACGACCAACGTCGCCGGCTCGTAGCGGATGACGCCGCCCCGCTCCCACACCGCCGCCCACACCGCCGCCTCCTCGCCCGAGATCAGGCTGGCTCCGCGCCGGCCGAGGCAGGTGCGGAACTGCCCGACGGCCAGCAGGGTCGGTCGACGGATCGACATGTTCGTGCCGTACGGACCGTGTGGGCGCGGGAACAGGCCGGGGTCGTCACCGGCGTCGAGCGCGCTCCACCAGTGCTCGAGGCGGGGCGTGACCCACGCCGGGCGCCCCTGCGGCCACGCCAGCACGACCGGCCCGCCGACGGCGTCGACCGCGGGATCGGTGTCGTAGCAGCGCAGGTGGGCGGCCAACCATCCCCTGGGGGCCACCGCATCGTCGTCGAGGAACGCCACGACGTCGCTGGACGGGGTCGCCGCGACCCCGACGTTGCGGGCCATCGAGAGGCCCGGACGCGCCTCGTGGACGACGCGACGACGGGCCGGCTCCGTTGCCGACCACTGCTGCAGGAGCTCGGCCGTGCCGTCCGCCGAACCGTTGTCGACCACCACGACATCCGTGCGCTCGTCGACGTCGAGCTGGCGCTCGAGGCTCGCGAGGCACCGTCGCAGGTGATCGACCCTGTTGCGGGTGCACACGACGACGGAAGCGCTCACACGACACTGGCCGTCGGTGCGGCTCCCGGTGTCATGCCGCACGACGGCTGACGTCATCGCCAGGCCGGGTGGACCGAGACCCAGCCGTCGAGGCGCGTCACCGGCCCGGGATCGGTGAGGCCGTCGGCGGCGACGAGCCAGATGCCCTGATCGCGCGCGCTCTCGAACGCGATGCGGGTGCCGTCGGGTGACCACGACGGGTCGGAGTCGCCGCGCTCGGTCGACCCGGTGTCGAACGTCGACGCCACGAGCGGTCGCAGGCCGGTCCCGTCGGCGGCGATGACGAACAGCTCGTTGAACGCGCTCTCGGTCGCCGCCCGCCGGGCGAACGCGATCTGCGTCCCGTCCGGCGACCACGCAGGGTCGGAGTCGTCACCCGGTTCGGACGTCAACGTGACCGTGGGACCGCCGCTGGCCTCGATGATCACGAGATCACGGCCGGTGTCGGGGGTGGTGACCGCATAGACGATCTGCTCCGACGTCGGGGACCACGCCGGGTCGCCCTCGCTCAGGTCGTCGTCGGTGAGCTGGGCCTCGGTGCCCGTGCGGGCGTCGAACACGAAGAGGTCCTCGGCGCCGCCGCGGTTGGCGACGTAAGCGAGTCGGGTGCCGTCCGGCGACCAGGTGGCGCGCGCGTCGTTGGCGACCGTCAGCGGCTGCCCGTCGACCATCAGCTCCTTGAACCCACCGTCCCATGCCGCCACGACGAGCGAGTACGTACCCGGACGCGCCGTCGTGTAGGCGATGAGCCGGCGGTCCGGCGAGACCGCAGGCAGGTTGTCCCACGTCGAGCCACCCCCGGTGTTGACGCGCTGGACACGTGTCGGGTCATCCACGGCCTTGTCGACATCGACCGACCAGAGCTGCCGGGTGCTGTCAGACCGCAGCCGCGTGAAGATCATCACGTTCGTCGGGATCGGGTCGCCGGCCGTCGGGAAGGCGGCCGGGGCGCCGACCGCTCCCGTCGCCGGTGTCGACGTCGGCGCGGAACCCGTCGCGGTGGTGGGCACCGATTCCGTCGCGGTGCCCTTGCCGCTGACGCTCGTCGTGTCCTCGGCGCTGACGGTGGGAGCGGCGTCGTCGTCATCACCGCCCCCGAACAGCAAGAACCCACCGACGCCGAGGCCGACGAGCACGGCGAGAGCAACCAGCACGAGCACGATCCGTCGCCCTGGCGACGCGTCCTCGTCGTCGCCGGGGTCGTCGACGAGAGGCGCCGGCCGCGCCGCCGGCGAGCGCCGCGAGCGGGCTGCCGGCGGCGAC